>NZ_JAQVKA010000040.1 GCF_028694895.1 Sulfurimonas sp. | reverse complement strand
AAAAAAAGAGCATAAAGGCGGAACCAATCCAAGTGTATTTGACCGCATAGTACGAGAAGTATTTGCACCAATTTACCCTGTAATAGCACAGCAGATAAAGCAAAAGGCTGCCCTCTCAAGTGGAAAATGCCTTGATGTTGGATGTGGAACTGGTGCACTTGGGCGTGCAATGGCGCAGATTACAGAGTTACATGTAACTTTTTTTGATCAATCAGATGAGATGCTCTCTCTTGCAAAAGATTACGCAGAGGAAGAAGAAATAACTCATAGAAGTAGCTTTATGTTGGGCGATATCCATAACATTGAGCTTGATAATGACTCTCTTGACATCGTCATCAGCCGTGGTTCTTCACCATTTTGGGATGATTGGAGTAAGGCTTATGGTGAGATACTAAGAGTTTTAAAAGTTGGCGGACACGCTTACATAGGCGGTGGATTTGGAACAAAAGAGCTAAGAGAGCAGATAACAGCTCAAATGAGCAAAGAGAAACCAGACTGGAGAGACTCTTTTAAAGAGAGAGTAAAAACAGAGCGTGAAGCACTACCACAAATATTAAACACATTAAGCCCAACAAAGCACACAATCATAGATGATGAGAGTGGCTGGTGGGTTTTTATAACAAAATAGGAAGAAAATTGAAATTAGGTATTTTTTTATTGAGTGAGAATTTTTATGCAGATGCGCATGAAACTATTTTAAATGATGTCGAGCTAGGTGTTTTAGCTGAAGAGTTAGGCTTTGATGAAGTGTGGTTTGCAGAGCACCATTTTAATGCTTTTAGCGTTATGCCAAATCCATCTTTGATGATGGCTGCGGTTGCCGCAAAGACTTCTCGTATCCGCATAGGAACGGCTGCATTTTTAACTCCGTTTTATAACACTACAAGACTAGCAGAAGAGATAGCTACACTTGACAACCTCTCAAGTGGGCGCATAAACGCAGGGTTTGCCAAAGGTGGATTTGCGCTTGATTTGGAGTATTTTAAAAAAAACTCAGACACTCTAAGAGATGAGCTTTATGAAAATGTGAGAGATATTGAGCAAAAACTCTACAAAGATGAGCAGTTTCAACCAAAACCGCTTCAAGAAAAAATTCCTACATATATAGCAACTTTTGCAACAAAAGAGACAATCGAGTTTGCGGCAAAAAATGGATATGGACTTATGTTTTCTCAAGGTGCAACGCTTGAAGAGTGTGAAGTGGCGCAAGAGAGTTATAAAAGCGTTGCTGGATTTTATCCACAAAGCGTTCTTATGAGAGTCTTTGGGGTTGCAGACACAAAAGCTGAAGCGACAAGTATAGTGCTCCCAGCAACAGACCACTTTGTAAAGTCTATGCGAGCCATAAAAGTAAAAGGTGCTCAACCAGAATTTAACAAAGCAAACTACGATGAACTATTAGCTCAAAGAGAGTCTTTTTTTGATGCCACAACATTTATGAAGGCCGCAATCATTGGAGATAGCAATGAGTGTATAGAGCAAATAAAAGAGATTAAGAAGAGGATAAAAAATCTTCACTTAGTTCTAAAAGTAGCTTCATCTGAAATCGCTACAACAAAAGAGATGCTACGTATTTTTAGCAGAGATATTAAACCAAAAATTTAGAAAGGTAACTATTTCAAAGACAGGAGGATTTTAAAATAAATCTAAAGTGTACTTATAAACAGAAGTTGCTAGAGATACATCTGGCTAAAAATAATTAAAAAGGAAAAAGAATGAAAACAAGTGCAAGAAATGAATTTAGCGGAAAAATTACAGAGATAAAAAGCGGTGGAGTTATGAGTGAAGTGGTAGTAAAAATATCAGATACTATAACTATTTGTGCAACTATCACAAATGATGCAAAAGAGTCTTTAGAGCTTAAAGTTGGCTCAGATGTGTATGCTCTCATCAAATCATCTTTAGTGATTCTCAGTAAAGAAAAACTAAGAGCAACTGCGAGAAATAACATCTTAGCAAAAGTATCAGAAGTTATAAAAGGTGCGGTAAACAGTGAAGTAAAACTAAGTGTTGGCAATAAACATCTTTGCGCAATCGTTACAAATGACGCAGTAGAAGAGCTTCAAATAAAAAAAGGCGATGATGTATATGCAATCTTCAAAGCTTCTAGCGTTATTTTAGTGGCGTAATTAAAGGAATGAAAAAATGAAAAAAAGTATTATATTATTATCTGCAGCGGCTTCTTTTGCTATGGCTGAGGGAAGTTACACACTAGGGGTTGTGAGTGTGCAAAACTCTGCGGAAGACATAAATCCTATAGAGCAAACTATAACCGCAAAAACAATTACTCAAAACAATGAGCGAACAGTTGCAGAGACACTTGATAATGTAAGTGGTCTTAGTATGAGTAATACGGGTGCCAGAAATGAAACGACTGTTAGTATTCGTGGATTTGATGCAAAAAGAATTGGAGTTTTTATAGATGGTATTCCTGTTTATGTTCCTTATGATGGCAACTTTGACTACTCAAGATTTTTAACAAATGATATCTCGCAAATCGACATATCAAAAGGTTACTCTTCTGTTGTATATGGAGGAAATACTATGGGAGGTGTTATAAACATCATCTCTAAAAAGCCCACAAAAGAGCTTGAGGGAAATCTTAGAGCAGAGATGGTTTTAGATAGTGATGGCCAAATGGCAAGACATTTACAGAGCGTTAATGTCGGCTCTAAAGTAGATGGTTTTTATGCGCAACTTGGCGCAACATATAGTAAAAGAGACCATTTTCGCTTAAGTGATGATTACTCTCCTGTTGCAGGTTCTGCGCAACCGCAAGGTGATAGACTCCGCTCAGAGACACAAGATCAGAAAATAAGTCTAAAGGTCGGTTATGTAACAGATGATGCAAGCGAAGTAGCAATAAGTTACTCAAATCAAAAAGGGCAAAAACAGCAGCCACCAAGTATTGATAGCACTTTAGCATCGGTGCGTTATTGGGATTGGCCTTATTGGGATAAAGAGACTATCTCTATTTCAGCTCAGAAGAACTTTGATAACAGCTATATAAAAGCGCTTGCGTACTTTGATAAGAGCAAAAATTCTCTCTACTCTTATGCAGACAATACCTACTCTACTTTTAACGCTTTTGGTTCAACTTTTAAGAGTCGTTATGATGATTATAGCTATGGAGCGCGTCTTGAGTATGCTCTAGAGGCGGGAGAGAACTTTTTAAAACTTGCAGCAAACTATAAAAAAGATGTGCATCGCGGATATGATATCTCAAAGACAATCGACTCAGAAACTATGACTGAACGCTATGAAGACCATACTATCTCTTTGGGTGTTGAAGATAACTACAAGATTACAAAAGAGTTAGAACTTCTTGCAGGTGTGAGCTATGATAGACTTGAAGGTGATGAGATATTTGATACAAACACAGCTTACTTAAATATGTTAACTCTCTCAAGTCAATCATCTATAAATCCTCAAGCAGCACTTATCTATACTCTCAACGATGAGTCAAAAGTAAGAGCGAGCGTGTCTCAAAAGAGTTATATGCCATCTATGAAAGATAGATATTCTCGTAAAATGGGTAGATCAGTTCCTAACGTAGACCTTGATAAAGAGGTAGCTAACCATTATGAACTAAGTTACATATACCAAGCAAACAATATCTCTACAAATGCAAATATATACTACTCTAAAATCAAAGATGCTATTCAAAGTGTAATCTTTGCTCCAAACCCAGCTTTAGAGCAAAACCAAAATGTCGGAGATTTTGAACATAAAGGCGGTGAGTTTGATATAGCTTATAAAAACGATAGTACAAAGGTTGGCGGAAACTATGCCTATGTAGATGTAAAAAACAAAAAAGACTCTAGTATAAAAAGAACGGGTGTGCCAAAACATCAAATCTTTGCTTATGTTGAGCAAAAACTAGGCTCTGGCTTCTCAATATATGCAAATTCAAAGTTTAGAGATGGAGTTTATGAGCAAATTACAAACGGTACTTATGTTGAGATGGCTTCATTTACAACATTTGATACAAAACTTATCTATGCATACATGGACAACTTACAATTTGAAGCAGGTGTAAAAAACCTCACTGATAAATTGATACAATACAACGTAGGGTTCCCTGAAGCTGGGCGTGAATACTTTGCAACTATGAATTATAAATTTTAGGAGAGTGGATGTTTTTAAAAGAAATTGATTTCGCGTTAATGTACAAAGAGCACAAAGAGGCTACTGTTTTTAAAGGTAAAAACAGTAACGACTGGGATAAAAAATCAAAAGAGATGGCTCCAAGGATGCAGAACTCCTCTTATGTTGAGGATTTCATCTCAAGAATGGATATATCTAAAAATGATACGGTTTTAGATATTGGTTGTGGACCTGGGACTTTAGCTATTCCTCTTGCAAAAATGGTAAAAGAGGTTATTGCCATCGACTTCTCTGCTCAGATGCTAGAAGAACTTGAGGCTTATGCTGCAAGAGAAGGCATCACAAACATCAAAACTTACCATATAGGTTGGGATGATGATTGGAGTCATCTTCCACAAGTTGATATCGCCGTTGCCTCAAGAAGTATGGAAGTAAAAGATATAGAAGAAGCACTCAAAAAGATGACTTCTCAAGCGAAAAAAGCTTCTTACTTGACATATAAAACTGGTGGAAGTTTTGTAGATATGGAGATTTTGGACTTCATTGGTAAAAAGATTATCACTAAACCAGACTTTTGGTATATCCCTCTGCTTCTTTACAAAGATGGCTATTTTCCATATATAGACTATATTCCTACAAAAGACGGAAGTGTTCGCTACTCAAATGCCGATGAGTTTGTAACATCACTTATCTGGAGTGTTGGTGCCTTGGATGAGACTCAGCAACAGAGGGCAAGAGAGTACTATAAGCTACATATAAAAGATAGTAGTGCGCCAAAGCCTTCTATGTGGGCATTTGTAGCTTGGAGTAGCGCTAAACAAGAGATGATTGGCTGCAAGCTCGGTTCTTGTAGCTAAAAATATTTAAACATTTGCCGATTTGTAAGTAAATTTAGGAGTTTATATGGACACTTCATACTTACTTAACGCTTACAGATCTCATGATTTAAATATATCTATGAAAACGTCCAGTGGTGATGTTATAAAGATGGATTTTGCAAATGAGAGCGCACTTTCTATGAGCTCTCAAAAAAACTCACAAGGTTCACAAGAGGAGTTTAGCTTCTCATCAATGCAATCTTTTAACTACTCTATAAAATCAAACGGTATAGATGAGCAAGATAAAAAAGAGATAGAAGAGTTTATGAAGATAGCGCAACCTTATATAGACAACTTTTTAAAAGAGTTAAGCGAGGATGCTCCAACCTCCCCTGTTACAAAAATGGCAAAAGATATAGCCTCTATATTTGAGCCAAGTAAACTAAGAGATGAAAACCAAAGCAATCAAATAAAATCAAGCATAGTAGATTTATTTGATAACTCAATAACAAAAATCAAAGCTACTGATGATATATTTTTAGAGATGCAAAAACTGCTAGAGAGAACTCTTAGAGAGTTTGAAGATTTCAACAAAAAACTATACGCTTAGAGTTTTACTAAAATTCAAGAACTTTTAAGAATTATTAGTTTATTATACGTTATATCAATCAAGATATAGCGTATAATAGATATTAAAAACTCTTTAAAAGATAGCAAAAATAAAAAAATTGCTATCTTTTGAGACGTTTGCGCCTCAAATATCTAGTGAGATTTTTTCGCTGCTTTTGTATGCAATGATAAAAAAAACTCTCCTCTCTTTAATCTCTTGTTAAATGCCCAAAACAAGCCCAGATACATAGCAAAAGAGAAATCTCACTAGATAAAAACAGACAACTCACCTACAGATAACTTATAAACTCAAAATTAGCTACAAAAACTCTCCTCTTTAAAATTTTAAATTGTTATCCACTTGACAATGGAAGTTTTATTAGTGTAAAATCACGCCATCAAAATGTTTAAAACACACTTTCCCAATGCACTATAGAAATATCCCACAGTGCAAAATCTAAAAAACTAAGGTAGCTATTTTATGAGCGAAATCGATTCACAACAGCCTCGCAACAACAGTAATAACAAAAACAACACAAAGACAAGAACACACAAACCTGTTAAAGGCGTAAGTGTTGAAGATCTTCGTATAAAGAGTATTGAAGATTTGACAGCTATGGCTGTTGAGCTAAATATTGAGCAACCAAATGAGTTAAAACGTCAGGACCTTATATTTGAGATACTAAAAGCTCAGACTGAACAAGGCGGATTTATCCTCTTTAGTGGCATCTTAGAGATTATGCAAGATGGTTATGGTTTCATCCGCTCAATTGACAAAAGTTTTGATGAAAGTATAAATGATGCTTATGTCTCTAACACTCAAATCAAACGCTTTGCTCTTCGTAATGGAGACGTGGTAACTGGACAAGTTAGACCTCCAAAAGAGCAAGAGAGATACTACGCACTAATCAAAATAGAAGCCGTAAACGGTCTTCCTCCTGAAGAGAGTAAAAAAAGACCTCTCTTTGAAAACCTCACTCCACTTTATGCAACAGAACAGATAAAATTAGAATATAGAGAAAAAGGGTTAACTGGTCGTATGATGGACCTTTTTGCTCCTATTGGTAAAGGACAGCGTGGACTTATCGTGGCCCCTCCAAGAAGCGGTAAAACTGAGCTTTTAAAAGAGATTGCTCATGGTATCACTCACAATCATCCAGAGATAGATTTGATGGTTTTACTTGTTGATGAGAGACCTGAAGAGGTAACTGACATGGAGAGAAGCGTTAAGGGTGAAGTTTATAGCTCTACTTTTGATATGCCTGCAAAAAACCATGTTAAAGTTGCTGAGATGGTAATAGAAAAAGCAAAAAGACGTGTTGAGCTTGGTAAAAATGTTGTGATTTTACTTGACTCTATTACTCGCCTTGCACGTGCTTATAATACCGTTACACCTTCAAGTGGAAAAGTTCTCTCAGGTGGAGTTGATGCAAACGCTCTTCATAAACCAAAGAGATTCTTTGGAGCTGCTCGTAATATTGAGAATGGTGGAAGTTTAACTATCATAGCAACTGCTCTTGTAGATACAGGAAGTAGAATGGATGAAGTTATCTTTGAAGAGTTCAAAGGTACTGGTAACTCTGAGGTAATCCTCGATAGAAAGATAGCAGATAGAAGAATCTTCCCAGCTATGGATATCCTAAAATCTGGAACAAGAAAAGATGAACTTCTAATCGGTCCTGAAGTTTTACAAAAAGTGTTTATTTTACGTCAAATGATTCATAAACAAGATAATGAGATAGAAGCACTAAAATTTGTCTATAGCACAATGGGCAAAAAACCTACAAATGCAGAATTTTTAGAAAGTATGAATACAAATCAATAGCCCATGCGTGTAGGTGTATTTGATAGCGGAATCGGCGGACTAACAGTCGTAAAATCTCTCTTAGAGAACAAACTCTTTGAAGAGATTATCTACTATGGCGATACAGCTCGTGTGCCTTATGGTATAAAAGATAAATCAACTATCATCCGTTACGCTATAGAGGCAGTTGAGTTTTTTAAAGACTTTAACCTTGACCTTATCATCGTTGCATGTAACACTGTAAGTGCGCATGCACTTAGCGAGATGAGAGAAGTATCTTCATGCCCTGTTATAGGCGTTGTAGAGGCTGGCATCTTAGCAACCTCAAATGCATTAAGCGATAAAAATTCAAATATACTAATCCTTGGAACAAAAGCAACTATCAACTCAAAAGCTTATGAAATCGGCTTAAATGCTGAGGGTTTTAAAAACTTACAAGCTAAAGCAACTGGGCTCTTTGTGCCTCTTGTTGAAGAAGGTATTTATAGCGGCGATATATTAGAAGCTACATTTAGACACTATTTTGACTCTCTTAAAAAACCTGATGCCGTTATCTTAGGATGTACACATTTTCCACTTATTACAGATGCTCTCGAGGGTTATTTTAACAAAGATACTATCTTTATCCACTCTGGAGATGCAATAGTTCAGCAGTTAGAAAAAGATTTTAATTTTAAAGAAAAATTTAGTAGTACAAAGCTAGAATTTTTTGCATCAGAAAACCCAGAAGCGTTAAAAGCAATAGGAAAAGAGTGGCTTAACATATAAAATTCTAAAAGGAACTCTTACATGCGTTATATTATTCTTGCTTTTATATTTATACTTTCTCTCCAAGGAGATGAAGAGTATCAATTGGGAAAAGGTACGCAAGTAGGTTCATTACCATTTTACGTAGGTGGCTACTTTTCACTTGATTATAAACATACAGACGACATAGATAGATACAGAGTTGATGATATAGCTATTTTAGGTTACGGTAATTATGAAAAATTCTCTTATATGGCTGAGTTTGAATTTAAAGAGTATTATGTAAAAACATATGAAAACGGCGTAAAGACAACAGAAAAAGATAATAAGCTATATACTGAGAGACTGTATTTAGATTATAACTTAGACGAGAACTATATGTTTAGAGTTGGTAAATATAACTCTCCTATAGGTTTTTGGAACCTTCTTCCTATAAATGTACTACGCGAAACAACATCAAATCCAATAACTTCATCAATAATCTTTCCAAAATTTACAACTGGTTTAGGCTCTTCATATCTCTCTTATGGAGAGGGCGAATTAAAAATAGACGCTATCTTGCAACACAATGATGGCATCGACGCTGAGTATAACAACTACAAGATAGACAGACATTACGGTTTTGGTATCTCTTATTCAATAGATGATTATACTTTTAAATTAAACAGTGGTTATTTTAACAATCTTACTGATAATAGAGTTAATGAAGACCTTTACTATATGCTTTTATCTGCAAAATATGAGTCTGAAAAATATCAATTTTTAACTGAAGTTGGTTCACAAAAATCTAAAAGCCAATACACTACAGATTATGCACTCTATGTTCAAGGTTTATACCGATTTACAGAGCAGCATATAGGAGTGATAAGAGTTGAATCTTATGAGCAGAGCATAAATCCGACCTCTGATGATATGTTGATTTTTGGATATACATATAGACCACTTTATCCAATTGCAATTAAATCTGAATATCAGTTTCACTCAAAAAGTTCTCAAAATCAGTTTTTATTTTCATTTTCGGTACTCTTTTGATGAAAACAGTTATAAGAACTATATTATTGCTCCTTATTATCAACTCTTTATCATTTGCGAGCGAGTATGCAATAATCTCAAACATAAAAATGAAAGAGCTCTCAGAGGCGCAAATAAAAGCCATATATTTGAAAAAAATAACTGTTGTTAATGACATAAGCGTAGTCCCTGTAAATCTCGGAGCGATGGACTCATTAAGATTAAAATTTGAAAATAAGATACTTGACATGAGTTTTGAGAGATTAAAGTCATACTGGACAAAAGAACACTATCTTGGCAAAAGACCGCCTCTTAGCATGCAATCTGCCCAAAGCGTTAAAGCTTTTGTTAAAAATGTTGAAGGCGCTGTAGGTTACGTTAACGCAGAAATTGTAGACAGTGATGTAAAAGTTTTATATAGATGGAGCGAATAATGAATACTGTATTGTTATGTGATGATGAACTTATGAACAGAAAAGTTGCCTCCAAGATATTAATCAAAGAGGGCTTTAACGTCATAGAAGCACAAAATGGCAAAGAGGCTATAGATATTTTAAATAATAGCAGAGTAGATCTAATTTTAATGGATTTAATGATGCCTGTTATGGATGGGTATGAAGCAACTTCCATAATAAAAAACGATGATAGATTTTTAGCTATTCCTCTTATTATAGTCTCTGCTCTCTCAGATAAAGAAGCTATTACTAAGGGCTTAAAACTTGGCGCAAACGAGTATTTAACAAAGCCTTATGACATTATTGAATTTATCCTTAGAGTAAAAAATGCCATCAAACTTGGTGCATATCAAAACATGCTCAAAGATCATAAAAAAATCTTAGAGATAGAAGTTTCTAAAAAAACAAAAGAGTTACAAGATGCACTTCTAGAAGTGCAAAAAAGTGAACGCGATATCATTTCAATCTTGGGTAAAACTGCTGAGTTTAGAGATAATGAAACCTCAGCGCATACTCTAAGAGTTGGGGAAATGTCAGCACTAATCGCCAAAAAGTTTGGGTGGAGTGATGAAGATGTAGAGCTTATAAGACTAGCGGCACCTATGCATGATATGGGAAAGGTCGGTATCTCAGATAACATTCTTTTAAAAACGGGTAAACTTGATGATGAAGAGTTTGAGATAATGAAGCAGCACTCTATTATAGGGTATTCGATACTTTCGCAAAAAGAGACTCCACTTTTAAAACTAGCAGCAGAGATAGCACTTACTCATCATGAAAAATATAATGCAAAAGGATATCCAAATGCCATTGGCGGCGATGACATCCCTCTTAGCGGTGCAATTGTTGCTGTTGTAGATGTATTTGATGCTCTTCTTAGCGAGAGACCTTATAAAAAAGCTTTTACTTTAGAAAAAACTCTTGAGATTATTCAAAGTGAGTCAGGTTCTCATTTTCATCCAAAAGTTGTTGAGCTTTTTATGAGTAGTTTGGATGAGATTATAAGCATAAGAGTAAAGCTCCAAGATGCTTGATTTATTTAGAAAGTCACTACGAAATAAACTTCTTTTTATTTTTATCATCATAGGATTTTTACCATTTCTTACACTTTTGGTATATACACTTTTTTTGAGTGAATCCAAAATAGTAAATAAAATAATTATAGAGCAGCTTGATAGAACTAAAGTTGTTATAAAACTAATAGATAATCATTTAAACGCTCTGAGTAAAGAGGTCATATTTTTAAGTTCTCTTGATTTGATGGATGACCTCTTAGCAGAAGATATAGATAAAAGAGTATCAAGACTTTTAACACAAAAAGAAGACGATTTAAATCTTGATATCTCTTTTATGGCGGTATCACTAGACTCCACAATCATCGCATCTTCAGATAAAAATAATACTCTTAAAAAACAGGATATTGAAAAATTACATGGTGATAAATACGGAACTTTCATAGAAGATAAAAATTTATATATATTTTCATCTATATATGCCTCTTTTGAAAAAGAGAAAAAAATTGGATACTTGATTTTAAAATACAATCTTCAAAATCTAGATTTATATCTAACCCATCATAAAACAACGTATTCTTATATTGTAAACCATGCAAATGACACTATTATAGGCGAAGATATACCTTTAAAAATAGATTTTAATAATCAAACAAAGAGCATAATAAACAGCGACTATGTTGTCGTTTATGAGAGACTCTCCTCTTTTTTAGATAATTGGCATATTGTTTATGCGGTTGATAAAAGTGTTGCACTCGAATTTTTATATGATTTTGTTAAATTCATGCTCTACATATCGTTTGTAATTTTCATATTTATTTTATATCTCTCTATAAAACAAGCAAAAGAGATAGTAAAACCTATCGAAGAGCTCACAAGAGTAGTAAACAATATTACAAAAAGTCATAACTACTCATCAAGATTAGAAATCACTTCACAAGATGAGATAGCCACGCTCACACACTCTTTTAATGATATGCTCCAAACTACATCTTCTGCACTTAAAAAGCTCGAGGATGAGAACAAATTAAGACTCAAAAGATTTACACAATTAATCAATGTTTTCAATACTATTATTCAAACAAAAAGTGAAGATGATTGTATAGAAGTTTCCATTGAGGAGATAAAAAAACTAACAAATAAAGATGAGTTGTATTTTCAAAAAAATCAAACTATACTCACTGATAAAGAGTACACAAATATTTATGTTAGCGATTTTGAAAATAATAAAAAAATCTACTTTGGTTCTATTGAACTAGGCGTAAATAAATTTGAAGATAAAAATGAACAAGATTTTTACAACTCAATAGCTTCAATGATTACTCTTCAGCTTGACAAGATTAGACTTATACAAAGAACAACTTCGGCTTCAAAAGCAAAATCTGCATTTATCTCAAATATGTCACATGAGCTCAGAACTCCTCTAAATGCCATTATAGGTTTTGCGCAGTACATGATAGAGTATGAAGAGCTAAATGAAGACCAAAAAGAGACAATGGCAAACATTGAATCCTCAGCACAATATCTTCTTGGCATGATAAATGAGATTTTGGACATTGCTAAAATAGAAGCTGGTAAAATGGAAGCACATCTTGAGAGTGCGAACATTTTAAGCATCGTACAGAGCAGTTATAACATGCTCTCTCCCCTAGCAAAAGAGAAAAAATTAAAGTTTGACTTTATCTATGATAATTTTGAAAATAAAGAGTATAAAACAGATCCTAAAATGTTTAAACAAATCATAGTAAATCTTATCTCCAATGCTATCAAGTTTACACAAGAAGGCACAATAAGACTAGAGCTATATAATGATAATAAAAATATTTATGTAGGCGTGAAAGACAGTGGTATTGGGATATCTAAAGATGATATGAAGCATCTATTTAATGACTTTACGCAACTACAAAATGTTATGCAAAAGAGTCATAAAGGCACAGGATTAGGACTTTCATTAAGCAAAAAAATGGCAAATATATTAGGAGGCGATATTACTCTTGAGAGTGATGGAGCGGATATGGGAACTCTTTGTATATTTTCGCTTAAAATCAAAATTTAACCCACAAAATGCTAAAATCCTCTATCTAAAGTGGAGCGTTTATATGAGAGAGAGTTCAGAAGTATTAGCTAGAAAATATAGACCGATAAATTTTGATGAACTTATCGGTCAGGAGAGCATCTCTCAAACTCTCTCACTAGCTCTTGATGCAAATAGACTCTCTCACGCCTATCTCTTCTCAGGACTTCGCGGAAGCGGAAAAACCTCTACTGCACGTATCTTTGCAAAAGCTCTTATCTGTGAAAAAGGTATCTCGCATAAGCCTTGCGGAGTTTGTGAAAATTGTATATTAGCGCTTGAGAATCGCCATATCGACATTGTAGAGATGGACGGCGCATCTTCAAGAAAGATTGATGATATCAGAGATTTGATAGAGCAGACAAAGTACAAACCAACAACTGCAAGGTTTAAAATCTTTATTATAGATGAAGTTCACATGTTAACAAAAGAGGCGTTTAATGCTCTACTAAAAACCCTTGAAGAGCCACCTTCTTATGTAAAGTTTATACTAGCTACTACCGATCCACTTAAACTTCCAGCTACCATCCTTAGCCGTACTCAACACTTTAGGTTTAAATCTATCGCGACAAATAAGATAGCAGACCACCTCGCTCATATACTAAACTTAGAGGGGATAAAATATGAGCCAGAGGCTCTTGATATCATCGCAAGAAGTGGTAGTGGAAGTCTTAGAGACACTTTAACACTTCTTGATCAAGCCATTATCTACTCTAAAAACTATGTGGATGTTCGCACAGTTACAGATATGCTAGGGCTCGTTGATCCAAAGTTTATAGAAGAATTATTTAGTGCTGTTTTTGCAAAAGATTATGCAAAAATTGTAGAGTTTGTAAAGAGTCTTGAAGATTATGAAGCTCAGATGGTTGTTGATGAGCTAATAGCCTTTTTAAAAGAGCGTATGTACGCCTCAGACGCACTTTACTCAACACTTGTACTTGATAGATTCTTTAGAGTACTAAGCGATGCAAAATATCTCTTTAGTATAAACGCTGATGGCTCTTTTGTGCTATCTTTGATATTTTTTAAAATGGTTGAGGCTCTTCGCATAAAAGAGGTTGACCAGATGATAGAGTCACTTCAAAAAGAGGTTTATAGACCAACCATCTCATGCGCTCCAAGTGTAGATTTACCTCAAAATATGAGTGCTCAAAACATACCACAAAATATGCCTAATGCGCCAGAAACTATCCAAACTCAGTCAAAAAATCAAAATGCAGAATTTGATGAGTTGATTTTAAAAATCAGAGATAGAAACTATGAGCTTGGAGAGTGTTTTGCAAGAAGTATCTCATTTATCTCTTATGATGGCGTAACGCTTACATGGGAGAGTTGTGCGGATGAAGAGTGTAAAAAAGTATTGACGCATGGTTATGGGGTCGTAAAACAACTCGTGCGTGAAATATTTGGTTTTGCAACTAAAATCAAACATGAAGCTTGTACAAAAGAAGAAGATACTCCATATACACAAGAGCCAAAACAGACAATCCAAGAGCCTATGATAGATGAACCCTCTTCTATGATTGAAGAGGCAGAGTTTGGCGGAAGTGCTAGTTGTGTAACGAATTGTCAAAGTTCTGATTCTTCACGTGAGATAGATGGTGCAGATATAAAAGATGAGCCTATGGTTCAAAAAGCCATAGATCTCTTTGAAGCCAAAAAGATAACAATCCAGTCTAAAATCTAACTCTTTAACATTGGCTCAATACTAAAACTAAACGTTGAGCCTTGTCCAAACTTTGACTCTATCTCAAGAGA
>NZ_JAQVKA010000135.1 GCF_028694895.1 Sulfurimonas sp. | reverse complement strand
GAAAAGAGATCAAATTGTGCTAAAATGCGCTTATCAATTCTCCACAAATTTAAAACTCCATAAAATTTTAGAAATTGTATCATAAAGGTTTATAATATGAATGAAACACAAAGTTATATTTGCGAGAGTCCTGAGCGTCTCGATACATTTTTAACATCGCAAATAGGGCAGAGTCGTTCACAAATAGCACAGCTTATTAAAAAAGAGTCAGTTTTTGTTGATGGAAAAATAGTATCACGAAGTGGTGTAAAGTTAAAAGAAAATCAAGTAGTTTTAGTTAAATTTCCTCCCGCAGAGTCAATACCTGCATTAGATGTTGATTTTGATGTTGAAATTCTTTATGAAGATGATGATATTTTGGTTATAAACAAGCCAACAGGCTTAACAGTCCACCCAGCTCCAAGTGTTAAAGAAGCAACTTTAGTTGATTGGCTAAAACATAAAGGTGTAAGACTCTCTAGCATAAGCGGAGAAGAGAGACACGGGATTGTTCATAGACTAGACAAAGGGACAAGTGGGGCTATGGTGATTGCTAAAAACAACACCTCGCATGAGTTTTTATCAAACCAACTTCAAGATAAAAGTATGGGTAGATATTATCTTGCAGTTGTAAACCCACCATTAAAAGAGGATTTAAGTGAAGTTATTGCTCCAATAGCAAGAAGCACTCATAATAGACTTAAAATGGCAATTTTAGGACATGGAAAATATGCCAGAAGTGCTTTTAAAGTTTTAGCACTCTCAGATGATGAGAAAAATCAGTTTGTAGCGTGTAAACTCTATACTGGTAGAACACATCAAATTCGCGTACATTTAGAGAGTTTAAATCGCCATATTATTGGAGATCATATATATGCACAAAGCCCAAAGCAAGAGAAGTCGGAACGAATTTTGCTTCATGCGTACATAATATATTTTATTCACCCAAAAAGTAAAGAAAAAATCTCATTTGTAGCATCTTTAGATAAAGAGATGAAAGAGTATTTAGATAAAAAATTCAATATGGAGAAAATAGATGAAATTATGGACGTTAATAACGTTATGCACGGTTTCGATACTACTAATTAGTGGTTGTAGCCGTAATGTACCAGTACCGAAAAAAGAGGCTGTAATTGATGTTACATTACCAATTGTAGAACTTACAAAGAATGGAACAATTGTTGATTCTGCTTCTATTGCTCTTGAGTGGAAAGCTATTAGTGATCAAAGAGTAGAAGGTGTTTATATCTACAGAGTTTCTCTTGATGAGAACAACAGCAACAAAAATGAGTATTACGACACAGTAAACACTCGCTTTTCTACGCACTATTTAGACACAAAGATAGAGCCAAATTCTAGATATGCATACTACTTTAAAACATACTCTACAAGTGCAGAGTCTCAAAAGAGCGAACAAACTATTATAACGTCTCTTCCTCAGTTAGAGTCAGTTATCTGGATACATAGTACTCAAGGTATGCCAAGAAGTGCAAAAATAATATGGCGCCCGCATGCAAATGAAAAAGTAAAAGCTTATATCATTCAAAGAAGAACTCTTCAAGAGACTAAATGGAGTGATGTTGCAACAGTAAATGGACGCCTTAATGCTGAGTATATTGATGAAAAACTACAAGATAATTTTACATATAAATATCGTATACGTGTACTTACTTATGATGGCATAGTTTCTAAGCCAAGTGAAGAGGTAAGCGTTGTAACAAAAGAGCTACCTGCAGAAATTATGCAAATAGTTGCTTCTACAGATATACCAAAAAAGATAGAAATTCACTGGAGAAGTACTCAAGTAAGCGATTTTTTAACTTATAGAATATATAGATCTGTAAGCATAAATGGAAGTTATGAGATGCTTGCTGAGACAAAAAATAGCTCATACACAGATATCATCGATGAGGATGGAAAAGAGTACTTTTATAGAGTAAGTGTTGTAGATAGAGATAAATTAGAGAGTATTAACTCAAATGTTACAGCACTTGGAAGAACTCTAATTAAGCCTTCTACTCCTTCGCTTGCAGAAGCTGTTTTTACAAATGGACAGGTACAACTCTCTTGGGTTAGTTCGGACTCAAGAGCAAGAAGTTACATAGTGCAAAAAAAATTTTCTAAGAGCTTTTTAGAAAGCTCTATTGAGGATTTTCAAAACATTAAAGGAAATCAGTTTTTTGACTCAAATGTTGAGTATGATAAAACATATTATTATAAAATCTATGCAGTGGATGCAAATGGCATAAAATCAGAGCCTAGTATAGAAGTAAAGTTAAAAATACAAGATAAAAACATGACTCCAAAAAAAGCAACACCTTCAAAGGTTGAGCAAAATAGAGTTGAACAAAGAATTGAGAACAGAGTTGAGTCTGTAAAACCTGTTGCGCCAGGACCAATTGAAGAAGTAATTATACCAATACAAGATTTTAACTAAAACGAGAATTTATGCCACATTTACACATTGTAGAGTTTAAAGAGGTAGGGATGCCATCAGTAAAAGATGGTGTCTCTTTTAATTTTATAGCAAAAAATGCATCACACCAAGAAGAAAAATTAATCTCTGTAAGTGTAGATGAAGATAATTTTTTTTTATTGGTAGTAGATGAGGATAGTAAAAAACTTCTAAAGAGTGATAAGCTTACTAGACCAGCATCTATATTTAATGTTCATAAAGCTCTACTCTCATATGCTGATGCTTCTGGTATGGATGTTATCTCATCTAATGTACCCCAACATCAGAAAAACATCCATCTAAGAGAAGTAAAAGCACTAAAAGATATAAACTACTTTGCAACAGATTTTCCAACAAATAAGAAGATTTGTATAGAGGTAGGTTTTGGCTCAGGACGTCATCTACTTCATCAGGCACAAAATAACCCTGACACTCTATATATAGGAATTGAGATACACACTCCTTCAATTGAGCAAGTTTTAAAACAAATCACTATACAAAATATTGAAAATATATTGGTTTTAAATTATGATGCAAGACTCTTTATGGAACTGGTACCTTCAAATAGAATTGATAAGATTTATGTTCATTTTCCAGTACCATGGGATAAAAAACCTCATAGAAGAGTAATATCAAAAGATTTTATAGAAGAAGCAACACGTATTTTAAATGTTAATGGAAGATTAGAACTTAGAACTGATAGTGAGAACTACTATGCCTACTCGTATGAAACTTTCATTGCATTTGCTAAAACAACACTTCATATAAATAAAAACAGAGATATAGCAATAACAAGCAAGTATGAAGATAGATGGAAGAAGATGCAAAAAAACTTTTATGATGTAACTATGATAAATTCTGAGCACTCACCAGAACTCTCACTAGAGGGAAATTTTGATTTTT
>NZ_JAQVKA010000039.1 GCF_028694895.1 Sulfurimonas sp. | reverse complement strand
AGTTATGATGTTGGCATTTCCTAACTGCATTGAGAATGGATTTTGACTCTCAGGCTCATGCCAAAGGGTTTGTCCATGCAAACCAATAGCTCTTACTTTACTGGCCTCAATGTTTTTTTCTTTTATAAACATCTCTAGTGCATCTGCATACATCTTACCTAAGCGACTGTCTATCTCACCAATATTTTTAAGTGTTGTTTGAGTATTTATTGCATCTAAGATATCACTCTTTAGCTCTGTATCAAAATGGTAAGCAGCGGAGGCGAGAAGTTTAAAGGAATCATCTTCTATCTCGCAATATGCAATATCAATCCCATCAAGGCTAGTTCCAGACATAACGCCTATATAAAATTCACTCATGATTTACTCCCAAGTTGCATAATTAAAAATGAGACAATGGTTCCTATAACCATTTGAGAGGCAAAACCAATTGTTATACCAAACATATATGGCTGAAGTACTAAAACACTCAAAAAGCCACCAATTAAAGCTATAAGAACAGTTGTTCTATTTCCGCGAGATGTAAATATTGCAGAGAAATAGACACCCAAAAGACCAGTGTAAGCAAAGGACATAACTCCAAGTGCAAAGCCAATCAATGAGAGGTCGCTATATCGTTGCCAGAAGTAACTAAGCATCGCCATCAAAGATAAAAGAAGAGCAAAAATAAGCACCGCTACTCTTGAAGCTTTTACAAAATGCTCCTCATCTACCTCGCCACGCGCTAACTTCCAAGGTCGATAAAGATCTTCAACACCGACAGATGCCATAGCACCAAGAACTGAGTTCGCACTAGAGAGTGCCGCTGCAATCGCTCCCACCGTAACCAAACCTCTAAGCCCATCTGGCATCTCATTTAGTATGTAGTACATAAAAATCGTAATCTTCTCGCCATCAAAACTCTGCGATACACTGCTTTGCATGTAAAAAAGATAAAGAAGTGCGCCGATACTTAAAAATAGAAGCACAACAGGAATGGTAAGTAGTATGGAAATGATAAGAGCTTTTGCAGCCTCATCTTTGTTTTTACACGCAAGAACTCTTTGCGTCATATCTTGATCAAGTCCAAAAGCTGCGATATTTAAAAGAAGCCATCCGCTAAGAAGTCCTAAAACGTTGAAATTTCCATCAAGTGAAGTATCGATAAATTTTAGCTTACCCGCTTCGCTTAGTGTTTTAAATATCTCAATATTTTCTAGTGAGAGATAGAGGTAAGTTGCAACCGCAACTCCAGCGCTTATGTAAACTACTGCTTGAATCACATCACTTAAAATAACTGAGCGTACACCGCCAAAATAGGTATAGCTAAGTGCTCCAACCATTAAAATAATAATCGAGATTGCTACATGTAGAAATATAATATCGTTAAATAAAATCATAGAGATAGCTAAAGCACCTATGTAGAGCCTTGCGCCACTAGCAAGTACTCGCCCGATGAGAAACATAACACCAGCTTGCTGTTTTGCACTTTTGCCATAGCGTGACTCCAGTAGCTCATAAACCGTAAGTGCGCGCATCTCATAATATTTTGGGATAAGAACATAAGCGACAAAAATAACAGCTAAAAGAGCTGAGAAGTAAAAACCTATAAAAGTAAAATCTCCACCATAAGAGAGCTCAGGTACGCCAAGAAATGTGGCAGCTGATTGTGAAGTGGCAAGAACAGAGAGAGCGACAGCGTACATTGGAACTGCAGTTGGAGAGAGAAAAAACTCTCTTGAAGAGCTTATTTTTGTTTTGCCTAAAACGAAAGAGCTAAGAGCTAGAAGTAAAAAGTATGAGCCAAAAACAAGCCAGTCAAGAGCCGAGAAAGCGCTTTGCATTATTTAAACTTGTATGATTTGTAAAGTTGCTCAATTCTCGCGTTTGATTCTTCTATTCTAGCTATTGAGATATTACCGCCTTTTACCTCTTTGAGTATAACATCAACAAGCGCGTCAATATCTTGAGTCGCTAACTGATTTGCAAAGAGTAGCATGTCAACGCCAGAATTAATTGAGAGAGTAACAATACGCTCTATGTTGTAGTTAGCTGAGATAGCCTTCATCTGTAAATCATCACTCACTAAAATACCCTTAAACCCGAGCTTTCCTCTTAAAAGTTTTGTATTTACATTGTATGAGAGAGTTGCTGGATATTTATCATCAAGTTTTGAGTTAAATACATGTGCGCTCATAATCATTGGAACTTCAGTGGATTTTATCAGCTCTATATATGGCTCAAGCTCTGCTTCACTCCAAGTTTTACTAATATCAACATAACCCTCATGTGAGTCACCAAGTGATGAACCATGTCCTGGAAAATGTTTTAAAACACTAACAATGCCCTCGTTTTTGAGTGAATCCATAAATATTTTTGCATACTTTACAACTTCATCACTATTTGCTCCATAAGAGCGATTTAAACCATAAATCACCTTGTTATCAGGGTTTAATGCCAAATCAACAACAGGTGCAAAGTCGCAATTTATGCCGTTTTCTCTTAGAGTTTTTGCCAGTGCGTTGTAGATATGTTTACTCATATACTCATCGTTGTCTGAGACAGCTTTAGCTGAAGGTGTTGCTTCAAAACCATACTTTGGCTTTAGTCTTGCAACTCTTCCGCCCTCTTGATCAACACTTATAAGTAGAGGTTTTTTTGCAAAAGATTGAAGTTTCATAGTCAAGAGCTTGAGTTGTTTTGCAGATCTTATATTTTTTACTTTTGTTCTATCGTTGTAGAAGCGGTCAAAGAGGATAACTCCACCGAGTTCATAACGATTTATTTGAGTAACTATTTTACTATTTTCATCAATCTCTTCATCATCAAATCCAACGATAAGCATCTTGCCAATCATTTTTTTTAGTGTTTCATCATCAATGGAATTTTGAGAGGCACTTAGGTTTAAAAAGCTAAGTGCTAAAAGAAGAGAGAGTATAAGTAGTTTCAAAAACAGTGCCTTTAAGAGTGCTCTTTAGTTTCCTCTTGAGCCGGGTTTTATAGCTTGGCTACCCAATTTACACAACGGGCACTCATCAGGAGAGTACATCTCAAATGTGAAATCATCAAGTGCAAAAAATGGGATATCTTGTGGAAGTTTGCAGTTAGGCTTTGTTGTAATTTCGCTATTTTCGCGTTTGCAAAAACCACGATTTGCGAGTGCTGCGACACCAACAATTTCGCCTCCAAGGCTCTTTACAACCGCTGCAGCTTCCATAGCAGAGCCACCAGTTGTAATTATATCTTCACACATAAGAACTCTCTCACCTTTTTTTATCTCAAAACCACGGCGAAGAGACATCTTCCCATCAACTCTCTCAGCAAAGATAGAGCGAACATCAAGCGCAGTTGCAAGTGCAAAACCAGCTATTAAACCGCCAAGCGCAGGAGCACAAACAGTGTCTATCTTTAGCCCGCTCTTTTTAATCTGCACAGCCAGAGCGTCTGCTAAAAGTTTTGCTGTTTTTGGATCTTCTAAAACTTTTGCTGACTGTAGATAAAACTGTGAATGATTTCCGCTGCTTAACTTAAAATGCCCCTCTAAAAGAGCATCTGAATCCATATATATTTTTTTGATATCCATCTGGTTATACCTTTAGTATTTCTGCTTCTTTTGTTCTTAAAATAGAGTCTACCTCAGAGATATATTTATCAGTTATTTTTTGTATGTTCTCTTGTGCAGATTTTGATTCATCCGCAGTTATCTCTTTATCTTTTTCAGATTTTTTTACTTTGTCATTAGCGTTTTTTCTATCATTTCTGATCGCAACTTTGGCATGCTCTCCCATGCCCTTCATCTGCTTAACAGACTCTTGTCTCTGCTCAACTGTCATAGCTGGGAAGAAAAGTTTGATCTGGTTTCCATCATTGTTTGGAGTAGCTCCGATATTTGCCTTTGAGATAGCGCTATCAATAGCACTTAAGAGATTTTTTTCCCAAGGATTTATAATGATTGTAGTTGCATCTGCTACTAAAATAGAGCCAACTTGATCAAGCCCAGTCAAAGTTCCATAATAGTCAATTTTAACATTATCCAAAACAGATGTTGTGACCTTTCCTGTTCTAAGTGTTTTGAAATCTCTAAGCATATGATTAACACTTGATCTCATTTTTGTCTCACACTCGTTGAATAATTCGTTTAGCATATTTGTCCTTTGTCATGTAAAAATAGTGGTGTAATTGTAGCAAGAAATGTTTTAAAAAAGAATTTACAGGGTTGCAGCTGCCTTGTTGGCAACTACTGTTGTGTTGAAGAAGTGTTGTTTTGTTCTGTAGTATTTTGCTCTGTAACAGCAGCCTCTTGAGCCGGAACTACAGGTATCGTATCAGCAACTGTAGATGATGCTGAGGGAGCTGCAATATTTGTACTTGGTGTAAGATTATCAATAACAGACTCTGTAGCAGTTGCTGAGTACATGTAACCTAAAGTAATTGTATTTGCTACAAACAAAAAGCCTATAGCAAAAGTTGTTTTTGCTAAAAAACTAGCAGGTCCTTTTGCTCCAAAAACAGACTCATTTGAACCGCTGTATGCGCCAAGACCGATGCTTGAACTTTTTTGTAAAAGTACCGCAATAACTAGCACTACAACTAAAACAATTTGAACAATAAGTAAAAAACTAGTTGTCATTATATATATCCTTGTAGGGACTTGCCCTATGTTAAAAGTGGCGAATTATACCCAAAAAAATTAATTTTTGTAAAATAAGCTATAATTTCAAAAAATATTATGGATATTTATGAATTTTAGAAACCCACTTTTTGCAACACTTTTTTTAACACTTATCTCTTTAATGCCACTTTGTGCAAAAGAGTTAAATCAAAAACCAACCATCGCAGCTAGTACATTTTCGCTTTATGATATTGCTAAGAATATCGCAGCTGATAGTGCAGAAGTTTTTATGATTATGCCTTTTGGAGTTGATGCGCATAGCTATGAACCATCTCCAAAACAGATGGCAAAAATATCTAAAAGCTCTCTTGTGTTGTATAGCGGTGCAGGACTCGAGCCATGGATTGAAAATTTTGAGTTTAAAAACAGAGCGCTTGATATTAGCACTTTTGTAAAGCTAAGAGAACTCTCGCATGAGGATCATGACCATGGACATCATCATGGAGAGCATGGAGTTGATCCACACTACTGGCAAGACCCACAAAATATGATTTTAGCTACCAATCAGATAACAAAAGAGCTGATTTCTTTGTTTCCACAAAACAGAGATACTTATACGAAAAACAGAGATACTTATGTAGCGATGCTCCAAAATCTAGATGCTTTGTACAAAGCTAAATTAAGTGAGTGTAAATTAGACACTATTATAGTAAGTCATGATGCGTTTTCTTATCTAGCGCAAAGATACAACTTCCACACAGAGGCGCTAAGCGGGCTATCTCCAGAGGCAGAGCCAAGTGCTAAAGGCATGATAAAACTTATAAATTTTATAAAAGGGCATAAAGTAAAAGTTGTGTTTTTTGAGAAATTTGCAAATGAGAAAACAATAAAAGCTATTGCGAAAGAGGCAAATGTAACCGCAGATGTTCTTCAACCTCTTGGTAACATAACAGCCGATGAAGCAAAACAAAACCTTACTTATGAAGATATCATGAGAATAAATTTACAAAAGATATCTACTGCTCTTGAGTGCAAATGAAATTTAGCGTCCCAATTTTTGATGTAAAAAATCTTAGCTTTATAGTAAAAGAGCAGACAATACTCTCAAATATCTCATTTGAAATTTTCTCCGCAGAGTATATAGCCATAATTGGGCCAAATGGTGGTGGTAAAACAACACTAATTAGAATGCTTTTAGGACTTGAAAAGCCTACAAGTGGTGAAATAAGAATTTACGGAAAGAAGTTGAGTGATTTTAAAGAGTGGCACAAAATAGGTTATGTTTCTCAGCGTGCTTCACATGTAGACAACTCCTTTCCAGCAACTGTATTAGATATTGTCAGTATGGGCAGAACTTCACAAAGAAAACTCTTCTCACCACTTAGTCAAGATGACAAAGAGCTGGTACGCGATGCTATGCAAAAGATGGATATTGAAGACTTGGCTCATAAGATGATAGGGACGCTCTCGGGAGGCCAGAGACAAAGGGTTATGATTGCTCGCGCTCTTGCTTCAAAACCAGAGATATTGATTTTAGATGAGCCAAATACTGGCGTAGATATTGCTTCACAAAAAAAATTCTATACACTTTTGAGTAAGCTAAACAAAGAAGATGGCATTACGATAGTTTTTATAACACATGATATAGGCGTTATAGTAGATGATATAGCAAGACTATTTACTATAAATCAAAAAGCCATTATCTGTAACAACCCAAAGCAGACGCTTAGCTGTGAAGAGATGAGTTCTCTTTATGGAATTGATGCGCATCTACTACATAATCATAAGCACGAGCACTAATATGTTTGAGATGTTTGAATATGACTTTATGCAAAGAGCTTTTATAGCAGGGATTATCATAGCTATTTTAGCCTCAATTAGTGGTACTTTTATAGTTTTAAAGCGTTACTCTTTAATTGGCGAGACATTGGCTCATTCAGCTCTTTTAGGTGTTGCTATCGGGCTTGTAGCTGAGTACAATCCACTTTGGATGGCTGTAATTTTTGCACTTTTCTCAGCTTGGCTAATTGAGTACTTAAGAAGTGCATTTTCTATTTATAGTGATGCAATTCTTGCTATTTTACTCTCTGGCTCACTCGCACTTGCAATCATTATTGTCTCACTTGGAGGAGCTTTTAACAACTCTTTGTTTTCATATCTATTTGGTTCAATTCTCTCAGTTAGCAGTGAAGATATAATCGTTATATCCATTTTTGGAGTTATCTCTTTAGTTACGCTTTTACTATTCTCAAAAGAGTTCTATTTCATCGCTTATGATGAAGAAGTTGCAAAAACAAGTGGTATAAAAGTGAATCTTTTAAACTTTTTACTTGTTAGTGTTGTAGCCGTTATTATTGCCCTCTCAATTAGAGTAGTTGGAAGCCTTCTTATAAGTGCACTTATGATTATCCCAACTATTTCAGCGCTTCAATTTAGAGTAGGATTTTTAAAAACAGTAATATTTTCTCTTATAATCGCGCTCTTTAGCGTAATGGCTGGAATGACTATATCCTTTTACTTCTCACTTCCTTCAGGTGCTACAATAGTTATGTGTGTGCTCTTTATCTTTATAATCTCTTTGATAACAAATAGAAGATGAACGTAAGCTCTGAATTTTCAAAACGTGCTCTAGAGTATGGAAGTTACAACATAATCCAAAATATGGTTATAGAAAAACTTCTTTCATGCGTAAAAGCAAAACCCAAAAATATTTTAGATATTGGATGTGGAAGCGGAGCACTTTTGGACGCGATTGATTGGGAGTATGAACATTTTTGTGGGGTAGATTTTGCTAAAGGTATGTTGGAGTTGCATCCAAAATCTTCAAAAATAAATCTCCTTAATGCTGATTTTAATAAAGATGAACTTTTTGAGAGTAGGCTTACATATATATTTGATTTTATATTTTCGGCATCAGCTTTACAATGGGCAGATGACTTAGATAGAGTTTTTAGCAAGATAAAAAAGCTAAACGCACCCATAGCTTTAGCCATTTTTACATCTGGAACTTTTAAGAGCATAAATGAGACAGCTTCAATTAGCTCTATACTTAAAAGTGCTAATGAAATTAAAGAGATTCAAAAAAAGTACTTTGATGCAAATTTTGAAGTAGTAAATTATAAACTAGAGTTTGAATCTACAAGAGATATGTTCAAATACATAAAGAAAAGCGGAGTGAGTGGGTCTAGAAAAATACTAAACTATAAAGAGAGTAAAAAACTATTACGAGAGTATCCGCTAAATTATCTAGAGTTTGAAGTAGCTTTTATCTATACACCAAGCAAATAGACTTCATCACCACTTTTTATATTTCCCTCTTCAACAACTTTTGCAAATATCCCTCTATCATTTTTTAGAAGTGTAGGTATTTTAACATCCACAACAGCAAGGTGATTGCATATAGTACAGTGTTGTGTAATCTCTAAAGTAACTTCTCCAATTTTTAAGAGAGAACCTATTTCAAGAGCATAAGGATTATAGTCTAGTAAGATGTTTTCGCCCAAATAGCCAAAAGGTATCTCTAAATCATAATTTTTAATAAGGTTATAACTATCCATAGAGGCAATTAAGATGGATCTTTGCGCATTTTTATTATAAAACTTATCTTCAGTTATACCAAGTTTATCTAAGACTATCTTTTGTACCTCTAACCTCTGCGAAGCTCCAGATTTTGATATAAAAAGATGTAGAACTTTTCCAACTCTTTTGCTTGGCATTAAAGGTATCCTCTGTTATTTGTTTGAAATGGTAACATATTTTTTTGTTAGAAAAAATAGCATACTAAAGAGCGATAAAAACCTATATAAAAATGACTAATTGTGTATAAATATAAAAATGTGAGAAAATTATTACATTTTTAATATGATGTCTTGACAATTGAATTTGATTTCATATATAATCTCCGTCTTGCATTTTGTAATATGCATATATAAATTTGTACCATGTGTGCTTTGCATACTATCAAAATCTACAAGATTAAAGAGAGGGAGGTAGATATAAATGAGTAATATTTCTGAAAAAAATTTAGAAACTACTACAAATATAGAGCAGTCGGGCAGAAGAGATTTCTTCAAAAAAACTGCTGCGTATTCTGTAAGCGCAATTGCGGCTGCTAATATTTTAGCACCAGTAAAATTGTCAGCTGACGATGAAAACATCATTCACCATGTGGAATGGGGGACAACATTAGGCGATGAGCTTAATAAGTATCCATATGGTATACCATCAAAGTATGAGCATAATGTTGTAAGAAGAACTTCAAGTCTTCTTTCTTCAGCTGGAGACATGCATGCTGCGGTATCAATGACTCCTCTTCATGAGTTAGAGGGAATAATTACTCCAAATGGTTTGCATTTTACAAGAACACACAATGGTGTAGCTCATGTAGATCCAAATAAATTTAGACTAATGATTCACGGTTTGGTTGATAGACCAATCGTTTTAACTCTTGATCAGTTAAAAAGATATCCAGCTGAGAGCAGAATTCTTTTCATGGAGTGTCCTGCAAATGGTGCTGCTGAGTGGAAAGGTCCTCAATTTAACTCTTTACAATTTGTAAAAGGTATGATGAGTAATGCTGAGTGGACTGGTGTTCGTCTTAAAACTATTCTTGATGAAATCGGTCTTAAGCCAACTGCAAAATGGATGTTAGCTGAGGGTTCAGATGGCTCAGAGATGAGTAGAACTATTCCAGTTGAAAAAGTTTTAGATGACGCTATGATTGTTTGGGCACAAAATGGTGAAGCTATTAGACCAGAGCAAGGATATCCTGTTCGTTTAATGTTACCAGGTTGGGAAGCAAACTTATGTGTTAAGTGGTTAAAGCGTTTAGAGTTTGGCGCAGAGCCTTGGTACTGTAAAGAAGAGACATCTAAATATACAGTTCTTACTGCAAGTGGTAAAGCTATTCAACATTTCTATCCACTAGAAGTAAACTCAATCATTACAACTCCGTGTCCTGAAAAGCCATGGACTGACCTTAAAAAAGGTGATTTAGTAGAGATTGAGGGTATTGCGTGGAGTGGACATGGAACTATTACTGCAGTAGATATATCTTTTGATGGCGGAGACAACTATGTTGAAGCAAAACTTAAAGGCTTAGTTCTTCCAAAATCATGGACAAGATTCTCTTACATGTACAAATATGAAGGAAAACCTCTGTTACTTCAGTCTCGTGGAGTCGATGATGCTGGATATGTTCAGCCATCAGTTTCACAAGAAAAAGCGATTATTGGGGTAGAAGGTGTTTATCATAGAAACTCAATTTGTACTTGGGAAGTTAGACAAGATGGTTCAGTTCATAATGTTCAAGTTAGAACAGACAATTGTCCAAAGTAAGGGAGAGTAGATTATGATTAAATTAAATAATAAATTAATTATTTTGGGAGTTTCTGTAGTTGCAAGTAGTGCTCTATTTTTTACTGGTTGTTTAGGTACAAATGCTTCTGCTGGTAAATCATCAGCAAAAGTTGAGTCTGCAGCTAATGGCATGTACAGCCCAACAAAAGATGCTATTGATGGTGGTGTTACATACAAAAGAGAAAATGGTATGTATACTGCATATGCTATTAATGAGCAAGCTACAACAGGCGTGAACTTCGGTAGAGTTCCAACTGCAAATGAGATAAAAGCTTGGGATACAGATATTATGCCAGATGGTACAGGTTTACCAGTTGGTAGTGGTACTGCAGATCAAGGTGAAGAGCTTTACGATAAAGATTGTGCTGTTTGTCATGGTGAGTTTGGTGCAGGTGGTAAGGGTTATCCAACTCTTACAGGTGGTTCTTTAAAATCACTTACAAACCAAAGAACATGTCCAGGTAAAGATGCTCCAAATAGAACGATTGGTTCATACTGGCCACAAGCTAGTACACTAATTTGGTATATCCGTGATGCTATGCCATATGCTAATCCAAAAAGCTATACACCAGACCAGATGTATGCAATGACTGCTTATCTTCTAAAAGAAAATGGCGTTCAAATTGATGGTGAAGATATTGATGAGTTAAATCAAGATAATTTCACAAAGATTGTTATGCCAAATCGTAATGGATTCTATCCAAACATTGATGGACCAAATGGTATAGAAGATGTTAGAGCGTTCTATAAAGAGCCTAAAAACTTTGGTGCAGTTGGAACACGTTGTATGACTAACTGTGGAAAAGAGAATGTTGCAAAAATTGGTAATGAAATCACTGCCGTTGTTCCTGCTTATTCTACAGAAAGAAGTCTTCCGCCAGAAAGCACAAGCAGACCAATTTCAGAAGCTGAAAAGATATATGAAAAATCATGTGTTGTTTGTCATAAAACTGATACTATGGGCGCGCCTGCAGTTGGAGATAAAAACGCTTGGGCAACTGTTATGGAACAAGGTATAAAGATGGTAAATCATAACGCAATCAACGGAATTGGTGGCATGCCTCCAAAAGGTGGTGCTATGGATTTAAGTGATGATCAAGTAAAAGATGTTGTTAAATTTATGGTAGAATCTAGTAAGTAGTACTTGCTAGGCTCTACTAACACTAATATAAAGGACAAAAAATGAAAAGAAGAAAATTTTTAAGTTTAGGTGCAGTAGCTGCTGCTGCGTCTGTTTTACCAGCTAGCTTAAGCGCTACTGATTTTAGAGCAACTGCTCCAAAAGCATGGGAAGCTGCTACAAGTAAAGAAGCTATTGAGGCTTTGTTTGGTTCAGCTGCAATATCTGAAGGTGCTATTGAAATTAAAGCTCCTAAGCTTGCAGAAAATGGTGGTGCTGTGCCAATAGGTATTAAGTCTAATTTAGAACTTACTACTATAGCTCTATTCCAAGATGCAAATCCAAGAAGTGCTGTTGCTGTATTTGAATTAGGTGAAGGTGGGGTTGTAGATCTTCAAACTAAGATTAAAATGAGAAAAACTGCTAACGTTACTGTTGTTGCTAAAGGCAAAGATGGTAAATTATACTCAGTTGTACAAAAAGTAGAAGTTTCAATTGGTGGATGTGGAGGTTGATTTAACCACACAAACAAAAAATCTATAAAAAAATAAATAAAAAAGGATTATTATGAAAATTAAAGCAAAATTGAAAAAAGACGTTACAGAAGTTAAACTTTTACTTTCTAGCCCAATGATTGGTAAAGAAGAAGCTGCAACGAAAAAAGTAGCAGTAAGCTACCTTACGCATGTTACTGCTAAAGTAGGTGGAAAAGTTGTATGGGAAGCTTCAACAGGCCCATTCTTATCAAAAGATCCATACTTTATGTTCAACTTTAAAGGTGCTAAAGCTGGTGATGAAATTGTTATAGATACAATCGATGACAAAGGCGCTACAGATACTGATAAAGCAGTTATAAAGTAGTCTAAATTCTCCTCTTTTTTAGAGGAGAAATTTATTGCAAAGAATATAGCTGGTTAGTTGTCTACGAACGAGCTATATTCTTCCAAGAATAAACTAAAACAAGGAATTCTTATGCTAAAAAAGATGATAAATCCGTTAATGATGTCTGCAGTTATCTTAATGCCATTTATAAGTGCATGTTCTTCAGATACAAACAAATCTGATGCTACAGCTAGTGCAACGACAGCCCAAACTACAACTCCCGTAGCAGCAGTAAGTGATGAGCATCAGTACAATCTAGTGCCAAAACAAGTAAGTGAAAATGTATGGTGTTTCTTTGGAGCACTTGAAATTCCAACAAAAGAGAATGCTGGAGATATGTCTAACTCTTGCTACATTAAAGCTGATACAAGTTATGTACTATGGGATACAGGTCCGTCATATATCTATGCAAAACAAGCTTATGAAGCTATGAGTAAAATTGCTGGAAAGCTTCCAGTAACAAAAGTTATTTTAAGCCATGAGCATGATGATCACTGGTTAGGTAATAACTACTACAAAGAAGTTCACGGTGCAGAAATAGTAGGACCAGAATCGATAAATAAAAACTATAAAGCTGGTGACAAAACAAGAATGTTTATGACTTTATCTGAAAATGCGATTAGAGGTACAAAGATTATACCTGTTGATAAATGGTATGAAGATAAAGAACCTATAAAGTTCACAGTTGATGGTGTAAATTTTGAGTATGTTTCTGTTGGTAATGGACACTCAGAAGAGGATTATTTCCTTTATATGCCAGACAACAAAGTTATCCTAGCAGGTGACCTTGTTATGAATGGTAGAATTACATCAAACAGAGATGGTTCAGTTGAGGGGCAACTTGCTGCGCTTGAGACTATCAACTCAAAAGATTGGACAACTTTAGTTCCAGGTCATGGATTTATTATTGACAAAACTGCAACTGATGAAGCTGTTCAGTATTTTTCTTTAACTAAAGAGAGAATACAAGCTGCAATTGATGATGGAGTTGATAGTACAGAAATAGTTGAGAAAGTACCTCTTGAAGAGTTCAAAGACAAAGAACTGTATGATCTTTTAAATGCAGTGAATGTATCTAGAGCATACCAAGAGTATGATATGGGACTTTAATTAGTATTTAATTAATACAACAAAGACAACTTGTTAAAAAAAGCAAGTTGTCTTTACAAACTTCATTTAAAAAAAACTTCCATTAATTAACTTTTATTAATAAACTAAGAAAGAACTTCTTTTTCTAATGTGTATAGTTCATATCTTATATGCTTAAAATTCTCACTGTATTCTTCACTATGAAGCTTGTATAACTCTTCTAATACTCTAGCAGACTCTTGAGCTCGTTTAAAGTTGGCAATAATTATGTCACTCAGATTAGAGCGATTCATTTCACTTTTGATTGTTTGGCGAAGTACATCATTAACGCTATCACGATGTTTTAAAAGCTCTAGGCTCTCTTGTATATCTGCCATATGTCGTAGATTTTTTAGTTTGTGAGAGAGTTCTTTGTTGTTATTTTTGTATCTCATGATATCTTCAACAACTCTAATGCCTTCTTTAAGGCGGTTTATATTTGCATCAATCACCCGATAAAGCTCGGGTGAGAGTTGATTATTCATCTCTTCCAAATATACCAAATAGGTGTAAAAGTGAAGTAAAGATATTTAAAAAGTCTAGATAAAGAGCGATTGCTCCATCTATTGGAGTTTCATAAGCACCTTTAATTATATTTTGAGTGTCATATGTTACTAATATGCTAAAAAGTATAACAACTGCACCAGATAAAATAATTGCAATTAAAGGGCTTCCCATAAATAAGTTAACTATTGAAAATAGAACAATAACAACAAGAGCAATCATCAAAGGCTTACCATATCCTGAAAAATCTTTTGTTGTTTTAATTGCATAAAAACTCATTGCACCAAATATTAAAGAGGTCATAGCAAAAGCATTACCAACAATTGTTCCACCACCACTCATTCCAAGTGTATGCGAAAGCAAAGGAGCTAACATCAAGCCAGTCATAAAAACAAAGCCAAACATAACCATAAGATTAATACCTTGTTTATGTTTTACAAAGTGTAGACCTACTAAAAGTCCAATTTCTAAAATTAGTAAAGGGAAAAAGTTAGCTGCAATAGTTCCAGCCATAGGCACACCAACATAAGCACCAACAGCACCAGCCATCATTGAAGCAGCAAAAAGCTTGTATGTCTCTTTTACAAAAGATACAATTTGTGCGTCGCTCTTAGCATGATTGCCGTAAGTAGATGCATTTTCTCTTGCGTAGTCACGATTATAAAGTCCCATATTATTCCTTATATATATATATACAATACAAAATAAAGTATATTCTTTGTATTTATAAGAATTCTATATATAAAGAGTTAATAGAAGGCAACACTAGTTTTTTATATGATTTTTGGTAGATAAAAATCAAAATAGTTCAAAAAACTAAACACCTAAAGAAACTTTCTAAATTCATTGCAAAATGTATTGACAACTAAGACTGATTTGTCTATAATTCCCATCCACAAACACAGAGACCTAAAGTTTAGGCATCTAAGCTTCGAGTAGGGGCTTATAAGTGTAGTTTGAGATCATTGAAAACTAAGCAAGTAAATAGACTTTAATAACTAGAAAA
>NZ_JAQVKA010000038.1 GCF_028694895.1 Sulfurimonas sp. | reverse complement strand
TCATCAGGCCATATTTGTCTCTCAAACATGTAGTGCTGATAGTCATCGATGAATACATCTGTAAATACAGGCTTTAAAAACTCGTTATCTGCGATTAGAGCTTCAGTTGCCTCTCTTAGTGTATGTGGCATTTGAGGGATACCTTTTTGGCGAATCTCATCAAGGCTTAATTCAAAAAGATCTTCATCCATCGGGCCAACTGGAACAGTTTTATTTTTAATTCCATCAAGACCAGCCATCATAAGCGCTGAGAACGCTAAGTATGGACAAGCAGTAGAGTCAGGGAATCTAACCTCAATACGAGTAGATTTCTCACCAGCTCCATAAGGTATGCGACAAGATGCTGAGCGATTTTGCATTGAGTAAGTCAAAATAGATGGTGCTTCAAATCCTGGAATTAATCGTTTGTATGAGTTAGTTGATGGGTTTGTGATAGAAGCAAGAGCTTTAGCATGTCTAAAAATTCCGCCAATATAGTGAAGAGCCATCTCTGATAGATTTGCGTAGTTGCCCTCTTCATAGAAAAGGTTTTTCCCATCTTTCCAGAGTGATTGGTGAACATGCATACCGTTTCCATTGTCTCCAAAGAGAGGTTTTGGCATAAATGTTGCAGTTTTACCATTTAGGTGAGCTACCATTTTTACAACATACTTTAGTTTTTGTACATTATCAGCTGCACCAATCATATCAGAGTAAACTATCCCGATTTCACCTTGACCTTGTGCAACTTCATGATGACCTAAGATAACTTCAAGTCCAACTTGTTCAAGCACATCCATCATTTCAGCTCTTAAGTCAACTTGAGTATCAATTGGGGCAACAGGGAAATAACCACCTTTTACACCACCACGATGTCCGCTGTTATAGCCATCTGGGTAGTGAGTGTTTGAGTTCCAATCACCCTCTTCAGTATCTATTTTATATCCAGCTTCATTTATGTTGTCAATAACTCTTACATCATCAAAAACAAAAAATTCATTTTCAGGTCCAAAATAAGCAGTATCTGCAATGCCTAGAGACTCAGCATGTTTTAGAGCAGCTTTTGCAATTGAGCGAGGACATTTTTCATACATTTGACCCTTGTAAATGTCATAAACATCACAAAAAATAATAATAGTAGGATCAGCTGTAAAAGGGTCTAGAAATGCGGTAGGAACATCTGCTTTTAAGATCATATCAGATTTGTTTATTGGTTGCCACTTATCTATAGAAGAGCCATCAAACGGGAAACCGTTTGTTAAATTATCGTTATTTATAGCACTCGCTCTATAAGTAACATGGTGCCATGTGCCTTTTAAGTCAGTAAATCTTAAATCTACATATTTAACATCATTTTCTTGGCAAAAAGAAAAAAATTCTTCTATGGAATTTACAAATTTTCCCATCCGTGTCTCCTAAGTTTTAATAAGCGAAGTATATCCCAAAATAGCACAAAAATCTAATTATAACAGCTTAAATTTTAATAATTTGGTTAAAAAGCTTAATCTCTCCACCTAGTTTTGCGTACATCATAAGATTTGCAATGTTTACGCTTCTATCACAAGATCTCTCTAGTTTTCTTAAACTTCCAAGTACTTTTACATACTCGATTGAGAGCTCCTTCTCATCTATAATTTTGTTAAGTATCTCTTTTTCCAAAACAGAAAAAAGGTCATCATTCATACTCTCTTCAACAAGAACTTTTCTGTAATTGTCTTCATAGTTGCACTCTTGGATATTTGTAAAGCACTCCAAAATATATTTAAGCGCATTGATACTGCTTTTATGAAGAAGCAGGATACTTGGCTTAAAAGGCTCAAGATCGCATCCACTCTTAGCGTGTTCACTCATTCTGCGTGCATATTTTTTTACACCAGCGCCAATGCTCACAAGTTCGTTTGTCATCTTTAAAAATGCTATTAAAAAACGAAGTTCTTTTGCTTCAGGCCCAAAAAGCGCAAATGTTTTTATAATCTCATTATCTATCTCATCGCCACTGAAGCTTATTTTACTTAGTATGTTTTCAACTTCTTTGAATCTTTTTGCATCATAGAGTTTAAATGCTTCTAAAGATAACTCATCAGCTGTTATTATCTCTTTTAGAAGAAGTGATAGTTTGTCTTTGATAACGCCTATTTTTTCATGATATTTTGATACCATATTTCATCCTTTTTTATGCTATTTATTTTGTTAAAATGATATTTATCAACCGAATTTTCCAGTTATATACTCTTCTGTTAATCTCTCTTTTGGAGTAACAAATATCTCTTCAGTACGACCAAGTTCTACCAGCTCTCCTAGATACATAAACCCAGTATAGTCGCTAACACGCGCCGCTTGTTGCATGTTGTGCGTAACTATAATGATAGAGACTCTCTCTCTAAGTTCCACGATAAGTTCTTCAATTCCAGCTGTTGAAATCGGGTCAAGTGCAGAAGTTGGCTCATCAAAAAGTAAAACTTCTGGCTCAACAGCTACAGCTCTAGCGATACAAAGTCTTTGTTGTTGACCACCAGATAAGCCGTTTGCATCATGTTTTAATCTATCTTTTACTTCATTCCAGATAGCTGCATCTTTGAGTGCTTTTTCAACTCTTGTGCTAAGTTCAGTTCTGTTTTTTATACCTTGAAGTTTTAGTCCATAAGCAACGTTATCAAAGATGCTCATTGGAAAAGCTGTTGGTTTTTGAAAAATCATTCCTATTTGAATTCTAAGTTTTATCAAATCCTCTTTTGATGTTAAAATATTTCTATCTTTAAAAATAATTTCGCCGCTATATTTGTTGTTTGGATATAAATCATGCATACGGTTAAAGCTTCTAAGAAGGGTTGTTTTTCCACATCCAGATGGTCCAATGAGAGCAGTTATGTTATGTTTTGCCACAGGCATAGAGAGTTTTTTGACACTTGGCGTATCTGCTCCTGCGTAGGTAAACTCAAAGTTTTTAACTTCAAGTGCTTTTTCTTTATTTATCTCAATGATTGTTGCCATTAACGTTTCCCTCTCTTTTTTAATAAAAATACTCTTCCTAATATATTTAGAGTCAAAATGAACATACTAAGTATAAAAGCGGCTGCCCAGCCAAGTTTTTGCCAATCTTCATAGGGACTTGTTGCGTAGTTGTACATAGTTACAGTTAGTGAAGCCATCGGCTGACTCATATCTGTATTTAAAAAGTTATCATTAAATGATGTAAAAAGAAGTGGTGCAGTCTCTCCAGCAACACGAGCAACGCCGAGTAAAATACCAGTTAAAATACCAGCTTTTGCGCCGCGATAAACAACTTGAACAATTACTTTATACTTAGGTGCACCAAGAGCAAAAGCTGCTTCTCTGAGAGTTGATGGAACAAGTTGGAGCATATCGTCTGTCGTTCTTAGGATAATAGGAAGCATGATGATACTTAGTGCAATTGTCCCTGCCCAACCGCTAAAGTGCCCAAAGGGTGCAACAACAACAGCATAAACAAATGCGCCAATAACGATACTTGGAGCCGACATCATAATGTCTGATATATCACGAATTATCTCTGCAACTTTAGATTTTTGAGAGTATTCGCTTAGATATGTACCAGCTAACACACCAAGTGGGATACCAAAAAATGAGGCATAGCCAACAAGATAGAGTTGACCTATAAGAGCGTGTTTTAGGCCTCCATCACTATTTCCTGGAGGAGCTCCTTCATTTAAAAAGATACTCATACTTAATGCGTCAATACCGTTGATGATAAGAACGCTTAAAATCCAAAATAAAAAACCCATTCCAATTAGCGCAGAGAGGGTTGAGAGTGCCATGACTATATCATTTATGATGATTCGTTTTTGAGTGTGCGTCATTAGATAACCCTTTTTCTTCGTAAAAAGTAGAACTTAGCAACAGATATAATCGTAAAGCTTACAACAAGAAGAAGCAGTGATAGTTCAAAAAGAGAAGAGTAGTAAAGAGCGCTATCGGCTTCTGCAAACTCATTTGCAAGTGTTACTGGAATTGATGTTGCGGGCTGTGTTAAATCTATAGAAATTTTATGAACGTTACCCATAACAAATGTTACAGCCATAGTTTCGCCTATTGCGCGGCCAAGGGCTAAGATAAATGAACCAATAATTCCAGCCTTTGCGTATGGAATGATAATGTCTTTTACAACGTCCCATTTAGTCCCGCCAAGAGCATAAGCTGACTCTTTTAAAATATCTGGAGTTGTGTTCATCGCATCACGTGTTATAGCCGCCATAAAAGGGAGTATCATAACAGAGAGGACGATACCAGCACTAAGCATACTAATACCAACCCCGCCAAATATATCACGGATAATTGGTACAAAGTAAAAAAGTCCCCACATTCCATAAACAACAGAAGGGATTGCCGCTAAGAGCTCTATTGAGACTCCAACTGGGGCTTTTAGTTTTGCGTGAGCTATTTCACTTAAGAAGATTGCAACACCAATGGCAAGAGGAACAGCTAGAATCATTGCTAAAAAAGTAGATATAACTGAGCCATAAATAGCAGGAAGTGCTCCGAACTTTTCTAAGTTTGGTGCCCATTTATCTTCTGTAATAAAAAGAAATCCAAATGCTTTTATCGACTCTAGTGAGTGCTCAAAAAGTACAGTAAATATCCAAGCAACAAGCAACAAAATGCCAAAGGCAATAAATCTTGTTGTATTTGCAAAAAATTTATCTATAAAAATGTTCAAACAATCTTCCTCTTTAATAAATAAGTGCTGAATTTTATGTTTCTTTGATTACAAAAAGATTACATAAGGGTTTACTTTCTTATATACTTCTTTACAAGGAGTTATTTATGAAAGAAAAATCAAAAACAAAAATAGAGAAAAAAAATAGTAAAAAAGATGAAAAAATAAAGATTTGGGTTAAAAAAGAGACTCTTCTTTATGAGAGAGAGTTTGAAAAACTTCAGATTGAACTGCTTAAATTTCAAAATCATGTAAAAGAGAAGGGACTTAAAGTTCTTATGATTTTTGAAGGGCGTGACGCTGCTGGAAAGGGTGGTACGATAAAGAGAATCACTGAGCACCTTAACCCAAGGGGAGCGAGAATCGTGGCACTTCCAAAACCAAGTGATCAAGAGAGATCGCAGTGGTATTTTCAGAGATACGTGGCACATCTGCCAAGTGCTGGGGAGATAGTTCTCTTTGATAGGAGTTGGTATAACAGAGCTATGGTTGAACCTGTTATGGGCTTTTGTAGCGAGAGAGAGCACCATAAGTTTTTAAAAGATGCACCACAATTTGAGAAGATGATAGTAGATGAGGATATAAAAATCTTTAAATTCTATTTTTCAGTAACAAAAGAGGAGCAAAAAAAGAGATTTGCAAAAAGAGAGCAAGACCCTCTAAAGCAGTATAAGTTATCTGATGTTGATCTCAAAGCTCAAAATTTATGGGATGAGTACGCACTTGCAAAGTATATGATGCTTAGCTCAACGCATACAGAATCAGCTCCATGGACGGTTGTAAAAAGTGACAACAAAAAAAGAGCCAGAATAAATACAATTAAGCATATTTTGAATTTTGTTGATTATCCAAATAAGATAGAAGATGCCAAAATAGAGGTCGATAGAGAGATAATAGTATATGGAAGAGATGAAACAATAGCTATGGAGAGCAAGTTCAAATTCTCACCAAAGAGCATATAGAGGCTGTAATCATCTTGTAATATGGAGCAATTATAATTTCGTAAACATTCAAAAAGGAAAACAAATGTTAAAGAAATTAGCTTTAGTTGCTCTCGTTAGTGCTGCTTCAATCAGCTCTTCATTTGCGTCTGACAAAATAAATGGTGCAGGTGCATCTTTCCCCGCTCCTCTATATTATGATTGGGCATATAACTATAAAAAAGATACAACAAATCTTGTAAATTATCAGTCGATAGGCTCTGGCGGAGGCGTAAAACAGATCTCTAAAAGAGTAGTTGATTTTGGTGCATCTGATGAAGCTCTAAACACAGCAGAACTTGCAAAAGATAATTTATTTCAGTTTCCAGCAGTGATTGGCTCAATAGTTGTTGCCTTTAACTTAGATGGAATAACAGATGCGACCCTTAAACTTAGCAATGAAGTAGTAGCAGATATATTTGCTGGAAAAATTACATCATGGAATGACCCAATTATAGTAGCACAGAACAAATCTCTAAACCTTCCAAATGAAAAAATCATAGTAGTACACCGTTCAGATGGAAGCGGAACAACATTTAACTTTACATACTATTTGGCACAAAGCTCAAAAAGCTGGAAAGAGAAGTTTGGCGTAGGCAAGGCAGTTGACTGGGCTGTTGGTATCGGCGGAAAAGGAAACGAGGGCGTTGCAAACTTAATTAAGCAGACTCCGTACGCTATTGGATATATAGAAAATGCTTACAAAGAGAAAAATAACCTCTCAGCTGCTGTTCTTAAAACTGCAAACGGTAAATGGGTAAAAGCAACAGAAGAAAATTTTAAAGCTGCTGCGAAATATGCTTCTTGGACAAAAGAGAAACATTTTTACTCAGTATTGGCTCTTCAAGATGGTGATACTTCTTACCCAATAGTAGCGGCTACATTTATTCTTCTTCCTAGAGAAGGCACAGCGATGAATAAAAAGATATTAGAATTTTATGACTATGCTTTTAAAAATGGCGACGAAGCTGCTAAAAAACTAGGCTACATCCCTCTACCATTAGAAACAAAAAATATGATTAGAGAGTATTGGGCAGCTAATATAAAATAATCAAAAAATCTCATTTATCTCCTATAAGGCTTTTGCACTTCTCAATGCAAGAGCCTCTCCTTACAATACTTTTTAAAATCAAAAAAATATACTAAAAACTGCTAAAACATAGAATATAAAAAAAGTTCTACATGTAGCTTTAAAATACAAGTCGTATATGTTTTGTATTAGTAAACGAATAGACAATTTCGTAATCATTATGTAATCTAATAATTTTATAATTCTCATACAAAAAAACAAGGGAATAAAAAATGAAAAAAATCGTTTTATCAACCATAACGGCAGTTGCACTAGGTGTTAGTGCACTGAGTGCAACACAGTTTTATGTAGATGAGAAGGGGCAAGTATTTACTACTTCTGCACCAGATCGCGCACCACTTGAAGTAAAAGAGAACACAGTTTTCTCAAAAGCAAAAAGCTTAGAATTTAGTGGAGTACACTATTTTGGTTATACATCTACAAATCCTAACACTACTGCTCCTGCAGCAGATCCATCTATTCCTACGACTGTTGCGGTAGGAAATGATACTGCTAAATATGCAGGAAGCTCGGCAGGTTTTGAGTTAAGAAGAAACTATCTTCAAGTAAAAGGCTTTTTCAATGATAAAGACTACTGGCGTGTAACTCTTGATACTACAAAAGAGATAGGATCATCAACATCTAATGCAGATGTATATGTAAAATATGCGTATTTATATCTTGATAAAGTTTTACCGTATACAGGAGTTGAGTTTGGTATAGCTCACCGCCCTTGGATAGACTATGAAGAGCACAACAGTTGGTTCTATCGTTCATTCAATAAAGTAATGGTTGAAGAGAAAGGCAACACAAGTGAATCAGGAGTAGATTTAGTAAACTCTGCTGATTTAGGTGTAAACTTTAAGACTAAAACAGACATTTTCAGCTCTGAAATAGGTGTGTATAATGGTGAAGGCTATCATGCAGACAAAAAAGCTGCAAATCAAGAAAATAGTTCAGAGTTATCTGTAGAGTGGCGTTTAACTGGGCACTTAATCGGAAGCGGTACTAAACTTGGTAAAAACGACCGTTTAAAAGATACGTATGCAAATTTATCAACATTTGGTTTAATATCTCAGAATCATAAAGACGATACAGTAGCCATAGGTGCTGCTGGTGAGTATGATAGATCTTTTTATGGAGTACACGCAGTTTATAATCAACCACTATTCTTAATTGCTGCTCAATATTTGACTGCCGAAGATAAAGCAATAAATAATGTTATTACAAATGGAAAAGAGTACGATGCTTGGTCTATAAATGCTGAAATCAGACCTATTGACGATTGGACAATCATTGGTAGATACGATAATTATAAAGTTGATAAAGTTGCAATGAGCACAGGAGAGAGTTCAGTTTCTGCTGATGGTAACAAAGTGATAGCAGGTTTAGCATATAAATATAATAAATATGTAACATTTATTGGTTCTGCTAAATTTATAGATGAACAAAATGCAAACGGTGGCGATACTGGCGAATCAAAAGACGTTTATATGTTTACTACTGAAGTGAAGTGGTAAATAAAGCTAATTAACTGAAAGTTTTCTCTATTTTTCTCTCTCCTAAATATAAAGCCCATCGGGCTTTATAGATTTAAGCAACCCTTTTTTAATACAACATAAACATCATTTTAGATAAAATAACGGCAATTTTTATGTAGTAATTATTGGAGAAGCATATGGATGCAGCTAAGTATATTTGGATGAATGGAAAGTTTGTTGGGTGGGATGATGCAAAGGTGCATGTACTCTCTCATACACTACACTATGGAAATGGCGTAATTGAAGGTACTAAAGCCTATAAAACAGCAAAGGGTTACGCTATTTTTCGTCTAAATGAGCATACCACAAGATTAAAAGAGTCTGCAAAAATGACTATTATGGAGATTCCTTACTCTGTTGAGGAGTTAAACAAAGCGCAAGTAGAGCTAGTTTCAAAAAATGAGTTTAAGGGCGATAATGTATATCTACGCCCATTTGCATTTTTAGGATATGGTGTTATGGGTGTTTACCATAAACACGCACCAGTTGAAACTGTTGTTGCTGCTTGGGAGTGGGGCGCTTATTTGGGCGAAGAAGGTATGAAAAAAGGTATTAAACTCAAAATCGTATCAATGACTAGACCTGCGAACACTTCAAATATGGGTAAAGCAAAGGCTGTTGCAAACTACTTAAACTCTCAAATGGCTAAATATGAAGCTATCGATTGCGGATATGAAGAAGCTCTTTTACTTGATGATCAAGGTTATGTAGCAGAAGCGTCTGGTGCGAGCTTTTTTATGGTAAAAAATGGAGTTTTAATCACTCCTCCAAATGATAACTCACTAGAGTCAATTACTCAAAAAACAGTAATTGAGTTAGCGACTGACATGGGCATCAAAGTTGAGCGACGCCGTCTTTCACGTGAAGACGTTTACACGGCAGATGAGGCGTTTTTAACAGGAACTGCTGCTGAGATTACTCCTGTTCGCCATGTAGATGGCAGAGACATAGGATGTGGTTCTCGTGGCGTTATGACAGAGAAACTTCAAAGTAAATATTTTGATGTTGTATTTGGCAGAGATAAAAAATATGAGCACTACTTAACATACGTAAGCTAAAAAATTAAGGAATTATAAAATGAAGGACAACATAACAATGGCATCAGATATGAATGACTATTTTAACAAAAAAAAGAGCCAGGGTGATGGGTTTGAGAAAAAATCAGGCGGCGGAAGTGGCGGCGGAGGAAATATTCCTCAAATGCCAAAAATAGATTTTAACTTTGGCGGAGGAAAAGCTGGGCTTGCTTACTTTTTAATAGCAATCATTGTTATTTTAATTTTGGCAAAACCTTTTACTATCATCGAAGAGGGTGAGCGCGGAATTTTAAGTACAAACGGAAAGTATCAAGATCAAGCACTTCTTCCAGGACTACATTTTATTTTTCCAGTAATTCAAAAAGTATATATTGTAGATACAAAAGTACGTATCTTTAACTATGCATCTGGAATTGAAGCTGGTGGTGGAAGCGTTGCTTCTGGTATAAAGGCTCAACCTGCAATTGCAGTTTTAGATAAGCGTGGTCTTCCTGTAGCAATTGAGCTTACCGTTCAGTACAGATTAAATGCACAGTTTGCAGCACAAACAATCTCTAACTGGGGATTTAGTTGGGAAGATAAGATAATCAACCCAGTTGTTCGTGACGTTGTTCGTAACGTTGTTGGTAAGTATGATGCTGAGAGTCTTCCACAGATGAGAAACAGCATAGCTGAAGAGATAGAGAATGGAATTAGAGGAAGTGTATCGGGCTTAGAGAACTCTCCAGCGGATTTACAATCAGTTCAACTTCGTGAAATTTTACTACCTCCAAAAGTAAAAGAGCAGATAGAAAATGTTCAAATAGCAAAACAACAAGTTCAAAAAGCTGAACAAGAAGTACTACGTGCTGAACAAGAAGCTCTAAGACGTGCAGCAGAATCAAGAGGTATAGCTGAGAAAGCTAGAATTGAGGCTCAAGGTCTTGCAGACGCTATTACAATAGATGCAGATGCAAAATCAAAAGCTAACTACTTAATCTCAAAATCATTAACAACTCAGCTTTTACAGTTAGAGCAGATTCAAGTTCAAGGTAAATTCAATGACGCTCTTAGAGAGAATAAAGATGCTAAGATTTTCCTAACACCTGGTGGCTCAACTCCAAACATTTGGGTTGATATGAAAGATGCTAAACAAAGAACTACAACGGTTAACGAGTAGATATAACGATGCAAGAGACTATAGATAAAATAGACTGGCAGAAGGTTGAACTTTTGCCAGTAATTGTTCAAGAGAGCACAACCAATGAAGTGTTGATGATGGCATACATGAACAAAGAGGCACTATCTCTCTCGCTTAGCACAAAAATAGCACACTACTTCTCACGCTCAAAGCAACGCATCTGGAAAAAGGGCGAGAGCAGTGGGCATATACAAGAGATAGAGTCTTTTAACATCGACTGCGACAATGACACTCTTTTGATAAAAGTAAAGCAGCATGGTGTTGCATGTCATACAGGAAGACGCTCTTGCTTTTTTACAGAGCTTCAAACTGGAACTATAGAGAGTGAAGTAGAAGTTAAAAGTGAAGCTCTTTATGGAGTTATAGATACACTCTATCATACTATTCAAGAGAGAAAATTCGCAGACCCCAAAACCTCATGGACAGCAAAACTTCTAAGTAAAGGTGATAATACAATACTTAAAAAAGTTGTAGAAGAGGCGGCTGAGTTTAGTTTTGCATGTAAAGATAGTGATGAAAAAGAGATAATTTATGAAGCAGCAGATTTGACCTACCATGTTCTTGTTGCGCTCGCTGCTAAAAATATCTCTCCTGATAGAATCAAACAAGAACTCTCTCGCAGATTTGACATGAGTGGAATTGCTGAGAAAAACTCAAGAGATGCATAGATAAAAATGGATAAATTAAACGAATTCATCAAAGAGTTGATTATTTATGATTATATTCTCTTTGGTGGGTTGTTGCTTCTTTTTCTACTTTTTATAACTATTGGTATACTACTTCGTCATATAAAAATCTTAGCATTACTCCTTGTATTAGTTGCGTTTATTATGCTTATTTTTGGCTCTATATTTGGTTATATAGAGATGCATAAATATCTTTTTAAAAATGAGGTAACTCTTAATAGCCAACAAAAGCTCTCCTTTACGGAGGCTGTTGTAGTATATGCAACACTTAAAAACAGCTCTTTAAGAGATTTTAAAAGTTGTAAAGTAAGCGCAACTGTATATAGAGTAAGTGGAAATAAGATAAAAGATTATATAAGAAAACTCAAGCCTATTGCTAAGATGTCGATTATTGAAGAGAATATTGCCATTGGGCAAGAGCGTGAAATTAAAATTATTATTGATCAATTCACTTATGGTGGTGATTATAACGTTTCCCTTGGAGCAGATTGCAGATGATTACACTTTTTAACTATTGGCACTATATAGCTTTTAGTATAGGGCTTTTGGCCTTTGGAGTCGGAGTTTTTTTTGCATTAAAACAAAAAAAATTAAGCATGATTCTCTCTATTATATTTTCAGTAACACTTGTAACTATTTTAATGTCGGCTATATCAATAGTTGTAATTGATAAATATACCAAGATAGCAAAACTTTATAAATTAGAAAATAAAAGAAATTTAAGTACAGAAGAGATTATGTATAGTGGAGTGGTGAAAAATGAAGGAAATTTTGAGATTGGAGAAGTTACATTTGAGATAAAGCTTGTAAATAAGGGGCATGTAGGCAGTAATGTAAAAGCTGGTACATTTTTTACTCCAAAAGGCTTTAGTGATTTCTTTGGTTTTTTAGCATCTGATGAGTTAAATAAAGGAGTTAGACCGCAACAAATCACCCATAAGTTTGTAGTGGCAAAAAACCTAAGACCAAAAGAGAGCAAAGAGTTTAGAGTGTATTTTGCTTATCCACCGTACTTTAGTAATGTTTCACACTTTTCTAAAATATATGCGCGCTAGTACTTAAGATTAAAAGGCTTAAGAGCACTATTTATCTTTTTAATCTGTCTATTTTTATCTCTACACCACTGTGGAGCAAGAAGAGAGTTATCATCTATCCCAGCTGTTACTCTTTGAACAGAAACTCTCTCGGGCTTCATTTGGATTGCTTTTATAAGTGTATCTAGATATAGCTCTTCACTAATTGGAGTAAACTCTCCCTTAATATACTCATTTGCAAGAGCTGTTTTTTTTACAACATAGAGTGGATGGTATTTTACAGAATCAATTCCCCATTCATATGCTTCTTTTGCAGTATGAAGCATCATATCTTGCGTCTCACCAGGAAGACCAAATATAAGATGTCCACACACGTTTAAGCCACTCTCTTTTGTCTTCAAAATCCACTCTTTAACATTTGCACTATCATGTCCACGATTTATTCTCTCTAGAGTTTCATCATAGACAGACTGTATTCCAAACTCGATCCAAATCTCTTTTTCCTTGCCCAGCTCAGAGATATACTCAAGAGTTTCTTGTGTTATGCTATCTGAACGTGTACCGATGCTAAGGCCTACAACATCATCAAAGGATAGAGCCTTCTCGTATAGCGCTTTTAGTGTAGGGAGTGGGGCATAAGTGTTTGTAAAAGATTGAAAATAGACTAAAAACTTAGTAGCTCCGTACTCTTCGCGCTGTCTTTTGCTAATTGCATTAAATTGCATCTCAAGTTGAAGAAGTTGTTTATCTAAATTTGGATTTGTTTGCGAGTCAAGATTTAGATGAAACCCTTTTAGCTCTTGAACCTCATTTGTACTTGCGCTAAAGGAGTCATTCTCACAAAATGTGCACCCACCCTTAGCTACCGTTCCATCTATATTTGGGCAGGTAAAACCCGAGATATTGATACCAACTTTGTAAACTTTATGGCCGTACTTATCTCTTAAGTAGTTGCCAAAGGTAAAAATTTGTTTCATTAAACTATGTATTTTCCTGTAAAGCAAGCGGTACAGTAGTTGTCTGTATCGGTTTTAACACTTCTTAGAAGTGAGGCTTCATCTAGATATGCTAATGAGTCAGCTTCGATAAATTTACATATATCGTCTTGAGACATATTTGCAGCAATTAACTTATCTTTATTTGGTGTATCAACCCCATAAAAACATGGATCAGTTGTCGGAGGTGAAGATACTCTCATATGGACTTCACTAGCTCCAGCTTGTTTTAACATTCTTACAATTCTCTTTGATGTAGTTCCACGAACTATAGAGTCATCTACTACAATAACTCTTTTGCCTTTGATGATATCAGTCATTGGAGAGAGTTTCATCTTAACTTTTAAGTCTCTCATCTCTTGAGTAGGCTCAATAAATGTTCGTCCAATATAGTGATTTCTCATTATCCCCATCTCATAAGGAATACCACTCTCTTGAGCATATCCAATAGCCGCTGGAACGCCACCATCAGGAACAGGAATAACCATATCTGCTTCAACAGGCTTTATATGAGCTAACTCTTTTCCCATATCTTTTCTAGTTTGATAAACGCTCTGCCCAAATACTCTTGAATCAGGTCTAGAAAAATATACATACTCAAATATGCAGTGTTTTGGAGTAGGCTCAAAAACTTGTATGCTCTCTGGCTCTTTATCTTTATCAAAGATAAGTAGTTCCCCTGGTCTTACATCTCTTATAAATTCTGCACCAACCAAATCAAAAGCACATGTTTCACTTGCAACTATATACCCGCCACCTGGAAGTTTTCCTAGACTCAGTGGTCTAAAACCATGACGATCACGCATAGCAAACATCTTTGTTCTACTTAAAAAAACAAGTGAAAAAGCACCCTCAATTCTCCCAACAGCATCAATGATTCTATCTAGAAGTTTTCTTTTTTCGCTTTTTGCTATAAGATGGATAAGATTTTCAGTATCCATAAATGTCTGAAAAATCGCACCTTTATCTATTAACTTAGTACGAATCTCTTCGGCATTAGTAAAATTTCCATTGTGAACAATTGCCATCTCACCTAAGTCATATCTTGCAAAAACTGGTTGAGCATCTAAGATAGAGTCATCTCCAGCAGTTGAGTAACGTGTATGTCCAATAGCGCTTGAACCTTTTAGAGTTTCTAGCTTTTTTTCATCAAAAACGCGCATAACTAAACCACGTTTTTTGATAGTTTGAAGTTTTATTCCATCAGAAGAGCTAATTCCAGCTGCTTCTTGGCCACGATGTTGAAGTGCATGAAGTGAAAAATAAGCCAGTCTTGAAGCCTCTTTATTGCCATAAATTCCTACAACTGCACACTTTTCATTCATATCTTCTAGCACACTTCTCTCCTTGGCTAATAGTCAACTATTTTTGCGATTATACTAAAATCAAATTAAAATAAAATTGATTTAAACTTCTAAACAGTCACTTATAGAGTAAAGACCAGACTCTTTTTTGGCTAACCAAGAAGCTGCTCTTATTGCACCTTTACTAAATGTATTTCTTGAAGTAGCTGTATGATTTAACTCTAAAAATTCGCCATC
>NZ_JAQVKA010000037.1 GCF_028694895.1 Sulfurimonas sp. | reverse complement strand
TCTCTTGGTGTGATAGGTTGGATTATTGCAGAGTGGTTTGTTTATAAAAAAGCAACTTTAATCGGAGGAGCTTCTGGAGCGGTTGCAGGATTGGTTGCTATTACTCCAGCTTCTGGAAGTGCAGGAGTTGATGGTGCGATTATAATAGGCTTAGTAGGCGGAGCTATCGGCTTTTGGGGTGTTGCAAAACTTAAAAATATGTTTAAAGTTGATGATGCTCTTGATGCATTTTGGATTCATGGTTTGGTTGGTATCTGGGGTTCAATTGCAACGGCTATATTTATAGCACCTTATGCAATGAGTGAAGGTTATAACATGGCTTCTCAGCTTTTAAGTCAGGCAAAGGCAATTGGATTGACAACTATTTACAGTGCTGTTGTAACAGCAGTTGTCTATTTTATAGCATCTGCGCTTACAGGTGGCGGAAGAGTTGATGATGAGAGCGAGAGCAGAGGTTTGGATGAAACAGTCCATGGAGAAAAGGCAATAAATCTTTAGATTCTCTCTAATTGATTATTTGCCAAAAAGAGTAAATGTGGTTACAATTTTAAACTAAATTTGGAGAGATTATTATGAAAAGAGTAGAAGCGGTTATTAAACCTTTTAAGTTAGAAGATGTAAAAGATGCTTTAGCCGAGATTGGGATTACCGGTATGACTGTTAGTGAAGTTAAGGGTTATGGTCGTCAAAAAGGACATAGCGAACTTTATCGAGGCGCTGAATATGTTGTTGATTTTCTTCCAAAGATAAAGATGGAAATAGTAGTTGATGATGAAAATGTTGAACAGGTGATAAAAACAATAGTAGAAGCAGCAAGAACAGGCAAAATAGGTGATGGAAAGATATTTGTAAGTGATATCGAAAAAATCATTCGTATCCGAACTGGTGAGACAGATAGCGAAGCTATATAGTAATTGATTAAAAATTAATCAATTAAATAAAATCCTCCATAATCTTATAAGATATAATTTTCTTCAATATTAATTGAAGGATTTTATATGCTAGAAACAGATTTTAAATACATCATAGACACCTTCTTTACACTTTTTTCAATAACACTCATTATCTTTATGGTACCAGGTTTTGCCATGCTTGAAGCTGGTTTAGTTAGAACAAAAAATGTCTCAGCAGTTTTGACTATAAATATAATGATTTATGCAGTTGCTTCTTTAGCATTTTTACTTATAGGCTACAAGATTGCTTTTGGAAGTTTAGATAGTACAACAAGTAGTATGTGGGCTGTTATTATGTTTCAAATGGCATTTGTTGGCAAAAGTATCAACATTGTAAGTGGTGGTGTGAGTGAGAGAGTAAGAATAATTCCTCTTAGTATATTTACTTTTATTATGGGTGCTTTTATTTATCCAACAGTAGTAAATTTCAGTTGGGGTGCTGATATGCTAAGAGACACTTTTTTGGATATAAAAATGTATGACTTGGCAGGTTCAAGCGTGATACACTCAACTGGCGGTTGGGCTCTTTTAGCAGCACTTTTGATAGTTGGCTCAAGAAGAGGGCGTTATCAAGAAAGAGGGGTAAAAGTTATCCCTGCTTCAAATATTCCTCTTGTTGTGCTTGGTGCTTTTTTACTTTGGATAGGGTGGTTTGGTTTTAATGGCGGAAGTGTCGGTTCTATCTCAAGCGTTGAGAGTGCAGATCTTGTTGCAAAAACTATCATAAACACAAACACAGCAGGGCTTTGTGGCGCGATAATAGCTGGAGTTATTATGTACATCAGATATAAACTCTTTGATATCACAATGATTTTAAATGGCGCCTTGGGAGGGCTTGTTGCAGTTACCGCGGCAGCTAACCTTTATGATATGTATACACCAATCCTCGTTGGATTTATTGGCGGAGGTTTAGTCGTTTTTGCCGTGCCGCTTTTTGATAAGTTAAAGTTAGATGACCCTGTTGGAGCACTCTCTGTTCACTTGGTAAATGGTATCTGGGGAACTCTGGCGGCTGGAATCTTTATACCAAGTATCTCCTTGATGGCTCAGCTAAAAGGTATAGTTCTAATTGGAGTTTTTACCTTTAGTGTCTCTTATATTGTTCTCTTTATCATTAACAAGTTTTTTAAATTTAGAGCGGATGATGAAGCGCAACTTATGGGTATGGATATTAATGAGTGTGGTGTAGAAGCATATCCAGAGTTTAAAAGAGCCATATAGCCTTTAACTAAATAGTAACAATACTTTTGTTACTATTTCAGCATGATCAGACATAGCAGCTCACTTTTTTTATCCTTGTTTATTCATTTTCTTTTAATAATTTTAATTCTATTTATCTCAAATAGCTATCAAGAAGACAAAAAAGAAAAAGAGCAAAAGATAGCTCTAAATATTTCTACAATAAAGTTTGAAGAAAAAGCTAATGAGCAAGAAGCTGTAAAAGAAGAGGTTTGTGCAAATAAAGAGCTTAAAGAGAAGCCAAAAAAAGAAAAAAAAGAGCAAACCATAGTTGAAAAATATGTAAAGCAAGAGATAAAAAAAGAACAAAAAATAGAAGATATTGCAGAAGTAAAAAACGAGACGCTTGAGCAAAACAGACTCTTTACTCAGATAAAACAAGATAGTAAGCCAGTAAGCCAAATCCAAACTATAACTCCAGCCGAGACACTTAAACAGCCAGATATACAAGAAGAGTACAGTGAAATAAACAAGCAAAGGATATTGGAGCTTCTAAGAGAAAACCTCTACTATCCGATGAGCGCAAGAAAAAGAAACATAACGGGAGAGGTAAAGATTAGCTTTACGTTAGATACAAAGGCAAAGGTATGCAATATACATGTACTAGAATCTGGAAGTGATATACTAAGTAGAGCGGCAATAAAAACTATAGAAGAGCTCTCTGGGAAATTTCCAAAACCAAAAAAAGAGATAACTTTAACTATACCTATAAACTACAATCTTCTTTAGATATAAAAGAGCTGATATAAAATCAAATAAACATTGGAGCAAAAAAATGAATAAAATAATACCTATGACACTACTTAGTTTACTAATTTTTACAGGTTGTACATCATTTTCACAAGAGATGAATTTTGAAATAAATAAGCCAATTAACCTCACTAAATCCAAGCAAGCTGTACCAATTGAAAATTCAATTGATGTTTCTGAGTCCAACTTTATCAAGAAGAAGAATGACACTGTAATAAGCTAAAATTGTCATAAATATTGAGATACCCATACTTGGATAAAAGCCTAAGCCTTTTTTTATTAAAAACGGAAAGGCTATAAATAGTGTCATTGATGGGACAATTAACCAAATTATGTTATTTGAGAATGCCACAGCAGTATCGCTTTCGTTTGTATCTACATACATCCATGTCATAGCCAATATAGAAACTAGAGGGATAGCCGCCAACATTGCACCTGCTAAAGAACTTCTCTTAGCTATTTCAGAGATTAGCACAATTAAAAGTGTTGTAATAATCAGTTTTGTTATGTAGTAAGCCAATGTTTACTCCTTTATATATAAATCAGCCTGCATTATGCAGACCGATATTATAACTATTTGCCAGTATGGTTGGCACTTGTTACTGCATCATATTTACTTACAAAAATATAGAAAATTTGTTTTATGAAAAAAAGCTAATTCTTAACAAATGATACTTAAGTTTATTTACGCGTAAATTATCTTTTTAGGATTATTATGGTTTTTAGATAAAGGTAACAAATAGCGAGCAGATAACGGTCGACTTGAAAAATAATTTTCCCGCTAGGGTAAATTATTTCTCTCCAAGGTTTTGTTAGGCATATCTTTTAGATTCTTCAACAATTTTATTTATAAAAACTTGATGAGCCTTATAGTGCGTTGCTATTTCTTCTGTTGTTAAAGATATGTTTTCATCTAATGTTATTGTCTTTTGATATATTGTTTGAAAAACTTTTAAAAAAATATCGTAATCATCATTTAATTCAGGAAAATAAAATCTTACAATCATACCAAGCTTTGCACCAACCCCATCAAGTGAGTTTTTATATTTTAATGGTTTTATTGTTTCTTGACTTACTTTATCCATTAATATAAAAATTTCTTCAAGTTTTTGTCTTTTAAAATCTTTTATTTTAGCTTTCTTTTTATTGTTTTCAAGAATGAAATCTTTGCCAATAGCTGATAAAAACCCAATTAATCCTCCAATCACAAGTGTAGCTAAATCCATTTTGTACCTTTAATCACATAACTCTTCATATGCATCTCCAATATTACTTTCATAGTCTTCAATGTAAAACCTACCTTCTGAGCCATCACTAATTCTCATTATCTGTTGAAATCCATAAGTTTTCATTTTTCCAACTACAATATCACCTTCGTACAAATATACTCCAGAGTAATGTTCTGCTGCAATATACCAACCATCAGTTGTTTCAATAATTGCATTACCTGTTCCACATACATCTTCTTTTACAACAACACCTTTATCTGCAAATAATGTAACTGTCAATACGAATAATATCAATATCTTCTCCATAGTCTTATAGCTCCTTTGTGTGTCTAACGGGCGCGCGGGTGAGTGGTGACTGAATTTGAAAACTTGTTTTCTGATTCAGTTGTCCACTCCTCCCGCTTGTTGTCTGAATGCGAAGCGTTCAGACAACTATTTATTATCAGACACAATATACCATATTCACATAGATACTGTTATTAATAGACATGCAAAATTTACTATTTAAAAGTGATTAAATCTATATTATTAAGTAGTTTAGTTGAAGCATTATGTCGGATAGAATGAATGGTTTTTTGTTCCGCTCAAGAAGATATTTACCCATAATTGAGTCCTTGTTGTGGACCAAAATGTGTACCAAATAGGAATATCTTGAAAAATCAATTTGTGAAAGTGCTTGAAATAGGGGAGAAAGAGTAAAAAGTGGTGACCCCGAGGAGAATTGAACTCCTGTAACATGGATGAAAACCATGGATCCTGACCGCTAGACGACGGGGCCACTCTTTAATCGTTTTGTAAAAATGGTGTCCTGTGATGGATTCGAACCATCGGCCACCTCATTAAAAGTGAGATGCTCTACCAGCTGAGCTAACAAGACATAAAACAAACATAGTGTTTGTGGACGGGAATTATAGGCAAATAGGTTTTTTATGTCAAGAAAAAAGAGTAAGAATTTTGAAATTTTATATTTTTAGCTTTTTTTAGTATCATTGTAGTGTTTTATAAGTAGATAAAGGAAATATATGAAAAGTGTATCAAGAGTTTCGACTATGATTATAGCGGGAGCTATTTTAGCAGTCGGTATTAATTTTGTTGGTTGTAGTGCTATGGAAACTGCTATTAAAAAAAGAGATTTAGCTGTTGAGACGAAAATGTCAGAGACTATCTTTTTAGAGCCAGTTGCGCCAAAAGATAAAGTAATTTACTTTGATATTAGAAATACATCAGATCAAGATGTAAATATAAAAGAGAGTGTAATAGCAGCTTTTGAAAACAAAGGTTATGTATTTACACAAGATCCAAATAAAGCAACTTATATGCTTCAAGGAAATATCTTAAAAGTTTCTAAATCAGATGCTAAAGAGGCTAAAACTCAACTAGGCTCAGGCTTTGATTCAGCTCTTAGTGGCGCTGTAATTGCGGGAGGTACTTCATATGCATTTGGTGGAGGTAATCGTACAACAGCTGGAGTTGCGCTAGCAGGAGCTGCAGTTGGTTTTCTTGGAGATGCATTAGCTAGTGATGTTATGTATATAATGGTAACAGATTTGCAAATAAGAGAGAGACCATTAGCTGGTGAAGTTGTAACTCAGAGCCAAAGTGCGAACCTTGCTCAAGGAAGTTCATCATCTACACAACAGTACATAGATGGTGGAAGAGTTCAGTGGAAAACATACCGTACTCGCATTGTAAGTACTGCAAACAAGATGAACCTTGAGCTTGAAGAGGCAAAACCTGCTCTTGAGAGTGCTTTAGCAAAATCAATTTCAGGAATATTTTAATCTTTACATGATGGCGTAATTGCCATCATGTGAGTTTCATTAAAACTATTTAGCTAAAATTACTGCCCTAAAGAATCGCTTGGAGCAGATGTGGACTATTATAGTTTTGAGTACCCTTATCTTATATTTCTTCTTTTTCCAATCATATACTGCTTATATAGATGCAAAGAGCGTTTAAAACCCATATACTTTGTACATCTTCATTTCTTATCAGCAAAAAAAAGTTTTTATAAATTAGAGTGGATTATAAAAGTTGCAATCTTTATACTTTTAGCTATCGCACTTGCTTCGCCAATTATCGTTGATAGAGTAGACCCATTAAATAGACATGGAAAAGATATAGTGTTAGCGATTGATGCAAGTGGCTCTATGAATAGTAGCGGATTTGATTTTGAGAGCGAAGAAAAAACTTCGCAAAGACTTAGCAGATTTGAGATAGCCAAGCTAGTAGCGACTGAGTTTATACAAAAAAGAGTAGGTGATAATGTAGGAGTAGTCTTGTATGGAGACTTTGCTTTTATAGCCTCCCCAATCACATTTGAGAAAAATATAATAGTTGAGATGTTAAGTTATCTAACCCAAGGAATGGCTGGACAAAATACAGCAATAGGCGAGGCGATAGCTATGAGTGTAAGAGCCTTTAAACACTCAAAAGCCAAGAGTAAGATAATCGTTTTACTAACTGATGGCGAACATAACAGCGGAGACATTTCGCCAAAAGATGCGCTTGTGTTAGCAGTGAAAGAAAATATAAAAATTTATACTATCGGCATGGGTAACAGAGGCGAAGCAGATGAAGCTCTACTAAAGACGATAGCACAAAAAAGTGGAGGAGAGTTCTTTTATGCGACAAATGCAAAAGAGTTAAGAGAGATTTATGAAAGCATTGATGAGCTGGAATCTTCAAAGATAAAAAGCAGAGATTATCTTCTAAAAGAGTACTACTACTATCTGCTTTTACTTGCCGCACTTGCTCTTTTACTCTTTTTGATAAATAGAGAGATACGTAAATGACTCTACTTTATCCAAGCTATCTATGGCTTCTACTCGTTTTAGTTCCATTTTTTATAAAAAGAGATTTTAGGGAGTACAGGGTCACTTTTTATGGATATCTACTTACTTTTATCTTTATAGTTTTAGCTCTTAGTAGGCCAGTAATTGAGCAAGAACCTATAAAGAGTGAGCAGCTTTTGAGCGATGTGATTATCGTGCAAGATTTGTCTTTTTCTATGTATGCCCAAGATATAGAGCCTTCAAGAATAGCCTACTCAAAGAAGATATTAAAAAAACTTCTTTATACAAAACAAAAAAGTAGGTTTGGAGTTTTAGGTTTTACTACAAACGCTATCATACTCTCTCCTTTAACCGAGGATAGAGAGCTTTTAGAGCATCTCTTTGACTCACTTGATGAGAAGTTCATAATAACTAAGGGAAGCGATGTTATGTCCTCTCTTAAACTATCTAAAGATATCTCATCTTCAAAAAGAGCTAGAGTGGTTATCTTTAGTGATGGCGCTGATGAACTTGATTATAGTGCAGAGGCAAGATTCGCAAAAGCAAATAACCTAATTGTAAATATTTTTATGACTGCCACAGAAGTAGGCGGGGTGCTTAGACTTGAGAGTGGAGAGTTATTAAAAGATGATAATGGAGATATAGTCGTAACTAGACAAAACAGTGCTATAAAAGCTATATCTGAAGCAACTGGTGGAGTTTATACAAAAGATTTTGATGAACTTCTTAGTGCTTTAGAGAAGATGGATGAAGATGAGTATAAAAGCGAAGTAAACATCATAAGAAATCTTGAGCTTTTTTACTACTTTGTAGCCTTAGCGATTATCATATTTTTACTAAGTGTTACCACTCTAAAGAGATTTATAATACTGTTTTTACTTCTTTTTGGAGTTCATCTAAATGCAGATAAAAACTTTAACAAAGCTGTGGAGTTTTATAGAGCAGGAGAGTATGAGAAAGCCTTAGAGAATTTTGAGTCGATAAAGTCAGGTGATAGTGAAATAAAGTCTATAATTTACTACAACATAGGCAACTCTTTAGTAAGACTAAAAGAGTTTGAAAAAGCAAGAGAAGCATATCTAAAATCACTAACGCTAGAGTACTCAAAAGAGGCGGATGAAAACTTGGAGTATATCATTGATGCTGGTGAAGAGAAAAAGATGAACCAAGGCAAAGATAAGAAGAATGAGAAGTCATCTTTGAGCGAGAAACAGAGTGCTCAAAAAAAACAAAAAGAGGGTGGTGGCTCAAATATGCAAGTAAGTGTAGCAACAAGTGGAGCTTCAGATGACAAGGGCAAAAAAACCGAGATGCGAAATAGTATAAATCTAAATAGTGGCAAAGCAAAACTAAGTTTCAAGCAGTATGAACTTATAAACAAGAGGAGTGTTGATGAAAAAAAACCTTGGTAGAGTGTTTTTAATAACAACTCTTTTTTTACAACTCTCTTTACTTGCTTCAAGTTATGAGTGGAGTAGTTTTGTAGGTAAAAAGAGCGCTTATGTAAATGAGCCAATATATCTCAAATATGTTTGTACATTTAATGATCAAGCGGAATTGCAGAGTATAGAGTTTAATCCTAGTGGAGATTATGAGAAGTACAGAGTAGATGTTTTAAAGATAAGCTCAAGTATAGTAGATGGAAAAAAAACAGACAGTTATGAGTTTGTTCTTTTTGCAAAAAAGGCAGGAGAGCTTGATATCTCTTTTGAAGCGGTTATGAAAAAAACAACCAAAGAGTCTATCAAAGAGACTAACTTAGGAAGAGATAATTTTAAAATAGAGGATGTAACAAAAGAGACTATAAAACAAGAAACTTTTATAGTTGATATTAAAGATACGCCTTTGCCTCTTGTTGGAGATTTTACTCTTGAGCTAAACAAAAGAGAGCCCCATGTAAAAGCGCACGAGCCATATCATCTAAGCATTATTATTAGAGGTAGTGGAAACTTTGAAGCCATAGAGCCTTTAGCCTTTGAGATAGAGGGCGTGCGAATTTTTGCAGGAGATATTGCTCTAAAAAAAGAGTTAAGTATGGATGGAACTCATGGAGAGTTAAGCCAAAAGTTTGCATTTGTTAGTGATAAAAATTTCACGATACCAAAGCAAGAGATAACATACTTTAGTCTAAAGGATGAAAAGAAGAAAAAACTTATCATTGATGCTATTGATGTAAGTGTTGAAGATGGATTTGTAAAAGAGGAGCTTTTAGATAAGGTTGATGAGCAGAAGTGGCATTTTGACTTCTCTTATCTATACTATCTGCTTACTTTTATAGCTGGCTATATAGTGGCAAAAGTAAAAATAAAAAGAGTAAAAAAAACAGACAATAAAAATGATGTTCTCTCTAAAAAGATACAAAATGCGGCTTCTGTTGATGAGTTGATGATTCTTTTAGTGCTAGAAGATACTCAAAAATATGACTCTATAATCAAAGAGATAGACTCTAAAAGAGTGACATCTTTAAAAAAAGCAAAAGCGATGTATAGAGAGTTTAAGTGATTTTGATTAGAATAACAATAACAAATATAAAAATTATGGCGGTATGTTAATATGATACAAACTATTAAGCTCTTAAGTTTGACATTTTTATTTACGATTTTTATAAGCGGATGTTCTCAAAAGGTGGTTATAAAAGCACTTGAACCTGCTGAAGTTGACCGTGCTACACTCACTAAAAAAATCAGTGTTACAAATTTTGAAAATGATACAGTAGGGCTCTCAAGCAAAATAGAGTCAAAGCTCATCTCTAAAAAGATAGATGATAAAAGTTATTTTACACTCGTCTCAAGAAGAGATTTTGATAAGATAATTAGTGAGCAAAAGGTGCAAAACAGCGGCTTGGTAGAGGTCTCAACAGCAGTTCAAATAGGAAACCTTATAGGTGCAGAGGCTATTATATCTGGACGAGTTGGACGAGTTGCAAGCAGTGATAGTTCATATTATGAAACACGTATTAGATGTTTGGATAAAAAATGTAAAAGCGTCTCAGAGTACACCGTTAGATGTACAAAAAGGACTATCGGGCTATCTGCTGATTTACGTATGATTGATATTGCCAAAGGAGATATTATTTATGCAGATACTATTAGTAAATCTGGTGAGTGGAGCCACTGTGTTGATGATTCACGAGCCTTGCCATCAGTTGAGATAGTTTCGCAAAATCTAGCAAATATAATTGCTGATGAGTTTACAACCAAGCTAACCCCACACTATCGCTACTTTGAAGTTACTCTCTTAGATAGCGCAGATGGTGATTATACATCCAAAGATAAGAAGCTCTTAGAACTTTCTCTAGAGTATATAAAACAAAATAGATATGATAAAGCAGAGAAATTTTTGATAGATCTCATAGACTCAACAAATAAAAAAAGTTATGTTGCGCTCTATAATCTAGGAGTAGTAAAAGAAGCTCAGGGGCAGTACGATGAGGCTAGAGAGTACTACAAAATGGCGGATGATTTGATGCTAGACCCAGTTGAAGAGATAAGTGAAGCAACACTTAGGATTGAAAAATTAATCATAAAACATAATATTGCCTCACGGCAGTTGGAGCAATGATGCAAAAAATAACGCTACTTTTTATAGCTCTCTTTTTTATCTTAGGTTGTAGTGCAAAAGATGAGCTAGATTTGTCTTCAAAAAAAGTTCTTCCGCAATGGTATATAAATCCTCCGCAAACCTCACAAACAAGGCTTTATAGTGTGGGTGAGGGAGAGAGCAAAGAAGTAGCACTAAAAAACGCTCTAAACATGATGGTCTCAACTCTGAGTGTCTCTATAGAATCAAGCTACAACTCGAGAAAATTTGTTCAAGAGGGCAGAGTAAACACAAACCAACTTGATGTTGAGAATAAAATCTCAAGCAGTGTAAAGAAGATTCGCATCAGTAGTTATGAGCTCTTAGAGTATGAAGAGGTAGGTTTTAGAAATCATATACTTTTAATCCAAGCAGATAAGAGCAAACTATTTCAAAGTTTAAAAGATGAGTTGGATCAAGATTTTTCTATAGTTGATGCAGAGTTAAAATCGCTATCTTTATATAATGCGCTTGAGCAACTAAGTAGATATAAAAAGATAAAAACTAAACTAGATGATGTGCAAGATAGATTGATTGTTATGAGTGTTTTAGACAATAGCTTTGATGCTCTTATCTATATAAAAAGAGCACAAAAAATCAACTCAACTTATGAAGAGTTGCTCTCATCTATAACTTTTGAGATACATACAGATAGTGATTCAAAAAACCTAGAAGCTCCACTTAGAAGTGCACTAAATGATAAGAAGCTAAAAAGTGGCAGTAAAAACGCTAATACGCATTTTAAAATTTTTATAAAATCAGACATTAAAAAAGCCGAATCTTTAGGCTTTACTCTTGCTCGCTCTGCTATAGAGATTAGTGTAAAAGACTATAAAGGCTCAATTGTCGCTGGAAACAGATTAAACCTTGTTGGACAATCAACCCAAGGCTATGAGATAGCAAAACAGAGCCTCTCAATGAAGTTTAACGATATGATCAAGAAAGAGGGAATTGGTAAAGTCATAGGGCTTGATTTGTGATTTATTTGTCACTTATCATTAACTGCGTTTAGTTATAATTTTTCAAAATGACCACTAAAGCTATACGCACCTCTGGTACGTGAGATGTAAATAAAACAGGATTAAAAGCTTATGATTTCAAAAATAGAGTTGATTAAAAAAGAGGTTTCAAAGGTAGTTGTTGGGCAGGAGAAGATGATTGATTCTCTTCTTATCGCTCTTTTATGTGAAGGGCATATTCTTATCGAGGGCGTTCCGGGGCTTGCAAAGACCACAACCGTAAATGCACTCTCTAAGAGTTTAGGTGTTAATTTTAAACGTGCACAGTTTACCCCAGACTTACTTCCCTCTGACATACTCGGTGCCGAGATATATGATCCAAAAAGCAACAGCTTCAAGATTAAAAAAGGTCCTATTTTTACAAACCTTCTCTTAGCTGATGAGATTAACCGCTCTCCTGCAAAAGTACAATCCGCACTTCTTGAAGTTATGCAAGAGAGACAAGTAACTATCGGTGATACAACCTTTAAGCTAGACTCTCCATTTTTCGTTATGGCTACACAAAACCCACTTGAACAAGAGGGCGTTTACCAACTCCCAGAAGCTCAACTAGATAGATTTATGTTAAAGCTTGTAGTTAGTTACAACACAAAAGAAGAAGAGTTAGAGATAGCAAGACGAGTTTCAAGTGGGAACTTTGAAGAGATAAAAAGCGTTGTAACTCATAAAGATTTAGAAGAACTAAAGGCAGTGGTTAAGAACATCCATATTGACGCTGAGGTTGAAGAGTATATGATTGAGCTTGTAAATGCTACAAGAAACCCAAAAGAGTACGGGCTTGAAGAGATTGCTTCATATATACAGTTTGGGGCTTCTCCTCGTGTGAGTATTGATATGTTCAAAGCTGTAAAAGCGATGGCATTCTTGCGAGGTAAAGATTTTGTAACTCCTGTTGATGTGGCTTACATCGCAAAAGAGCTGATGCGCCACCGTATAGTTTTGAGTTATGAAGCAGAAGCTGAGGGTATTACAACAGATGAGATTATCCAAAAAGTGCTCGAAACTGTAACTATTCCTTAGACAAAACATGAGCAAACTACAAAAAATCTTAGTTCGTGCAAGACGTCAAGTCTTTAGCGAAATGATTGGTAATAATCCGTCCATCTTTCAAGGTGAAGGGTATGACTTTATCGAGCTTCGAGAGTATATGGCTGGAGATGATATCCGCTTCATCGACTGGAATATCACAGCTAAGATGCAGACTCCTTATATCAAGATATTTAGACAAGAGCGAGAGCTTCATGTTGTAATAGTAAATGTTTTAAATGGAAGTGTGCACTTTGGCTCTAAAAAATTCAAACAAGAGAGCATTGCCGAAATATCCGCAGTTCTTGGCTTCTCAACTATAAAAAATGGAGACATTCTAAGCTCATATATCTTTACAGACAAGATGCACTCATACACAAAACCAAGCAAAAAACTACACCAAATTCATAAAAGCACTTATGATATTTTAAACTTTGATGCGATAAATGAAAAAGTAGACTTCAAAGTTATCGCCGACACACTCTATAAAAGATTGAAAAAAAGATCTCTTATCATAGTAATAGGTGATTATTTTGAGATACCAGATTTTAGGCTTTTGGCTAAAAAACATGAAGTTTTATCAGTTATAGTTAGAGATACTTTAGAAGAAAATCCACCACCGATGGGCTTTGCTTCTTTACTAGATCCACAAAGTGGTGCAGCGATTGAGGGTGACTTTAATGCTCAAAGTGTTAAAGCCTATGCAAAAAAAGTTAGTGAGCATGACCATAAGCTCTTTGAGAGACTAAGACAAGATGGCGTTAGATTTAGAAAAATCTACACTCACTCATTGCCAAGTGTAGAGTTACGTAGACTCTTTGAGGGAAGATAATGAAGCAAGAACAGAGCTTTGATATACCACTGCATGATATAAAAAACATCGTTGATGTAGATGAGTATTCACTCTACTATTTTCTAGGAGCCTCTTTTCTTGCACTACTTTTGCTTATTGTAGTCTCATATTTTTTATACAAATGGTTTAAGAAAAAAGAGAAGTTTAATCTCCGCAAAGAGAACTACAAAGCCCTAAACAACCTTGATTTTAGTGATGCTAAAAAGAGCGCATATGATATAACCGCTTATGGAGCTACTTTTAAAGACGATAGTCCAAGACATCTTGAGATGTATCTAAACCTAACTAACAGACTTGAAGCATATAAGTACAAAAAGGAGGTTGGCGCATTTGATGATGAGACCATTGGCTATATAGAACTCTACAAAGGTATGATTGATGTTTGATGGAATCTATTTTGAGTTTTCTCAAATATTTTTTGTCATTTTTATCTTTATAGCGTGTGCCTTTTTATGTAAGATGAGGCTCCCATCCATCTACTTTCCACATGTTGCGCAGTTTTTAAAGGGCACGGTTGCATCCTCAAAAACACTATTTTTCTTAAAATGGCTTGGAATTTTTATGATGATAGTAGCTCTTATGTCGCCCATCAAAGATGAACCATACGAGTTAGAGCCAAAAGATGGCTATGAGATAGCTTTGATTTTGGATGCTTCTGAGTCTATGAAAGCGCAAGGCTTTGATATACACAACCAACAATTAAGTAGATTTGATGTTGTAAAAGAGATAGTTAGTGACTTTATCTCACAAAGAAAAAATGACAACATGGGCTTGGTTGTTTTTGGAGCATACTCTTTTATAGCCTCTCCACTGACTTATGATGTAAATATCTTAAACAAAATTCTCTCGCAGCTAGAAATTGGGATGGCTGGAAAATACACAGCGCTAAATACGTCCCTAGCACAAGGTGTGAATCTACTAAAGATGAGTAAATCAAAAACAAAAATAGCTATTTTGTTAACTGATGGTTATAGTACACCTCAAATTGATTCTATCCCTCTTGACGTCGCCCTTGATATGGTTAAAAAAGAGGGGATAAAAGTCTATCCTATAGGCATTGGCATGCCTCATGAGTATAACAGAGAGGCACTTTTGCAAATAGCTAATGAGAGTGGTGGAGTTGCTTTTGGTGCTTCAAGCGCTGCAGAGCTTCAAGAAGTTTATAAAAAGATTGATGAACTTGAGAAGTCAAAGATAAAAAGAGAGAGTTATACAAACACAAACTACTACTATCAGTTTCCTCTATTTGTGGCACTTATATCTTTGATGCTCTA
>NZ_JAQVKA010000134.1 GCF_028694895.1 Sulfurimonas sp. | reverse complement strand
TATTGATAAAATTATTCATCAAGATAGAATCAATAAAAAACAAAAAGTTACCTATCAAGATAAAATAAGTTTATTACCAAATGGTACAATGATTCAGATTGATGATATTGAATATTTAATTTGGAACAATAATGTATTTAAATGGACATTTGAAGGCTATGAACCAACAAATATAAACATTACTCATAGTGATGTAACAATTTTAACACCAAAATCATATGTTGAAATGTTCAAGAAAGGGTTTACTCCTACTGTTCATATCAGTTTACAAATAGAAACTTAACGAGATATTGGAAAGAAATATGAAACCAACTGATACTTGAGTGTATTAAATTGCTTCGTTCAGGAAACTTATATGCCATTTTTACTGCTTTTAATTGCACTATTTATTTTTGCATTACTTCGTGGCGAGCATGATGCGTCGTTTGTTATTTTGATGATGATTGTGGCCGCACTACTTGCAACATACTACAAACCGTTTAGAGACTCTTTGAGAGAGTTTTTTTAGTATGTATTTATGTCGGCTTTAGAAATTACACTACTTCCCTTGGTGCTTTTTGCCGTTGCCATAGGGAAATTTAGATACGAAAAGAAATATTTTACATACCACTTTATGGAACGAAAATCTTGATTTTTCACTCCACTTTAGCTATACTCACTTTATGAAAAAACAAAAATGGATATGGGAATATGATGAATATCCCAATTTTAGATACGATAAAGCCAAACTAGAACCACTGTTAAGAGATATTGCTTTCGAGCAAGGCAAACTAAAATCTTTTATGCTTTTGATGGATAAAAAGAGTACAAGATATTCATTAGCTCAAACTTTGGAAAATGAAATCATTGCAAGTTGTGAAATAGAGGGTGAGATATTAAATAGAGATAGTGTTCGCTCATCTATTAAACAAAAGCTTGGACTAGAATCTCATCAACATTATAAGGCTCTAAGAAAAGAAGATAATTATGTAGATATCCTCATTGATGCTAACTCAAACTATAAGGAAGATTTGACACTTGATACACTATTTGGTTGGCACCATGCGATGTTTGAAAAAGGGTATAGTGGATTTTCAAAGATTAAAGTAGCCCAGTTTAGAGACGAAGGTGCTATGCAAGTTGTGTCAGGGGATTATGGTAATGAAAAGATTCACTATGAAGCACCGCCACATGAAACTCTTGAAAAAGAGATGAAAAGTTTTATAAAATGGTTCAATGATACTCCTACAACACTTGAAAAAGCGGCTATTACTCATCTTTGGTTTGTCATAATCCATCCTTTTGATGATGGAAATGGAAGAATCACAAGAGCTTTAACAGATGGAGTATTATCAAAACTTGAGCAATCCTCTTTTTCAAAGATTTATACTATGTCAAAGAGTATCTATGAGGATAGAATTGGTTATTATGAAGCTTTGGATAAAACAACTGGAAGATTTTCAAAAGATGATCCACTAGATATTACTTACTGGATGGAGTGGTTTTTTAAAACTTTGCACCATGCACTACTAGATGCACAGAAGCAACTTAATTACATCGTAGAAAAAATAAAATTCTGGGATACTCATAGAGAAGATGAGCTAAATTCCAGACAAATAAAAGTATTAAATAGGCTTCTTGATATTGGAAGCGAAAATTTTAAAGGTGATCTTACAAAAGCAAAATATGTAAAAATAGCAAATACAGCAGAAACTAATGCTTCAAGAGATATTGCAGATTTATTAGCTAAAGGGTGTATAAAAAAAGTAGAGGGTACGACAGGTAGAGGAACTAGATATACTATTAATCATATTTCTTAGTACTCTTTACCATTGTGGTTGCCATAGGAAAATTTAGATACGAAAACGGTTACTCAAAATATAGCTCTTTTTATAAAAAGAAATAGATCTCCATTTTGTTTCCGAGATTACTACTTTTATAAACTCTCACTTTATAAAAGCCACAAAAAGTAAAACAGCATTAAACCAATTATTTAATATAGTTAATATTTATATATTGGATTATATATATAGTATTATGGATTTTATGCTATAATTTTTCTTATGAAAACTATCGAGATTAAAAACGCTTTGCCACTGTCAGTATTTTCTCATGAGATGATTTATGCAGTGCTTGAGAAATCAGTGAGTAACGTAAATGATAAGATCTCAAACCTTGTAAAAAGTGGTGAACTTGTACGGCTAAAAAAAGGGTTTTATACCTTTTCTAAAGCATACCTTACAAAACCGATAGATCTCATCAGTGTTGCAAACACTCTTTATACTCCTTCTTATGTCTCTTTTGACTATGCTCTGAGCTACTACGGGATGATACCTGAGAGGGTAAGTGAGATCACATCTGCCACAAGTAAAAACGAAAAACTTTTTGAGACCCCCGTAGGAAGATTTAGCTATAAAAAAGTACCTCTCAAAGTTTACTCTTTAGGGATTGACTGGCTTTATGATGATGTTGAAGGCGGAAGATTTATAGCAACTCCAGAAAAAGCTCTGTGCGACAAGATACGCTACGATAGAGGTATCGGTACTCTTACTCAAGGTGCGATGGTAGAATATCTAAAATATGATCTGCGATTAGAGATCGCAAAGCCGTTGGATGCTGGGCTTATAGAAGAGATAGCCACCGCATATAGATCACGAAATCTCAAAACGCTCTCTCAAGTAGCCCTTAAAGGAAAGTTATGACTCATCCTGCACTTATAAAAATGCTCGAAAAATATGACCTTTCAGATCCAAATGCCAGCTTTGATGCTCTACGAGAGATACTGCAAGAGATAGTGCTGTTAGGTCTTTATGATGCAGGGTTTTTCAAGCACGCTGCCTTTTACGGCGGAACAGCTCTTAGAATACTGCACAATCTTCCAAGATTTTCAGAAGATTTGGATTTTTCACTTCTTGAGTCAAACCAAAAGTTTAACCTAAAACCTTATGAAGATGCAATCATCTCTAGCTTAAAATCATTCGGTTTTGATGTAACCATAGAGATAAAAGAGAAAAATAATAGTAGTGCAATAGCATCAGCTTTTGTAAAAGGTAATACTATCGAGCATCTCATAAATATAAATGCTCCAAAAGATATAACAAGCAAAATCCATAGAGATCAAGCCGTAAAGATAAAACTTGAAGTAGATACAAACCCACCGCTGGAGTTTGAAACACAAAATGTCATAAGACTAACTCCACGACCGTTTTCGATAAACGCATTTACTTTGCCGTCTTTGTATGCAGGAAAAATGCACGCTATCCTTTGCCGTGCATGGAGCAGCAGACCAAAAGGGCGTGACTGGTATGACTTGGTTTGGTACATAGCAAACGATGTAGAACTTGATGTAAAACACTTAAAAGCGAGACTCTCTCAAAGCTGTAAATACCTAGAATCAAATGAGATAAATATACCAAATGAGCTTACA
>NZ_JAQVKA010000004.1 GCF_028694895.1 Sulfurimonas sp. | reverse complement strand
CTTCGCTCATCTTGGTATTTGATATCAGTACTCTGCTTAATCTAAATGCCGCTTCCACTGCAACATCAATGTTATCTGTCTCACTAAGTGCCTTTTCATACAGTGTTTGAGCCTTTGAATAGTTTGCAGAGCCTTCTAGTGCCTCTGCCATGTAGATATATCCCCATTTGGCATAAACAGAGTCATAGTGTTCGCTAAACAATCTATCATAAAAATACTCTGCATCGCTATTTAATCCAACTTTATTGTAAGCTTTTGCGGTTAAAGAGAGTACTTCAGCAACATTTTCATCAGAGGAATACTCTCTTAAATACTCTTTTGAAATGTCTATAAGCTTATCATTCTCTTGTAATTTTGAGTGTATTCTAATCTTATAAAAAAGTAACTCTGCTCTAAATAGAGAGTTTGGATACTCTTTTATAACTTCATCACACAACTCTAAGGCAAGCTCATAATCTTTATCTTCATAGAGTTTTTTAATCTTTATATACTCAGTTGCATCACCAACTCTTTTAATATATACTGGGTTACCTTTAATATCTAAACTTCCAACATATGGAAATCTGTTTTCATGCGCAGTAAAAGGGAGATTAAGAGCTAATGGATTTTTTTTCTCTTCTTGTATATACGGGACTTTATCTTTATACCCAACTATCATCCAATGCTCAGATAGCTCTACATTTGCACTAAAGAGAGTCTCCTCTTTTGTCAAATTAAAAACCATCGGATATAACTTCATCTTTTGATATGGTTTGATTATCAAGAAAAAGGTATCTTTTTTTACTTCACTCTCAATTTCAAAAAAATTATTTTGAAGCTTCTGGATTTTTTGAGCTGGAAGTTTTGAAAAAGCACATACAATTTTTGCTACGTTATCAAAGTCATCTTTAAACTCTTGACATAAAAATTTATTGTTATGATTTAAATGGAGTGTTGAGTAGGTTTCATGATTCTCTTTTGCACCAGAGAGAGATATCTCAAGTGCAAAAATATGTAAACTAAGTAGAAGAAGGAGTACTATTTTAAACAAACGCTCCCTCCTCCTTTATATAAAAAATTATTCTATTAATATCCGCTATTATATACAAAGAGCGTAACAAACTCTAAGAGTTGATTTACCACGATAAAAGCAAAAATAGTTCCTATAGCTGCGATACCAATTATTGTTCTAAGAGGAAGAGTAGCGTTTGAACTATATACATGTCCGTTGTTCTCTGTAAGTGGATCTTTCATAAACATATATACGATTAGCTTTAAGTAGTAATAACCAGCGATTGCTGAGTTAAGAGCCATAATAAGGGCTAAAACAGTATATCCTCCAGTGATTGCAGAACTTATCATATATATCTTACCCCAAAACAGAGCAAACGGTGGTATACCTGCTAAACTAAGCATAAATAGACCCATAATAGTTGCTGCAACTGGAGCAGTTTTTACCATACCTGAGAACTTATCATAACTATGATCTGATTGTTGATGAGCAGGAAGATTTTTCTGTCTACTTATCCAAAGCATAGAGAATGAGCCTAGGTTTGTAAAGCTAAAGAGTATCCAGTATAAGAAAAGTGCACTATTTGACTGCGTTGTACCAATAAGTATAGCAGCCATTACGAAACCAGCATGAGATATTGAACTGTACGCTAACATCCTCTTAACATCCGTTTGAACAAGTGCCCAAACGTTTGCCATAGTCATAGTCATTACAACACCAATATATAATATCACTTCAAGCCAAACAACTCCACTATGAATTAAAAATTCAAATAGTCTCATAGCTACGATAAATGCAGCTATCTTTGGAACAATAGACATATAACCAGCTAATGGTGCAGCTGAGCCTTCATAAACATCTGGCGTCCATGTATGAAATGGAACCATAGAGAGTTTAAAGCCAAATGACGCAAGTAAAAATACAACAGCTATAAGAACAAAACCTATATCTTCATAGTTATTAGCTGCTAGTACTGCTGCAATTTTATTGATTTCAACTGAGCCCGTAAGTGCATAAAATACCATTGAGCCAAAGCTAAAAAATCCAGCGGCAAGTGCGCCCATTGTAAAGTACTTTATAGCTGCTTCAAACGACTTATCACGGTTGTGCATAGCTATTAGAGTATAAAGAGCTAATGAAGCTGTCTCTAAACCAACAAACACCAAAATTAGGTTATCTGTTGATACCATAAACTGGAAGCCTGCAATCATAAACAAAAAGAGTGCAAAAAATTCAGGATATGAGAACTCATGGAATCTCTTATGCGTAAGTGCAAGTGGTATAAAGAGCATTGAAGCACCAACTATGATAAACTGAGAGAGTATTGCCAAACCATCAATAAGCATGACATCAAACACGCCCATAATAGTACCATTGTTAGCAAATACACCAGCAGAATCTACGAGTGCCACAAAATCAACTCCTAAAATCAGAAGACTCAGCATTACATATAAAGATTTATCTTGTTCACTTTTAAATAGATCTATAATAATGATTAAAAGCGCACCAATAATCGGAATCAACATTGGCACAAGAGTCATTAGGTTCAATGACTCTATTGATACATTTACAGGTGCTAACATTAGTGTGCCTCCCTTTCTGGTTTAGTTATAAGACCCATGTCCTTATTGACATTTGGTATTCTTAATTTTGCTTCTTGGGTTATAGATTTTTCATGCATTAAAGTAACAATCCCTTCTACACTTTTGTTAATTGGCTCTAAAAGCACTTTTGGATATACACCAAGCCAGATAGTAATAATCGTTAATGGGATAAGCGCTAATAGCTCTTTTTTGTTTACATCTGGAAGATTTCTATTCTCTTCATGTGTAACTTCTCCAAAAAACATCTTCTTATAAGCACTAAGCATATAAATAGCTCCAACAATGATTGCAGTTCCTGCAAGAAGAGTTAGTATATGTGACTGCTTGTAAAAGCCGAGTAAACTTAAAAACTCTCCAATAAAGTTTATCGTAAGAGGCAGACCAACCGAAGCCATAAGCATGATTCCAAAGATGGTTGCATAACGAGGCATAACTGAAGCTAGTCCTCCAAACTCACTCATAATCTTCGTATGTCTTCTATCATAAATTACACCAACAAGAAAGAACAGAGCACCCGAAACTACACCGTGCGCAATCATTAAAAAGATTGAACCTGTAATACCTTCAACGTTAAGTGCGAATGTACCAAGAATAATTACACCCATGTGCGATACAGATGAGTAAGCAACAACTTGCTTAATATCTTTTTGAGCGTAAGCAACCATTGCAGTATAGATAATCATAATGATAGCTAGTACTGCTATTGGATACATAAAGTAAACTGACGCATCTGGGAAAAGCGGTAAAGAGAAACGTATAAATGCGTATGTACCCATTTTTAAAAGGATTGCCGCAAGTATTACCGAACCAATAGTAGGTGCTTGACCATGAGCGTATGGTAACCATGTATGAAATGGAAACATTGGAACTTTGATAGCAAAACCAAAGAAAAAGGCAACAAAGAGCCAGTTTTGAAATGATTCAGGAAGTATCAGACGGTACCAATCAAGAAGTGCAAAACTCCACTCTCCTGTTGCTTGATAATAAAAATATGCCATAAATAACATACCTACTAACATTACAAGTGAACCTGCAAATGTATATAGGAAAAACTTAACAGAAGCATAGATTCTAAGCGGTCCACCCCACGCACCAATGATATATAGCATCGGCACAAGAGATAACTCCCAAAAGAGATAAAACACAATAGCATCAAGCGCAACAAACACACCAACCATAGTCATCTGTAAAAACAGAAGTGTAATGATTAGATTTTTGATGTCCTTCATCTCTCCAAGTGAAGCAATACCTATCATGGTAAAGAATGCAGCTAGAATGACAATAAAGAGCGAAACTCCATCCACACCAACTATATAGTTGATACCAAATGCTGGAACTAGTGCAATTTGTTCCATAAACTGCATTCCAGATACGTTTGAGTCAAACGCAAACCATAACCAGATTGCAAGTCCAAACTCGATTGTAGCAACAGCTACACCATAAGAACGTATGCTATTTTTGTTAACCACAAATCCAAGGATACCTGCTAGGGCTGGAAAGAAAACTAAAATTGATAATATATGATCTAGCATATGTTAAACTCCTAAACCTGAGAGAAATATCTTTATTTCTCCAGAATATCTAGCCGCTAGTCCAAAGACTACCGCTAATGATAGTAACGCAACTGTTCCTGCTACCATCCATTTTAACATGGTTGATAGATTACCGCTTTGCATAACTCTTGTTGTATCTCCTGTGTTATAGAGTATATTTGCTATACCATCAACAGTTCCATCTACGACTTTTTGATCTACTTTTGTCCATAAAACATCTGAGAGCTCTCTATATGCCTTAACTAGATACTCTTCATAAAAATATGGAATGTAGTATTGGTTAATAAGAAGTTTATAACCAAAGCTATTCTCCATCTTAGATGTTCCATCTGGCACTTTAATCTCTCTACTTGTATATTTTTTATATGCATAAAGAATTGCACCAGCAACAAAGAGTTGAGTTCCAATAGTCATAATCCAAAATGTTATTGGATGGTGAATGTGATACTCTAATTCTGGAAGTACTTTTGTAACCATCTCAAAATATGTCATCTTAAATGACCCTGCAATAACTGCAAGTAAAAGAAGTGGGCTCATAGCAACTAACATAAATTTATGTGCTTCATGTGGATGAATACCAAAGAGTTTATATCTCTCTTCACCGTGGAAAATAAGTGCAACAAGTCTAAATGAGTAAAACGCTGTTAAACCTGCAGTAAAGAGTAAAACTGAGTAGATAATATAATGGTTCTCAACAAAAGCCACCTCTAGAATCAAATCTTTTGAGAAGAATCCAGCAAGTGGAAAGATTCCTGCAAGTGCTACTGAAGCGACAGTCATCATAACAAATGTGCCCTTCATTACTTTGTTAAGTCCACCCATTTTAAATGGATCTAACTCATCATGCATAGCGTGCATTACGTTTCCTGCACCCAAAAATAGAAGCGCTTTAAAGAATGCATGAGCCATAAGATGAAAAAGTGCAACCCAGTAAGCTCCAAGCCCAGCAGCTGCAAACATATACCCTAGTTGTGATAGCGTAGAGTATGCAATAACTCTTTTCATATCACGGTTAACTAGTGCCATAGATGCTGCAAAAAGAGCAACAAATGCTCCTAAACTTGCAATAAAAAGCCCTACACTAGGGATTAAATCATATAGTGGACTTGCACGAACAACAAGGTAAACACCAGCTGTAACCATTGTAGCAGCGTGAATTAAAGCCGAAACTGGAGTAGGTCCTTCCATCGCATCTGCGAGCCAAGTATGAAGTGGAAACTGTGCAGATTTACCCATCGCTCCGATAAATAAAAATATACCCATCCATACAAGAATTGCACTGTCTAAAGATGGCATTGCAGTAAAAGCAGCGTAATACTGAAGTGTTCCTGTATTCCAATAAACTAAGAAGATACCAATCAACATTGCAAGGTCAGCAATACGGTTCATAATGAACGCTTCATTAGCAGCCCATGTAGCACTCTCTTTTTTATACCAAAAACCAATAAGTCCCCATGAACATAGACCAACGCCTTCCCAACCTATAAAAAGACCAGCAAAGTTGTCGCTCATAACAAGAACCATCATAGAAAATACGAATGCTGATAACCAAGAGAAGAAACGGTTAAAGCCTTTATCATTTTCCATATAGCCAATAGCATAGACATGAACAACAGTTGAAACAAGTGTTACAACCATCATCATGACAACGCTGACCTGATCAACTACAAAACCAAAAGGAATATATAAATCTCCCGTAGCTATCCATGTCATCATCTCAACATGAAGAGTAATATCTGTTGTAAATACTAGTATTAGTAGCATCGTACTACTAAATAGAGATACTCCAAGAAGTGCACTTGGCACTATTCCAGCTATTTTTATCTTTGGTGAAGCCCCAAAAAGTGCTGCAAACAAAGAACCTACTAGTGGAGAGAAAAGTGCTGTATATAAAAATAGTTCCATATCTTATCCTCTCATACTTGACATATTGTCTAGGTCTATATTGTTATGTTTTTTATGCCAAACAATTAAAAGCCCAAGTCCTACAGCAACTTCTGATGCAGCAATTGCTATTACAAAAAATGCGAACATTTGGCCAGTTAAATCACCATAATAGTGAGATATCGCAGCAAAAGATATATTTACTGCATTTAAGAGTATCTCTGTTGCAAAAAAGAGCATAAGTAGATTTTTTCTTCTCATAACTCCAACTAAACCTATAGCAAAAAGTATAGTTGAGAGTACAAGATAGTGATTTAATCCAATTTCCATCATACGTTAACCTTTTTATCTTCTTCTTTCATATTCATAAGTTCCGAATCGCTCATAAGAGTAAGAGATAAATCCATCTTCTTTCCTGCAAGAACAATTCCAGCAATCATCGCTACAAGTAGCATAACTGCAGCCACTTCAAAAGGTACCAAATACTTTGTAAAAAGAACCATACCAACTTCTTGAGTGTTTCCTGCACCCTCTACCATTGGATAGAATGCCTCAACATTGTTGCCAACTATTGGAGCTGAAACAATGACAACTACTAAAAGTGCTGCTAAAGAGCTAAGTCCAATAATTATTGCTTTATTGCCTTGTTTCTCTTTTACATCTCTTGTAGTATCAAAGAACATCATTCCAAAAGCATAAAGGGCCATAACAGCACCAGAATATACTATTATTTGAACGGCACCTAAAAAGTCAGCACCCAAAATAAAGAAAAACGCTGATATAAAAATCATTCCTGCTGCAAGTGCTGAGAGGGCATACAACGCTTGTGACGTTGTTACCGTAATATAGAACATTGCAATCGTTAAAAAAGCGAAAAGGTAAAATGCAATTGCTTCAAACATAACTAAACTCCTTAATAAGCTAGAGGTGTTTTTTTAACACGCTCATCTTCATGTGGTGTAATTGCACCAAAACCTTCAAACTCTACTTGAGTTCCTGCTTTCATCGTATCAAAAGGTGTAAGCATATCTTGGTACATAATAAAGTGTTCTCTTTGATCACTTGCATTCTCATATTCGCCACCATGCGTAATTGCAAGTTCTGGACAAACTTCCGCGCAATATCCACAAAAGATACAACGACCTAAGTTAATACTGTACTCTGTTACTTCTTTGCGAGACTCTTCATCTAATCTTGTATCTATTCTAATACAGTTTGAGATACAAATCTTCTCACAAAGACCACAACCAATACATCTCTCAGCATCAGACTCCCAAAGTCTCTTCATCTCATGAACAGCTCTGTATCTTGGTCCAATTGGCATCTTCTCAAGAGGATACTGAATCGTATGAATATCAAATCTAATCATCTCACGAAGAACTACCCAAAGACCTACAAAGAGTTCGCCTCTGAGTGCTCTTCTTAGTGTTCTTGTAAATTTACCCCATCCATCTGTTGGATAGTCTGCGATATCCACCATAAAGTAATCGCTATTAATTTCAGTTACATTTCTATTATTAAAATGTTGTTCAATATTTTCGTTATGCATCTCTACCCCCTTACATCAGTACAATAGCAGTGATAAGTATATTTATCATAGCTATTGGCATTAAAACTTTCCAACACAACCACATAAGTTGATCTGGTCTAATATCTGGCCAAGCCGCTCTAGTCCACAAGAAGAAGAAAAAGAAGAATGCAACTTTAAGAAGTAATCCAATTGCTCCTAAAAAGCTTCCATCACCATATCCACCTAAGAAAAGTAGTGCAATTACAAAAGATATAAAGAACATATTTGCATACTCTCCGATAAAAAACAGTCCCCATCTCATACCAGAATACTCTGTTCCAAATCCATCAATAATCTCATGATCATTTGCGATTAAGTGAAATGGTGTTCTTCCTGTCTCTGCAAAAGCTGCTATCCAAAAAAGAATAAATGCAACAGGCTGAGTCCATACTATCCAGCTTGTAATTCCATCTGCTTGATACTCATTAAAATCAACTAATGATAAAGAACCAACCATCATAATAGGTGCTAAAATAGAAAGACCAGTTACTACCTCATAAGAGATAAATACGGCAGCACCACGAGCAGCTGAGATAAGTGAGAACTTATTTGCAGAAGCCATACCGCCAAGAAGTGGACCATAAAGACCAACTCCCATGATTCCTAGTATATATAAAATACCAATGTTTATATCTGCTACTATTGGATGAACTTCATATCCAAAAAGTGTAAAAGACGGTAAAAACGGAATTGCAGCAGCTGCCATAAAAGCTGTTGCTGCTGTAATTACAGGTGCTATCTTAAAGATTTTTCCAACAACGTTTGTTGGAACAATATCCTCTTTAGTAAAGAGTTTGATACCATCCGCGGCAACTTGTAAGAGTCCAAAAGGACCTACGTTTACAGGCCCAAGACGACGCTGCATAAATGCTAGAACTTTTCTCTCAAAGTAAGTACCAATTCCAGCTAAGCCAGAGAATACTAGTAAAATAACTACTATTTTTATTATCGTCTCTATAAAATATGCCATTTCCATATATTACACCCTTTCAATCGAAGCTGTTGCAAAGCGGTATGAGCTAAACAGTGCCTCTGAGTTCAATTTAGAATCAAAAGTCGGCAGAACAATAATATCCCCGCTTATTTTGTTATCACTAACTATATTTGCTACTAGTTCACCGCTTGCACTCTTTACTCTCACGATGTCTCCTTCATTAAAATCAGAATTAGCCAAGAACTCTTCACTCATATAAACACCACTTACCTCATCAAGGTTGGTAGTTTTATATGTAAATGGAGTGAACTGTCTAACAGGATTTGCCATATAGATTAAAGTTCCCTCGAGTTTTGTCTCTTTAAACTTCTCTACACTCTCATCGCCACATTTTTTAACTGCAACATTATCAAGTAGGTATCCACGACACTCTGTTCCATCATTCTCATAATGGTTTGGTAGCGTATCAAACTCTTTTGAGATAAATCCACTCTTTGTTGGAAGCATTTTTGTATATTCTATTACATTCTCTGCATTGAAGCCTAAAGCATTTGCGATGTCATTAAGTTCATATCCGTTGTAGCCAATTGCAGCATTTGTTGGGTTTACTCTTTTATTTATGCTTGTTAGTGTTCCCTCTTGCTGATTAATAGAAGGCATATCCAAATCCCCATCACCTAAAGCTGAGAGTGTAAAGTCACCTTTCGTGTTATAGCCGATAGTATAAGAGCCTACTTCATCATCAAGCTCACAAATAAGTGCAACACCAAGTGAGTTTGTCAGTGTAGGAATCATTGTAATTTCAAACGCACTATACTTCTCAATCAGAGCTAAAAGACGAGCAAGGTTTTTTGCATTTGGATGCGTATATAAATCTGGTCCAGCGATTAGAGCAAAACTATCTTTTTTAGCTAAGTTCTTCTCCAACTCTTCCATAAAGTTCTCATTAGCACCTAAAATCTCTAAAAGAGCATTTTCATCTACTTCTACTTCTTTTGTGATTTTTTTAGGAACTATTTTTTTCTTCTCTTCTTCAATCTCTTCTTCTTCACCACTCTCTTCATTTATCTTCATAACTTTAACTATTTCAGTAATCTCTTCTTTGATTATCTCTTCAACAGTTATAGTTTTTTTAGTATGAAATGATGCTAAGTAATCAACTATCTCTGAAGGTAATTTCTCTTTATCTGCAAACAGATCAAGGATTAGATAAAGAACAATCTCTTCTTGAAGTGGAGCGTGATACATTGTCATTATACTTTTACCAAGGCCTTCAATAACAGGATCTTTTAAAGGATGGAAGTATAGTCCAGCACCCTTATTTACAGTCATTGAGTTATTTAACGCGTATCTTGCATTTGGATTATCGCTCTTAATAGCTGTTCCAACTGAGATAACAAAGTTAACATTATGGGTTGCTTCTAAATCATAACCATAAAGCTTAGTACCACTAATCTCACTATAGTAATTTAAAAATGTTTGAAATGCTTTTGCTTCATTGTTTACAAGTTTATATCCGAACTTATCTCTTAGAACTTGAAGAAGATAAGCCTCTTCATTTGTAATAGTTGAAGTAAATTTAATAGTGTCTGCTTTTTTAAATGCTTCAATCGCTGCATTAAATGCACTCTCATCTTTTTTATCCACTACATTTTGATAGTCAAAACCATATCTTCCAGCGCCACATAGTGCAACATAGTTCCACTCATTCATAACACGATAAATCTTTGTATCTGTGTTGTCAATACTTGTATGTTTTACATCATAGCTAATCTGACATCCTGCCGAGCAGTGTCCACAAGTTGCTGGAATCTGCTCACACTCCCAAGCATTTGAAGTATATATATAGTGAGTATCAACAAGCGCTCCAACTGGACAAACAGCAGCACACTCGCCACAACTTGTACAATCAAGCATCTCTTCGCCGCTCGTAAGACCGATAAGAGATTTATTTAGTTTATTCCACATCGCATAAGCGTCTTTTGGCATACTCTCTTTGTACTCAGCCTCAAGCGCATCAGCGCCACGAGGAACTGTTTTTAGAGCGTTATCGCCTATCATATCTTTACATGTTGTTACACATCTCTCACATACGATACAAAGACCTGGGTTGTAATGAATATGGCCCCAATCTACATCACTTCTATCGACGTCTTTAACTGCATAATGCTGCTTATCAACGCCCATCTCTAAAGTATAGTTTTGAAGCTCACACTCTCCTGATTGATCACAAACACCACACTCAAGAGGATGATTAACATCATACACTTCCATGATTGCACGGCGCTCTATTATGATGTTTTCAGTAGAAGTAATAACACTCATTCCCTCTTTGCTCTTTGCGTTACATGCATAAACTTGTTTGCCATCTGCTTCAACTAAACATAGTCTACACGCGAGTGTTGGACTACATCTACTTAGATAACAGATAGCTGGTATAAAGATATCATTAGCACGAGCAGCATTTAAAATATACTCGCCCTCTTGTGTTTGTATCTCTTTTCCATCAATGTTTATAGTAATTTTACTCATTACACTATTCTCACTATTTTGGATTTTTCAAATCTGTATCTACTAGCATCTACACTAATATCAAATGTAGGGTTTAGCGCCACAGTTCCTTTAAGTTCATTATCTAATTTAAATTCTCTTGTAATTTTTGTTGAGCCATAACTTATCTCAACTTTGTCTCCATCGTTTATCTTTGCAGCAACTGCAAACTGCGCAGAACCTCTTAAGAAGTTCTCTTTTGGTAGTTGTGTAGTTTTTGCAGTGTAGTTGTTAAACTGAAGAACTGGATCACACTGATAGATAATTGTTCCATTAAACTCCGGCATATCATCAAGTTCTTCAATCTTACCATTAGAAGCGCACTCTACTTCATCAAGTATATAACCTCTGTTATCTTCGCCAAGCGGAGCTAAAAAGTTTTCTAAATCATCAAAAGCTATGCCCTTAAAGCCAGCATTTGTGTTTAACTCTTTTGTATAATCAATTGTCTCATCTTTAACTATATCAAATGCTTTTGCAATATCATTTAGGGTATATCCATCAAACGCTAAAGCAACGTTTGTAGGAAGCACTCTGTTGTCTATACTTACAAATGTTCCCTCTTGTTGATTAAGCGCTGCAACTGCCAAATCTCCACTCCCAAGTGAAGAGATAAGAAAATCTCCTTTTGCGTTATATCCAACAACGTTAGATATATCTTCATCTTTATCTAAAGAGTTTATAAGTGATACGCCTAGAGTATTTACATCACGAGGAACAACAACTATAGAAAAATCACTATATTTTTCAATAAGTGCTGCTAGTTTTGCAATGTTGCTTGAGCGCTCATGAGCGATAATATCATTTCCAATTATTAGAGTACGCTTTGATGCTCTTGCAAAAGATTTCATCATCTGCGAGAACTCCTCTTCTCCGATGTTTGTCTCAGCATAGATATATCCTAAGTCTAACTCATCAAAGAACGCTCTCTCATCTTCATCAAGTGAAGCTTCACTCAAAAGAGAATTAGCTAAAAGTGCTATAACACCCTCTTCTGTTCCTACTTCATGCTTCATCATCTGAGTTATAACGTTTTGCATCAAAGCATCTTCCATAGGGTGCATATATACTATCTTTGCACCATTATGTTTTGCAGCCGTTGTAAGTGCGTATCTAACGCCTGGATTATCGGTTGCAATTCTACTTCCAATTATCACAACAGCGTCTGATTGCTTTATAGCATCAAGTGAACCGCTATGGTGTAGTTTTCCACTAATTGAGCTGTATGAGTGCATAAATGAAGCAAACTTTCTTGCATCTTCATTGAAGAGTTTTACACCTAGTTTTGCTTTTAAGAGCTCTAGTATGTGTGCCTCTTCATTTGTAATCATTGAAGAAAAACGAATAGCTTTAGCACTACGTAACGCTTGAATTGCTTTGTTAAATGCCACTTCATCACTTGAAGCTCTATTCTCAAAGTCAAAGCCAAAACGTCCTGCTCCACAAAGAGATGTAAATTCAAAGTTATTTTTAACTCTATATAATTCATCTTCTCCATTTATAGAGGCGTGTCTTGTCTCATACTCTAATGGACATCCAGCTGAGCAGTGTGCACAAGTAGAAGGAATACGCTCTAACTCCCACGCATTTGCTCTATATCTAAAGCCACTGCTAGTAAGTGCTCCAACTGGGCAAACTGCAATACACTCTCCACAAAAAGTACAATCTAGCGCTTCAGAATTTTTTGGAATGATTATAGAGTTATAGCCACCAAATTTTACTTCAATAGCATCATCGCCGATAACTTCATTACATACGTGAACACATTTCTCACACATAATACATAGCGATGCTTCATAGTCTATAAGTCCCCAGTGCTTTATTGGGCGGAGTTGATCACGAGCTGAGAAGTTTTGACGCTCAACATTAAACTCTAGAGTTTTGTTTTGAAGGTCGCAATCTCCAGATTTATCACAAACGCCACACTCTAATGGATGGTTTACATCATAAAGCTTCATGATATTTACTCTCTCATGATTTAGTGCTTGGCTATCTGTTGTTATCTCAACGCCCTCAACTGGTGGAGTGTTACAACTAAGTACAAAGCCATCCATACCACTAGCTTCTACAACACACATACGACAAGATGCACATGGAGTAGTTTTAGAGATATAACACATTGTTGGGATATAGATTTCATTCTTACGCGCAACAGTTAGTATAGTCTCACCACTAGAAGCAACGACTGAGATACCATTAATTTTGAAATTAATCTCTTTTTTCATTGCACCCATCTCCTACGCCTGTACCATTGCTATGTAGTAACAGCGCATACAGCGCTCTGCTTCAGCAAGAGCTTCTTCTTGTGTGAAGCCTAAGTTTACTTCTTTATTATTATGTTTTCTATCTTCAACTTCAAGGACTTCGGCATGCTCTCGTGGAATTCCAGCCATCCAACCTGTAACTTTCTCTTTTTTATCATAAACTCTTAATTTTCTTAAGTGGTCTTCCATAATCTCATCATCACTAAGAGTTACTTCGCCGCTTTGTAGATATCTACTCATAACTGAAGATGCACGTTTTGCCTGCCCAACTGCATTTACAATTGTCATCGGACCATATTCACAGTCTCCAGAAGCAAAAATACCTTTTCTTGAAGTCATATAGTCTCTACCATTTGTCTTAATAGTAGCCCAAGAGGTCTTCTCAATTTCCCACTCTTCAGGAAGAAGTTGCAAGTCAGCTGATTGTGAAACTGCAGGGATAATATAATCCGCTTCTATCTCATAAGAAGCGCCCTCAATCTTAACAAGCTCTGCTCGTCCTCCATTTGGATCTGGAACTAGCTCAAACTTATCTACAAGTAGTGATTTTAAAAGATTATCTTCATCTCTCATCTCGGCAACTGCTGAGTGGAAAAGAAACTCTACACCCTCTTCAACTGCTTCGTGATACTCTTCATAAGTTGTATTTTTGATGATAGTCTTCTCATCTCTACGATAAATCATATAAACTTTTTTAGCGTTTGCTCTGATTGCGCATCTTACAACGTCCATGGATGTAAATCCACCACCAACACAAACAAGTGTCTTTCCAGTTAAATCAACATATGGAGTAGTAAGTAGGTTATCTTCTTGCTCTTCTTTAGAGATTGTATATCCATACTTCTCATAAAGATTCACTTTATCTAAGAAATCAATCGCACCCCAGTAACCCTTAATCTCAGGTCTTTCGTTATCACAATAGACTTTTTTAGATATTCTTGTTCCTGTTGCAACCATAATTGCATCATATTCATTCTCAAATCTTCTCATATCATCAGCATTAATCTTAGAATTTACTATAAAATTAACACCCATATCTTTTACACAATCTATATCTTTGTTATATTTATCTATAGGCATTCTATACTCTGGAACACCAACAGCAACCTCGCCGCCGAGTACTGGAAGTTCTTCATAAACATCAACAGCAATACCCTCAGCTCCAAGATAGTAAGCGGTAGTAAGTCCAGCAGGACCAGCACCTATAACTGCAACTCTCTTGCCGTTACTTGGCTTTTTCTCCATAGGATGAAAAAAATCATAACCATGATCAGTTTCCCAGTCAGCTCCAAGACGTTTAAGCGCCATGATAGAGATAGGTTCATCTAAGTTTGTTCTTCTACACGCGTCTTCACATGGATGTGGACAAACACGACCGCAAACATGCGCTAGTGGCATTGTTTGACGAGTCGCTATAAGTGAATCATCCATTCTAACATCTCTAACACCCTCAATATATGCAGGAATATCAACATGTGATGGACAAGCATCTGTACAAGGTGCCGTAATCTTAGCTATATATGCTATAGATTCACTATAGTGGATTGATGGTTTTTGCTCATTAATGCACTCTAAAAATACATGCTCAAAATGCTGCATCAAATCAAGAATAGGGTTTGGAACAGTTTTTCCAATCTCACATTTTGAAGTGATTTGCATACTTTTGCCAATCTCCCTTAAATGGTCCAAATCAGCGATACTACCTTCACCACGAGCTATTTTATCAAGCTGATCATATAGAATTCTGCCACCCCAACGTCCAGGTGCGCATCTTCCACATGCTTCAGAATACTCTTGATACTGGGCTGCGTACTCCATAGCAAGGCGAATAACGTCTACATTTTTATCAAAAAGTGCAACGCCGTCCCAGCCTATAAAGGCTTTTGATTCACGATGACTATCATACTGTGCGGGTAAGTCGTAAGCTGACTCTTTCCACTCCTCTACCGGCGTGTTGATGTTATTTACAAACTCACCGTTCCAAGTAGAAAAATATACTTTACTCAAAATTTTAACCCTGCCTATTTTTTTGTAACGATAGTCCAGTCGACTTCGTTAAATTTTAAAGAGTTAAGCAACTCATACCCGCACTCTTTTACTAGATCTGCAGATCTTTGAATTGGAGAAAAATCTCCTATTTCAAAGAGAAAAATTGCAACTTCTCCAGCTTTGTGAGCCAAGAGTATCTCTTTCATTCTAGGTTCAAAACCGTCTTTTAAATGTCTTAAATCATATCTTTTCATATTTGTCTCCTTTTACAAAGAAGTGAATTCTTTGCAAAATTCCCATCACTAAAGCTACATCTAACGATGAGGAATAAATTATTAAAATTTATCATCGGTCAACCTCTCCAAATACGATGTTTGTTGTACCAATAATTGAAACAACATCTGGGATGTAATGACCTGGTAAAAGGTCAGTTAAAATCCCTGTGTGCCAAAATGATGGAGCACGTAGTTTTAGTCTATATGGGTATGGCCCACCTTGAGAGTTGATAAAAAAGCCAAGCTCTCCTTTTGGTGACTCAGTAACTACATAAACCTCGCCAACCGGAGGTCTCATACCTTGTGTAACTAAAACAAAATGTTGCATCAAAGAGTAGTTTTGAGTCATGATATCTAGCTTTGGTGCAGAAATATATTTTGGAGCGTGAGCCATAAGCTCAGTTTGATTGTCTTTTACACATTTCTCATACATATCTATTGTTTGATGAAGAATCTTTGCAGACTCTCTCATCTCTTCCATGTAGATACGGTATCTTGCAAAGTTATCACCTTTATCAGAATAAGGCACACGAAATTCTACTTCATCATAAAGCTCATAAGGCTCTTCTTTACGGATATCCCAAGCAACACCACTAGCACGTAACATTGGACCTGTACAGCCCCATGAAAGAGCCATCTCTTTAGATATTGTTCCAACATCTTCCATTCTCATAAGCCAGATACGGTTAGTGTCTAGTAAATCCTCATAATCTTTAATATTTTGCGGAAGCTTATCTAGGAATGTTTTTAGTTGAGATATAAATGTATCTTGAATATCTAATGGGACTCCACCGATACGAATAGCAGCATGTGTAAGTCTAGCTCCACAATACCCCTCAATGATGTCCATAAGGTATTCTCTCTCGCGGAATGCAAAAAGAAAAACTGTCATAGCACCGATATCAAGTGCTGTTGTAGCTAACCAGAAAAGGTGACTCATAAGACGGTTTATCTCAAGAAGCATCATACGGATAACTTTTGCACGACGAGGAACTTCAAGACCTATCAATTTCTCTACAGCTAGTGCAAATCCATAGTTATTTGAAGACGATGCAATATAGTCCATACGATCAGTTGTAGGCATAAACTCATTATAAATCATATTCTCAGCCATCTTCTCCATACCACGGTGAAGGTAACCAATATCTGGATGAGCTTTTGTAATCTGCTCTTGTTGAAGATGAAGCATAAGACGAAGTTGTCCGTGAGCTGATGGATGCTGCGGACCAAAGTTTAGAATCATCTCATTGTCTTCTCTATCAAAGGTAATGTTCTCAAAAAATGGGTTTAATCTATTTGTTACTTGCATATTATTATTTCCACCTATCTTTGAGGATCGTCAACAACGACCGAATCTTTTTTATCAAATTTCTTAATCATAAACACGCCACCTTCTTCTTGGTAGTTCTCTTCATTTTTTGGCTCATTACCAGTAATCACAGTTCCTTTTGGAACTTCGTATCCAAGGCGTGCAAATCGCTCAGAGTCATATCTATCTACCTTAGCACTATCACGAAGTTCAGGCCCAATAATATCTCTTGCTTCTTTGCCATAAATCTTATCAACTTCATACCAAGCAGCAAACTCATCACCTTGAAGCGGATAAGTTTTTAGAAGTGGAAATCCTTGCCAATCATATGGCATAAGGATTCTTTTCATAAATGGATGTCCGTTTGCTTCTATACCAAACATATCAAACATCTCTCTCTCAGACCAATCAGCAGAGCGAAAAAGCTTCTCAACAGAGTTTACACTCTCGCCTTTGTTGATGAACATTTTGATACGAATACGCTTGCGTTTATTCATACTTAGCATCTGATAAAAGATTTCAAATCCGCCTCTAGTTGCCAACCAATCAATAGCGCTCATCTCTGAGAGTTGTGTATATTCGCACTCATCTCTTAAGAGTTTTAAAACTTTAAAATTATCTTGCGGGTTGATATAAACAACCATCTGCTCAACTTGAATATATGCATCAAGCACAGTAAAGTTTGCTTTTATTGCCTCTAAATCTTTAGCAAATATCTCATCACTCTCAACTGGGCTCTTTGGCACTTGAGGAGATACATAAAATCTATCTGTATAGTAAGCTTTTGCTTGTACATTATCTTTAGGTTTATAAGCTCTCATATTACATCAACCTTTTAGCTACTTGCGCACGAGACGCTTTGTTTGCACGTATTTTTTTCTGCAGTAGCATCACACCATACTGAAGAGTCTCAGGACGTGGAGCACACCCTGGAAGATACAAATCAACAGGTATAATTCTATCAACACCTTGAACAGTTGCATAAGTGTTAAACATACCGCCAGTATTTGCGCATGAGCCCATAGATATAACCCATTTTGGCTCAGTCATCTGGTCGTAAAGTCTTTTGATAAACTCAGCATGTTTTTTAGTTAGTGTCCCAGCAACTATCATAACATCCGCTTGTCTTGGAGACGCTCTAAAAATCGTTCCAAATCTATCAAAGTCATATCTTGAAGCACCACTAGCCATCATCTCGATACCACAACAAGCAAGACCGTAAGTAAGCGCCCAAATAGAGTTTGAACGTCCCCAGTTTACAATTTTATCTATACTCGTAAGTGCAACTGGCAAACCGCCATTTTGTGTGTAATTTACTTTATGTTGTGCCATTCTAGCGCTCCTTTTTTCCATGCATAAACAAAACCGATAGTTAAAAGAAGTATAAACATTAACATCTCAGCAAAACCAAACCACCCTAGCAATTTAAAATCAACTGCCCACGGAAACATAAAGACAATCTCTACATCAAAAAGTAAGAAGAGTAGTGCAAATAGATAAAACTGTGGAGAGATTCTATTTGGTTGTTTTGTGACCTCTGGTCCACACTCATAAACTGACAATTTAATTTTTTCATTACTCTTAGCCGCCAATGCACGACTCACCAAACGAGCCGTTATCGTTGTCATTGTAAATGCACCAAACGTTAAAAGAAATAGTACAAATACCCCAAAATACGGATTTGAAGTCACTATATGCTCCATACAACCTACCTTTGCTATTATAATTGTTTTAAAACGTATAAAAACATACGTCGTTTAGCCTAAATTCTAATAGATATTTTTAGAAAAAACAGTTAGGGGGATTGTAGCAAAAAGAGAATTAAATGCAAGCTTATGATGAAATTTGGGGCTCTTTATGTTACTAATTACTACACTTAATTTTAACCTTTTATATTGAGTGTGTATTAAAGAAACACTTCTTTAAAATAGCTTTAATTTGATTTGCAAAGTTAAAGAAGATACAATTATTTAAAAATTAAAAGGCGATTTATGAATCTATTAAAACTATCCCTCATTTCTCTACTTGTAACTTTTAGCTATGGCTATGAACTGAAGATAAATAAAACATTTGATGAGTCTCTTGAGCCTGATAGAATGCAGTTATCTTTTTCTTTGATTGCAAAAAAAGAGAGTGCTGCTAAGGCAAAAGAGGTTCTGCACAAAGCTATAGAGAGTATAAAAAAAGAGCCTCTTTGTAAAGGTGGAGGATATAGTATAACTCCTGAGTATAACTACAACTCTAAAGAGAGAGAACTTTTAGACTATATAGGAACTGCTGATTTTGAGTGTAGTTTTAAAAATATAGAGGAGATAGATACTCTGCTGGCTTTTTTTGATAAGTTAGAAGATTTAGAGCTAAGACAAGCACCTATTAGATGGGTAGTTGATAAAGAAAATATGAAAATCGAAAAAACATCTTTAGAGTTTAGAGCAATAAAGTATGCAAAAGAGTACACAGAAATTTTATCCATAGAAGAGATTGCTAAATGCAGTGTAAAAAATGTAGAAATCATAGCTGATGGTTATACCCGCTATGAAGCTCAAAATATGTTGATGTCAAAAAGCACAATGCAGACTCCAACAAAAGAACCAACTATCTTAAATCTAAATGCAACTTATACATATGATTGTGAGTAGTGTTATCAAGGAATCAAAATATGTTTAGTGTTTGGGAGAGTTTTAGTGCTTATATAATCTTTGATGTTTTAGGCTTTGATAGCAAGACTCATCTAGGAGAGGCTCTGCACTTTTTTCTCTATGACACTATAAAGATTTTTATACTCCTTATCGTTATTGTCTATATTGTAACACTGCTAAGAAGTTATTTTCCCATCGAGAGAGTACGTGATTATCTGAGTGCAAATCATAAAATAGTTGGACATATCTTTGCAGCTCTTTTTGGGATGCTTACCCCTTTTTGCTCTTGTAGCGCTATCCCTTTGTTTTTAGGTTTTTTACAAGCTAGAATCCCTTTGGGTGTAACATTTAGTTATCTTATCTCGGCACCTTTATCTGATGCTGTGGTTATTGCCCTGCTTTTTTCTCTCTTTGGTCTAAAAGTAACTCTACTTTATATTGGTTTTGCTCTTGCTATTGCCATTATCGCTGGGCTTATCATAGGGAGTTTAAAGCTTGAAAAAGAGATTTTACTTGAAGTAAAACCTATAAACTCTTGTTGTAACACACCACAAAAAAGTGAGCAACCTCTCTTTAGGTTTAAGCTTAGTGAGGCGTGGAATGAGACTATGGATATATTTTACAAAATCTATATCTACATAATCATAGGTATCGCAATAGGAGCATTCATCCATGGATATGTTCCAACTGACTTTATCACAAAGTACGCAGGTGGAGATGTTTGGTATGCACCTATTATTGCAGTAGTAGCTGGAATCCCTATGTACTCAAGTGCTGCAGGGATGTTGCCACTTATTGAAGTATTAACCCAAAAAGGAATGCTTCTTGGAACTGCACTTAGTTTTATGATGGCTGTTGTCGCACTTAGTTTGCCTGAGGCGATGATTTTAAAGCGCGTACTTAGTATGAAGCTTATTGCGATTTTCTTTAGTATCGTAGGAAGTGCAATACTTCTTGTTGGGTTTATATTTAATATTATTTTATAAAGGCAAAAATATGAAAATAGAAATTTTAGGAACAGGTTGCTCAAAGTGCTCTCAACTCGAAGCAGTCGTAAAACAAGCAGTTGCTTCAAGTGGAAAGTTTGCTCAGATACTAAAAGTTGATGACCTTATGAAAATCATGGAGTATCAAGTGATTAGTACACCGGGGCTTGTGATTGATGGTAAAGTGGTAAGTAGTGGGAAAGTTTTAAGTGTGGATGAAGTTCTAGCACTCATAAATAAATAATCGCGCAAGAGAGATTAGTAAAGCCTCTTATCCTCTTTTTCTTTCCACATTTCAAAGAGTTCTAGGCACTCATCTCTTTGTATATTTTTTAGCTCCAAAAAATCACTCTCGTAAAACTCTTTGTCTCTAAAGCCTATATCACCTGCGTCTTGGCTTGTTGCTCCAAAGTAAACGCTCTTTATGTTTGCCCATCTAATAGCACCCATGCACATAGGACACGGCATACATGTAGCATATATATCACATCCACTCAAATCATATGTACCAAGTTTTTTTGAAGCTTTTTTTATAGCTTGCATCTCAGCGTGAGCTGTTGCATCGCCAAGTTTTAAGACTTTGTTGTGAGCTTTTGCTATAACTTTTCCACTCTTAACAATTACTGCTCCAAAAGGGCCACCGTGTCCTTTACTAAGCCCACAAGAAGCCTCTTTTATGGCTTTTTGCATAAAAATAGAGTCTTGATTCATTATGTTACTTTTGTTCTAAGATATCTTTTATGAGTTTCACATATCCGTCATTTGCACCAATATGCTCTAACACGCTTATCTCTATCTCATACTCTTTAGAAAATGTCTCACAAAGGTGTGGAACATCTTCTCTTACATGTTTTCCTGGAGCTAAAAAAAGAGGTAGAACTTTTATATGAGTTACTCCAGCCTCTTTTAGGCTTTTTACAGCACTCTGGAAATCTGGCTCAGCTAACTCTAAAAAAGCAAGTTCAACATTTTTAAGACTTTTTTTTAGCTCTTTTAAAACATTTTTGCTCGCATCATTTGACTCTTTAACTTTGCTACCGTGAGAGAGAAGTATGTAACCTTGCATCTTAAAATCCTATTTGTTTAAAAAGCCCATTAGCTTTTCGCTATCAAAACTTGCATCTTTCTCTTTTTTTATCTCACCTATAAAATCTTCAAGCGTAAAAAGTGCCTTCTCTCTCACCGCTACTTTGTATGCAGTGTTTTTTATGATTAGGCTTATCTGCCCACCAGTTAGAGAGTGAGTTGAGAGTTCATTTATATCAAAACCATCTTCATAAGGAGCCCCTTTAGGAAGCATCTTTTTCCATAACTCTAATCTCTGCTCTTTGTTTGGTTTTTTAAACTCTATCTTATAGTTAAAGCGTCTTGAGAATGCTTTATCTATGTTTTCAAGAAGGTTTGTTGTAGCTATAAGAACGCCTTTAAACTTTTCTATCTGCTCTAAGAAGATATTTTGCATCTGGTTATGCATCTGATCAGCGCCGCTTGTTACTCCACTTGATCTTGAGCCTAAAAACTGATCCGCCTCATTTAGTAAAAGTATAGGCTCACTCTTTGTTTTCTCACATAAATCATAAAAAGTATCAAAAATCTTTCTGACATTTTTCTCACTCTCGCCTACATACATTGAGAGGATTTTAGAACAGTCAAACGCCAAAACTTCTCTCTTTAGTGACTTTGCAAGTGAATAAGCAGTCATGGTTTTACCAGTTCCAGCCGCGCCATAGAAGATGATTCTAGCGTCAATCCCGCTCTTTTTATCTTTTATACCCCACTCAACAAGTCTATTTACGACCTCTTTATCTAGTTGGCGCATTAGGTTTTCTAGTGTGGTTTGCGTCTCTTTTGCCAAAACCACATCTTCTAGTGAAGTCTCAGGCTCTACAAGCTCGAAAATATCCTGCTCACTTATAAGGGTATTCAACTTTATACGACGAATTTTTTTATTTTTTTGAGGGTGGATTATGCTTTGAAGCACTTCATCAACTATATAAAAAGCTCTTGAAATCCCACCAAAAGGGTTTAACATCTCTTCATAATCGATTATTCCCTCATTTATAAGGTTAGATCCATCTTCCAAAAGAGCTCTGTTTTTTATACGGTCATACTCATCAAGCGAGATAAGCTCTATAAGCGTGTTCATCTCTCTTAGTGAAGCATCAGTTGCACTGTACTCTTCGCGAAGAAGTGCTAAAAATATAACCTGCTCTTTTGAGTCCATCTTTTTTTGTTTAAAAAATTTATCAAGTACCAGTTTTCCTGTGGTTTGACCTACTCTATCTTCTATGCGTTTTTCTAAGAGATTAAGTTTTGCTTGAGTTCTATCAATCCCTAGAGAGTGCTCATGAACATTTTGGCGTATTGCACTCATCTTTTGATATAAATCTATACGTAAAAATTGATCTTGAAGATACTCTAAATGATCACTATATGGCTTGATGTCTGGGAGTTCACTCTCAAGCGCTCCATCTTGAAGAAGCTTTAAAAATGATGGAGAGAGCCCTAGTGCACTGTTTAAAAGTTCAAGCGGGGTAACTTCAGAAATCTTCATGGGTGCAAAACTCTGCTGATACAACCAACCAAGTTCTAAGAGAAGTTTTACCTCTTTTAAGTGTTTGATTGCATCATACTTTTTCTCACCATAAAGCTCTTTTAAAAGATCAAATACCAAGACATCATCTTCGCCTTGTATATATCTCTTTGCAAGAGCTCTAAGAAGTTTTGCCTCTGTTTTACTACATTTTAGCTGAGCAAATATGAGAGTTTTCTCTATATCACTAGCTTCTAAAAAATCTATTAACGTTTCCAAATAATTCCTTAAAATTTATACTCTACTGCAGATGAAACTATAAGTACGTTTGCATCTGAGTATTCGCCTTGTAATGAGGCATTTGAGACTCTTCTATCTTCTCGCATGGAGTAAAGAGCCGCCAATCCTATGTTTATCTTCTGAGTTATCTGATATCTAGTGCCTAAAGAGAGTGAGAGTGAATCACTATCTGGAAGTTCAAAACCTATAGTTTCGTTTGGAACTGGAGTCTTATCTATAACCACACCACCCATAAGTCTCAGTGCATCCAACTCTTGAGTTACACCAAAGCGAAAGGCATCTGTATCTTTAAAGTTCTTTGCAACTGGATTGCCAAAAACAATGTTAGTTACAGGATCTACACCACTTCCATAGTTAAAATCAAGCTCTTCATACGCACTCCAGTAGTTTCTCTCATAAACAAACTCCAGTGTTGTTTTTGAAGGAAATGTATATGCAGCTGCTATGTTTAAAATAGCTGGAACTGGCACGCTAACTGATGCAGAACTAAAAGAGCTATATGTTGCTCCAGCACCTCCACCAAAAGCATTTGTCATATCACGATAAAAAAGAGTAGCATCACCTTTTGAAGTCAAATCTACTCTTGAGCGATATGTTAGTGCAAACTCAAGCTCTGAGGTTGGCTTATATGAAAGTGCTAAGTTATATCCAAAGTCAACACTATCTCCACTCATATCACGTGACGAAATTGGCGAAGTACTCTTTACAACGCCGTCCGTATAGATAGCTCTTAGACCAAAAGCAGCTCCGAGTGTATCACTTATTCTATATGCGATACTCGGATTTAGCTCAATTGTCTTTAGTGTAAACTCCTCAGAGCTATACACAGCTGGAGCGTCTTGCCATCTTTTTGAAAGTCCTGCTGGAGTAACTAAGCTCACTCCAAGGCGAACTCCGTCTATACCTTGTGAGACATAGTGAAGTGTCGGAATGAAAAAGTCTTCTCTAGTAGCATTTATGTTATGTCCGCTAGTTGTAGCACCTGAAGCACTTGTATATGAGCCTTGATAATTAACATTATTAAGCCCGATATAGATGACTCCTAATTCTATAAGAGCCTCATTTTTCATAAAAGCCATGTTTGCTGGGTTATAGTATGCTGCGTCTGCACCACTTATATGTGCTACATTTGCAGCCCCAAGAGCAACAGCGTTTAGTGAAGTCTCTGGGATTCTATATCCGCCTCCAAAAAGGGCAGTTGTAAGCAGCAAAAACACAAATATGTTTCTCATAACAAAGCCCTCCCCTTTATGAAATAGTTTCTAATTTTACACAAATAGCACTTAATCTACAAACGAGTAGAGTAGTGCTATCTCCTTATCCCAGATAGTATCATCAATGGTTTCAAGGATTAAAGGGATGTCATTCATTCTTTCATCATTCATGATAAATTTAAAAGCATCAATCCCAATTTCGCCCTCTCCTAAAGAGTTATGTCTATCTACATGTGAGCCAAATTTTGCTTTTGAGTCATTTATGTGCATCCCCATAAGATACTTAAACCCTACTATTTTCTCAAACTCGCCCCAGCTCTTATCATAAGCTTCTCTTGTTCTTATATCATATCCAGCGCTAAACATATGACATGTATCTATACAGACTCCAACACGACTTTTATCTTCTACTTTATCGATTATCTGAGCCAGATGCTCAAATCTCCAGCCAAGATTACTTCCCTGTCCTGCCGTGTTTTCTATAACCAAACTAACACCGCTTGTTTTATCTAAAACTCTATTCATAGATTCAGAAATATTTGCCAAACACTCATCTTCACTTATCTTCTTTAAGTGGCTTCCTGGGTGAAAATTTAGTCTATCAAGCCCTAAAATAGAGCATCTCTGCACCTCATCCAAAAATGCCTCAACTGATTTTTCTCTAGCATCAAGTTCAGGATGACCAAGGTTTATAAGATATGAGTCATGTGGAAGAACATGTTTAGGCAAGATTCCACTTTTCTCTAGCGCTGTTTTAAACTTATCAATCGTCTCAGTGTCCAAATCTTTTGCAACCCACTGTCTTTGGTTTTTAGTAAAGAGTGCGAACGCTTTTGCACCTATTGCCACCGCATTTTCAACTGCATTAAAAACTCCGCCACTTGCACTTACATGTGCTCCTACAAATTTACTCATCTAAATCCTTTATACTAAAAATAATTCCGTTTGCTCTATCTTTAAAAAAAACTCCATGCGAATCAACTCTATAAATAATATCTACTTTATCATCTCTTATACTCTGCTCAAAACCATCACTATTTTTACTCAAATTTACACCATTATAAATTGCACGGGAGAGAAGCATGTTTTGCATAGTATCATCGGGGTATGCACTATGTAGATAATCTTGGTTAAATCCACTTTTGCTCTTGCAACCCTCACTTGTACAAATCATGTGATTGATAGTAATTTTTTCTATACACTTACCTGCGACAAAGAGCTCAAGCTCAATAGTATCGCCACTATTTCTGAGATACCCAGCATCAGAGAACTTTATCTTTGGCGACTTTATAGTGATGACTTTTGTTTGAGTATGCTCATAGTTTTTAACGCTACATGCGCTAAATAAAAGAGCAAAAATAAGCAGTATTTGTTTCATAAGTGAGATTATAGCGGTTATTTTATTGGCATTGTAACACTATAAAAAGTACTTACCCATTTTACAAAATCTCTTTTTTATACTGTATTTATTTCATAAGAGTAGAGAAAACAATAACTTTAACAAAATTCAATTTAATATATCAAGTTTAATATTCAAAGTAGTTAAAGAATATATGTTGATAACAAAAAACTCTATCTTCAAACTACCAAACATTATTCAAAGAGTGATAGTATTGCGAAAAAATTAGAGGACCTACATGTACAACAAAATCCAAACAATTGTTCAAAGTAAAAGCTTTACAAATTTCATAACGTACCTTATCATTCTAAACGGCATAACTATGGGACTTGAGACTTCAAAAGGGTTTATGGATAGCTTTGGCGCTTATACTTCACTCTTTAATATTTTTGTAATTTCTGTATTTACTATAGAGATTGTTATGAGAATCTATGTCTATAGAGCCGCTTTTTTCAAAGACCCTTGGAGCATTTTTGACTTTAGTATTGTTGCAATTTCACTAGTTCCACTAAGCGCTGGATTTGAGATTTTAAGAGTTTTAAGGGTTCTAAGACTCTTTAGACTTGTAACAGTTGTTCCTCAGATGAGAAAAATTGTATCAGCACTCATCAGCGTTATTCCTGGAATGCTCTCTATAGCGGCTTTAATGAGTCTCTTTTTTTATATATTTGCAATTATGGCAACTCAGCTTTACTCTGAAAAGTTTCCAGAGTGGTTTGGAACACTAGGTGCATCTTTTTACACACTTTTTCAAATCATGACGCTAGAGTCTTGGTCTATGGGAATAGTTCGCCCAATCATGGAAGTTTATCCTTTAGCGTGGACGTTTTTTGTTCCATTTATCTTTATAGTTACTTTTGTTATGGTAAATCTCATTGTTGCCATTGTTGTTGATGCAATGTCAATTATAAACAAAGTCGAAGAAGAACATATAGTAGAGGAAGTTCAGATAGCAAACAATAGCACTAACATCGAACTTGCCAAACTAAGAGAAGAGATTTTAGAGTTAAAATCTTTGATACTCTCAGGTACAAAAAACTAATAAGCTACAGTTCTCATGCGTGAGATGATATGGTCTGCATCATCACCTAGATGTTGCTCGGCCATAGGATAGAGCATCTGCTCCTCTTTCATGTTGTGTTGTTGCATTAAAATCATAAGAGTCTCAGAGATACCAAAAAACTTATCTTTATCCTTGATTGCGCTACTCATTCTTGATAGAAGTTCTCTCATCTGCTCGTGCTCCATCGCCATAACTTGAGTAGGTCCATCTCTCATGCCACTTGCTTGCTCAAACGCTGGAAAAAGAACCATCTCTTCCATTTTAAAGTGATTTGTCAAAGCGTCAGAGAACTCTTCAAATTTAACTACAGCTTCATCACTCTTTGCAGCAACTGCGTCTTCCATCTGTGCAAAAATCTCATCGCAATCTCTATGGCTTTGAGTCATAAAATCTTTAATATTAGACATTTTTCATCCTATTTTTTGAGTTAATAATTTTTTATATTCTCGACACAAACTCTATTTCTGCCACTTTTTTTAGCAACATATAAAGCATCATCGGATCTCTTTAGAGCAAATTTTATGTCTTGCTCATTTTCTATATCCACATTCGCTACACCAAAACTTACTGTAAATTTAAAGTTGTCATTTGATGGAGCTTTCATACTCAACGATTCTATTAACTTTCGTAATTTCTCAGCTATATTAGCAGCATCACTAAGCGAAGTGTTTGGCAACAGTATCACAAACTCTTCGCCTCCATATCTACAAACTATGTCACTTTTTCTTTGATGCTCGACTAAGAGACGCGATAGAGCAATCAATACCTCATCACCAAATTGGTGCCCATATGTATCGTTAACAACTTTAAATTTATCTATATCAAGCATAAGAATAGATAACTCTTGTTTTTCTCTTCTTGAGAGATGTAGTATTTTGTCTGATATCTCAGTGAAATATCTTCTATTGTAGAGTTTAGTCATAGGGTCAGTGGATGCTAAGAGCCTTAACTCTAACTGCTTTATTCTCTCCTCTTCTTTTTCTTGTTCGGTGATTTTAAACTTATATGAAACCAAATAAGAGAGTAGCAATGCTTCGATAATGAGTCCTATACTTGTGCCATGAGATGAAACATAGTTGGACTCCACTAAACCCATATAATATAAAAGAGCATAAATACTAAAAATCAAATAAAAGGTATGCGCAAATAAAAATATTTTTATGAGCCTATCACCTTTTTTGTAGATACTAATAGCAATCCACATAAAAATTATCAACGCATAAGTGAGTGAGAGAGACATGATTTCTAACGCACTATTAAAGTCTATGAGAGCGTATATAAAGTTTACTAGCGTTATAAATATAATACTATTTAGTAGCTTGTGCTCTTTTGCATACGCTGTTTTTGTTTTAAAAATAGCTTGAATAAAAAGTGTTAAAAAAATTGGCGAGAGCATCATGCCAAAGTTAAATCTTAAAGGAATTTCACCATATATTTGAAAATAGTGTGCAAATGCGCCATAAACATAAAATACCCACAGAGTAGATGATAAAAGATATAGAGAGTAATACAAATACTCTTTATATCTTGAAGACATAAATAAAAGTAGGTTGTATAGACCTAAAGCTAGTAGCAGCCCAGATATCAACACTGCATCTACTTTTTGATATATGAGGTATTCAATAGACTCTTTAGCTGAAAATATTGAAAAATTGTAAAACTGATAAGCTGGAGTTTTTTGATGCACATATATTGTTTTATATTCATATGCATCAAGAGTAAATTTAAAAACAGCATCTGAGCCTCTTAGTTGCTCTTTTGCATTAGGGCCATATGGAGCAATCAGTTCTTCTTTTATAAGATTATCATCGCTATCCACTTCAAAATACTCTAAACTTATATATTTATACGCTATATCTTGATGTAAAAAAAGAGCCTGTATTTGCTTAGTTGAATTAAATAGCTCTATTTTTATCCAAGCTTCTTTAACTCTAACACCTAAAGAGTCATTGTTTTTACCTTGAGTAAAGTGCATAGACTTAATATCTTCAAATTTTAGTTTATTTGTAGTGTCAATAAAATAACTTAGTTCAAAATCTGTAATGCTTGATTTGTCTGAATCTATGTTTATAATTGGTTGTGCTATAGAGATAAAAAAGAGTGTTAAAAACAGTATTATTATTCTCATATGTTTTCTCTCTTTGTTTTATTTGTTAAATGAATAGTATCAAAATTCGCTTTATTTATAAACTTTGATAATAAAATGGCTACTAGGGCAGTAAAATATGTAACTTTTTACGTATTTAGTAGCGTATATAGATTTCATGCTCAAATACATAAAATGTCAATTTGCAATACTTTTTATGATATTTCAAAATCTCCTCTATAATCATCTTATGAAAATACACATAGATATAGACTGCTTTTTTGTTAGTGCTGCTCGCATAAAAGAGCCTTTCCTTGAGGGCAAGGCTGTGGCTATTGGTGGGCGTAGTGATACAAAAATATTTAACTCCGAGGCAAAAAACCAGACTGTAAATCTTGAAAATTCTGGCTCTTTTGTACCTACTTTTTATAAACCTTATGAAGAAAAGAACAAGGTGAATTGCGGAGCAAGAGAGGGTAGCCTGGGCTATGATGATATAGATGCGTTTAAAGATGCTGATGGGAAAATAAGAGGCATACTTACTACCTCTAGTTATGAAGCAAGAAAGTATGGTATAAAAACCACGATGAGCATAAGAGAAGCGCTTCATCTCTGCCCTCATCTAATCATAAAAGCTCCTAATATGTCGCTATATCAACAACTCTCACATGAGCTTCATGAGTTTTTACAAACTAAGATACCGCTAGTTGAGCAAGCTAGTATTGATGAGTTTTACGGTGATTTGAGTGGCTGGGTGGAGGACTCTGAAGTGCCTAGTTTTATAGCCGCACTAAAAGAGGAGATAAAAGCTGTTACTAAACTCCCCGTCTCAATAGGCGCAGCAAAGACTCGCTACATTGCAAAGCTTGCTACAACTTATGCAAAACCTTATGGATGCAGAGTTATTTATGAAAATGAGCTGGAGCGTTTTATAGAAAATATTCCCGTTGGAGAGTTTGCGGGAATTGGTAAAAGTATGAAAGAGAAACTAAAAAGTGTGCAGATTCATACACTTGGAGAACTAAGTAGAAGAAGAGGTACACTAGAGTCATGGGGACCTTATGCAAAAGAGCTTTATCTCAGAGTTAGCGCACAGAGTGATGATGAGATAACATCTAAACATATACGAAAATCCATAGGAATCTCAAGAACATTTGACCCTCTTTATGATAGAGATGAGCTTAGACGAAGAGTTCATGTGCTCGCTCGTCATCTAAGCTTTGCCATCTTAAAACTCAAAGTAATTCCAACAGTTTTTAGTCTTTCACTAAATTATGAAATGTGTCAAAAATCACATAAAAATATCTCTCTTTGTGAAATTTTTACAGAAAAAAAGTTTGACTCACTCTGTTTAAGGCTCTTTAATGAAGCTGATGTACATAAGCGCCTTCATCTTATCCGTATAAGTATAAACTGCTCAAGTTTTACAAGAGAGTCAAGAAAAGAGCTCTCCCTTATAGGTTTTGAAGATGATCAAAAGATGCACTCTCTGACAAATCACTCCCAAGATATACGCGAAAAATACGGTATAGACATGTTGAAATGGGGAAGTGAATTATGATAGAATCATCCCATGGTAAAAACTAAACTTTTAGAGCAGTTTCGCTCATTTTATGCAAGAAATTATCCAGATGATATGGAGACTCAGATTGAGTATTTTGCTATCTTTGGCGGGCTTGGCTGGGAAGTAGATACTACAAAAGATGCTTCTTTACTTATTAAAGAGCTTATTCTTGATAATTATAAAGAACTCAACAAAAAGATGCAAGAGCTAACTCTCTCAAGTTCACAATGTTTGAGGCTTCTTAAAGCTTTAGCCATTGGAGATAGAAAGATTTTCTCAGCTTTTAATAGAGCAGGACTGAACAACGCAAATGGAGGAAGTGCTCTCAACTATCTTGAGCAAAAAGGTCTAGTCCAAATAGAGTACTCAAGAGAGGAACCAACCCGTCCTGCGCGCCCAAACGAGAAGCTAAAGCGAGAAGAAGCCAGACATAGAATCTCGCATAAAGTACTATTCACTCACCCTTTTGTAAGATTTTGGTTCTACTTTATAGCACCTCATGCAAGAGAGATAGCACTTCGTCAATATGATGGATTTTTCAAAGCCTTTGAAACAAGACAAAACAGTTATACAAGTTTAGTTTTTGAAGAGCTCTCAGAGATACTACTAAACTACAATCTAAGAGACTCTCAAATACTTAGTTCAGGAAGCTACTGGGACGCTAATGTTGAGATAGATATACTAACAATCACACAAGATGATAAAACCTATGTAGCTGAGTGCAAATGGACAAACCATAAAGTAACTAAAGCGGAGTGGACTAAGATAGTAGATAAATGCAAAAAAACAGGTATCGAGCCTACACAAATAATCATATTTTCAAAAAGAGGATTCTCAAAAGAGTTATTAAAAAATGAGGGTAAAGAACTCGCTCTTTTTTGTGCAAAAGACTTTGAAGCACTTTTAAAAAAATCAAATGAGCAAGAGCTAATAGAATCTCTGTTTTAGCTAGCTCTTAGTGCTGCGTATGCTTCTTGTAGGAGCTGAAACTTCTGCGTGTAACGTTTTATCATATATGGTGGTTCGTTATGAAGCTTATCTGGATGATAAACCTTTGCTAGCTTTTTGTAGCTCTCTCTTAGCTCGTCTTGGCTCGCTCCAACTGGGCACTCCAAAACCATATAGAAGTAGTTTTTCTCTCTATCTTCTTCCTCTTTGCAAAGACTACCAAAGCTATAGTGTGCAAATTCGCTATAGAGTTTACTCATAAAGCGGTTATCGTAGGTATAAGTTATTTGATAGTGTAAAACACTACGTTTATTTAAAGTCTTATCTAGCCTCTCTCGTGACTTTAAATCAGACAAATCAAGAACCAAAGAGTTATCTGTTCCTCGCTCTATATATATATCAAGCTGTGAGCGTAAATAGCTCATAACCCATGAGTTGTCTCTATCTAAAGTAATCAGTACTCTATTTTTATCATATGCGTAAAGATTTACTTTTATGTTTTGAGGCTCTTGTGCTTTGTTTAGCTCTATTCTAATTGGTTGATTTCCAAATTTGAGCATTGAGCGTAGGAAAAATTCGTGTGAGAAGTCATGTTTTGCGGCGTGGTGCTCGCTTAACTCTTTTATAAAATCTTTTCTTACATCACTAAGTGTTTCATTTCTAAAGATAAGAACTGCTTTATCTAAAAAAAGCATCCCTCTTGCATGATGACTTAAAAAGTCTCTCATCCAAACACTATTTAGTGTATCGAAGTCCGTATTGATAAGAATAAGATTATTGCGTAAAACAATCTCCATGTACTCTAACCTTTATTGGATATTTTAGCTTTTAAAGCAAAAACAGTTCCAATAAAAGCTATTTATAGCCCTTTAGAGTTCTAATGCACCTACTAATGCAGTGATTATTTCAGGAGATGCATACTCTTTTGCATATTCAACAATAGTATCTTTAAATGGAGCAATCATTGATGCGTCCATTCCTAAGAGTTTAAACTTACTCTCAGTAGATGATGTGCCCAAAAGAGAAGAAGCAGCAGGGGCTGACGTTAAAACAGAGCCTAAGGCAGGAGCTTGTTTTGTAAGTTCTGAGAACTCTGAGGGTGCCATTTTATCTTTTGCATCACCAAGAAGTATTGCTGCACCGCCTGCTGCTTGAGCTTTTGTTACTCCAAGTGCGCTTAGTGATGATAACAAAACATTATCCTCAGTTTTTGTCTCTGTCTTGCTATCTGACATCAAAGGAGTAGCCGCTTTCATCATAGAACCCATATCAAATGCGCTTAAATGTGTAGATAGTAGAACTGCACTTAGAAGTGCTATAACTTTTACTTTTTTCATTTTTATACCCTTATTTTTTTGGTTCACAGATTTTAGCATACATTTTTGGTTCTCTATCTCTGATAAGTCCCCAATACTCTCTCTGTTTTTGGTTATCTTCTATATCAAAAGAGGCGTAGATAATCTCTTCTTTGTCTCTGGACGCCTCTGCGATTTTTGCACCAGTATAATCTGTTATAAAAGATGATCCATAAAAGTTAAGAGTGCAGCTCTCGCCACTCTCTTGCCCAATACGGTTTGCAACAACTACTGGAACTGTGTTTGTAGCAGCATGTCCCATTTGAACTCTTTGCCAGTGCTCCTTAGAATCAAGGTGAATCTCAGGCTCGCTACCAATTGCCGTAGGATAAAAGATTATCTCTGCTCCCATAAGAGTAAGTGCTCTTGCAGTCTCACAAAACCACTGATCCCAGCAGATACCAACGCCTATCTTAGCATACGCTGTATCGTAAACTCTAAAACCTGTGTTACCAGCTTTGAAGTAGAACTTCTCCTCGTATCCAGGGCCATCTGGGATATGAGTTTTGCGGTAGTTATCCATGATAGTGCCATCAGCATCGGCAACGACCAGAGAGTTAAAATAACCCTCATCACTCTTTTCAAAATAGCTTATAAGGATTACTACTTTTAACTCTTTTGCCAAAGAGGCAAATCTTTCTATAAGCTTATTTCCTTCTTTTGGAGATGCCCATGAGAAATATTTTTCATCCATGTCTTTACAGAAGTAGTGTCCTTCAAAGAGTTCTGGTAGAAGTATAATCTCTGCACCATTTGAGGCAGCTTCTATCGCCAGTCTATAGGCTTTATCAACATTTGAAGCTTTATCTTCACTCATACTCATCTGAACTGCACTTACTTTGACCATGATGAACCTTATCTAAGCTAATTTGGCTTTTTCTATCTTTTTTCGCTCAACTTTCATACGATCTTGGAAGAGCTTACTTTTATCTTTTGCAAAGAGCTGCATATCTTCGATCTCATCCATCTCATCAACAATCTCAACACCTAAGAGTGTCTCAATCGCATCCTCAAGACTTACAACTCCTACAGTTTGACCATAGTTGTCAAAAACTATAAAAAGGTGAGTTTTTCGCTTTACAAAAAGGTCTATGAGCTGTGGAACTGGAAGGTTCTCTGAGACCATATGAACTTCATGAGAGATACTCTCTAAAGTTATTTCGTCATGGTCTTCATTACTCTCTTCAAGGATTTTTTGATTAAAAACAATTCCTACAATGTCATCTAAAGTATCTCTAAATATTGGTATTCGTGAGTGAATATACATTCTATCATCTTCAATAGCTTCTTCGATTTTTGTATCTGCTCTTAGAGCAAAAACAACACTTCTTGGAGTCATAATATCTTTTGCTTTTATATTTTTGAGTTTGAGTAGGTTTTCTATTAAATCACTCTCTTTTGATAGTATGGCACCTTCTCTCTCACCCATAGCAACAATTGCCATAATCTCATCACGTGAAAAATTACTCTGGTAAGGTTTATTTTTAGATATAAAGTTTGTCAAAATAGATGACACCCATGTAAAAGGAGTGCTAATAACCATCATAAATTCAATGATATAAGCAGATGGAATTAAAAGCTTCTTCCAATAAAGTGCACCAATAGTCTTAGGGATAATCTCTGAGAGGTATAAAATAAGCAGCGTTACAACAAATGCAACAAGAGCTTGCCACTCCTCTCCAAAAACTATTTGTGCTTGAGCACCAACACCTGCAGCACCCATTGTGTGCGCAAATGTATTAATTGTTAAAATAGAAGATATTGGTTTGTCAATATTTGATTTTAAATTCTTTAGTTTATTTACTAAACTATCATTTTGTCCATTTGATAAACTCTCTACATATGAGTTTGTGCTTGAGAGTAAAACTGCTTCAAGAATAGAACAGAGAAACGATACTATAAGAGCGATTAAAAGGTAAGTAATAAGAAGTGTCATAGAACTTTTCCTATGAACATATTGGTAAAACTACGCGAGTCTGGGTCGCTTTTGGTCATTTAATATTTCCTTAAAAAATTTTGGAGTGAATTATAGCACATTATAATTACTACTATACTTTTATAAGCTAACAACGCCTTATGAAGAGAGGCGTTTTTGCTTGATAGATGAATATAAAGAGAGTAGTATAAAAGCTACTCCTACAAGCCCTGTAAATATTTCAGGAACATGAAACTTCATTCCAAATAGCATGATAAGGGCTAAGATACCAATAGCATAGTGTGCACCATGTTCGAGGTATATATATGCGCCAAGGGTCTCCTTTTCTACCAAATAGATAGTTATAGATCTTACAAACATAGCTCCGATACCAAGCCCTAGCATGATGACCACAATATCTTTTGTAATTGCAAAAGCACCTATTACTCCATCAAAAGAGAATGATGCATCTAGAACTTCAAGATATAAAAAGCCACCAATGCTTCCTTTTTTTACAACATTTGCGATATCGCCATCATTATGCTCTTTTTCTAAAACATAGCCCAATATATCAACACTCACATAAACAACAATCCCCCAAAGACCAGCTGTAAGAACAACTAGTTTATGCTCTTGATCTACAAAAGAGGTAAAGAACATCAAAATAACTATCGATATAAAAATAGAGATAGCCTCAATCTTTCCAAGCATTCCAAGTTTCTTCTCTATAACTTCAATCCAATGAATATTTTTTTGCTCATCTAACATAAAATTAAGGAAAACTAGGAGTAAAAATATCCCTCCAAAAGCAGATATCTCTGCATGATGCGCTATCAACTTACTTGAATACTCTGTAGGATTATCAAGGGCGAGGTTCCAAACTTCCAAGATTCCCATATCAGCAGTTTGAGCAACTATGACAAGTGGAAAGAGAAGTCTCATACCAAAAACAGCTATCAAAATACCTACAGTTAAGAAGAGCTTTCTCCAGTACTCATCCCAATTTTTAAGAATTGATGCATTTACAACGGCATTATCAAAAGAGAGTGAAACTTCCATAAAAGCCAAGATTAGCGTAACTAGCATCATGTTAAGTGCGCTACTCCATCCGCCAAGGTGATAACCCCACCATAACGCAATAAGTAAAGAAGTAAATGTAAAAATAAAAGAGAATCTAAAATGGCCCAAAGGGAGTCCTTATAAAAAATTTTAAAAGTTTAGCTAAATATTAGAGTGCTTTAGTAATGAATTGCTAACCAGATACTCTCTTTTTCTGGAGCAGTCCAAGAGACTCTATGTTTTTTATGTGCAGGTATGTTTATATACTCTCCAGCCTTTAGTTTTACATCATCCTCATCTAAAAATGAAAGCACCGCCTCCCCGCTTAACAAAATAACCCATTCATTTTGTTCTTGATTGTACCACTCACCTTCTTTTGTTGTATGTCCATAAGAGACTATCCTCTCTATCTTTATCTCTTTGCTACTTTGAAGTGTCTCAAAAAACTCCTCTTTTAGCGAAGCGGGAATGTCTCTAAATATATTTTTACTCTTCAAAACAAGCACTCACATATCCAACAACGCTGCTCTCATCTGCAGTAGCATCTGCACTTGTTCTATAATCTAGTATATATGGAGTTAAACCTCTCTCTTTTGCACTAAGAAGTAGTGCCTCAACTCCGATAATCCCACATGCTTCACAACCACTGTGGAGTTTTTTTATATCTATCTTCTCTATGGCTTCTACGCAGACACTATCCACTCTTAGGGCCTTTTCTTGTGTGTGAAAATGGCTCAAATCTGTACTTATGATAACTCCAACGTCATTATGCTTGAGAGCAAAATCTATAATTTTAGATACATTTGATGGCTCTGTAAAAGAGTAAACCAACTCCACGATAGAAGCACCCTCTATATAGTGCTTTATAAATGGAAACTGCACCTCAGTGCTATGTTCAAAGTGTGCATCACGACGACAAGAGAGCGAAAAAGTCTCGCTCAACTCTTTTGCAAGTTCCAAAGAGCCAGAGAGTGAGCCAAATGGTGTCTCATAAGATGTGAAATCACCCAGAGATATCCCCTCAAACCCTACTCTATGTGATGGACCGATAAGTAGAAACTTTTTTATACCACTCTTTTGTAAAATCCTATACGCTATATTTGCGCTGTATCCTGAGTAGATATACCCCGCATGTGGAACGATTACAACTCTGCTTTTTATATCTGGCAAAGTGTTATCTTCATCGTAAGAGGTGCTAAAGTGTTCAAAATATCTCTCTAACTCAACTGCTCTTGCTGGGTAAAAGCTCCCAGCCACGCTCATCTCTCTTTTCATCTCCATACCCCTGCTATTAGCTCGCCACAGTTTGTACATTTAGAGTCTTGAAGGTTAAGTATCTTCGCCTTATAGCCTTCTCTACTTACGAGTTTTGTTTGACATTTTGGGCAGTATGTTGAGCCATCGTTTGCTATATTTCCAAGATAGACATACTTTATACCAAAACTTTTTGCTATCTCTTTTGCTCTTTGCATTGTCGCCATAGAAGTTGGAGGGGTCACATCCATTTTATAGTCTGGATGAAAAGCGCTAAAGTGCCATGGAACATCTCGTCCTAGTTTTGTAACTATAAACTCCGCCATCTTCTCTATCTCCTGTGAACTATCATTGACCTCAGGGATAAGCAGTGTTGTTATCTCTAGCCAAATCTTACTCTTTGAAAACCCGATTAAAGACTCTAAAACTCCATCAAGGTCAGCCTTTAACACCTTTTTATAATAATCATGCGAAAAGCTCTTTAAGTCAATATTTGCCGCGTCAAGCCACGATGGAAGCTCCTCTAAAACTTCTTTGGACTCATATCCGCTAGAGACAAAGATATTTTTTAGCCCCTTCTCTTTTGCAAGTACGCCTATATCTTTTGCGTATGGATACCAGATAGCTGGCTCGTTATATGTGTAGCTTATACTCTCGCACTTATTCTCAAGTGCGAGATTTACAATATCCTCTGGCGTATAAACTATGCTCTCATCAACCTCAGTTGTTTGAGAGATAGAGTAGTTTTGGCAAAATGGACATCTTAAGTTACATCCAACTGTACCAATTGAGAGCGAAGTTGAAGCTGGTAGAAAATGGTATAGTGGTTTTTTCTCGATTGGGTCTATATTTATTGCGCTTGGATGTGAGTAGGTTTTATTTACAAGCTCTGAGTCTATGTTATAGTTTATGCCACAAATTCCGGCTCTACCCTCTTTGAGTGTGCAGTAATGTTTGCACAAAAGACATGTTATGCTATCTTCATCATTATAGTGGAAGTACTTCATCAAAATTCTCCTCTATCGCCTCAACTCTATATCTATATATACTTGGGTGATATGCAAAAACGCTGGGATTTGTTCCAGCCTTATAACTTAGATGTTCTAAAAAAAGTTCTGGTGTTTTTAGATCATCCCAAACCTGAGGTAAAAATGTTCCCTGATATGAGCCATAGTTTAAGATAAGCCCATCTTTAAACGGTGTTACCTTTTTTAATAAATCCTCATAATCCTCATACTCTAAAATCTCTGGAGGCGTAAGTATAGAGACTTCAAGGTTTAGGTTTGACAACTCCTCTTTACTTAGAGGGTTAAACCTTGGGTCTTTAAAAGCAGCTGAGATTGCGTTGCTTATAATGTCATCAAGAAGGGTTCTATGCGCTATGATAGAGCCTATGCAGCCTCTTAAGTTTCCGCTATACTCTAGCGTTACAAAACAAGCACCCTTCTTTTTTAAAAATGGATACTTATCTAGGAGCGTCTCTTTATCAAAACTATAACTACCATCAAACTTGCTTAAAATCGCACTCTTTGCAACTCTTAAAACTACAGCATCTATCATAACAAATCTCCTAACTAACTATCTCTTGAAGTGCATCTTTAAAGTTATCATACTCGTAAGCAAACCCGCTCTCAAGAAGCTTTGATGGATATACCTCTTTTGAATCAAGTATAACACTAGCACCCTCTCCATAAAGAAGTTTTAGCACAAATGCAGGAAGTGGGAAGATAGTTGGACGGTGTAGAACTTCTCCAAGAACTTTTGTCTGCTCTTTGTTGCTAAGTGGATTTGGCGCGCAAAAGTTTACAGAGCCACTTATATCTGGAGTTTTGATTATAAACGCAACTGCTCTCACCAAATCCTCTATATGAATCCACGAAACCATCTGCTCTCCGCCTCCAACAATACCGCCTAAACCAAGCTTAAAAGGTGGAAGCATCTTCTGTAGTGCGCCACCCTCTTTTGCAAAGATAACGCCAAAGCGCATCTGTACGTTTCTTACTCCAAACTCACCTGAGCGTCTCGCCTCTGCTTCCCAATCTTTACACAGATGTGCTAAAAAATCATCTGAGAATTCCTCTGAGTTGTCATCATGCGTCATATCTGATTTATAGATTCCAACAGCTGAAGCATTTAAAAAGAGTTTAGGTCTCTCATGGCAGAGTTCAATAGCATCGACCAGTTTTTTTGTAGTCTCTATACGGCTTGAATATAGAACTTTTTTATACTCTTTGCTCCACTTTGAGAGGATTGTAGCTCCACTAAGATTTATCAAGATATCGCATCTATCTATCTGCTTTGCCACATCTTCTACAGGTACGCCACCCATAATCTTTACTTCTATAACTTCATTATGCTGAGATAAAAAATACTTTGTAAGTTTAGAGCCAACCAAACCACTTTTCCCGCAAATCGCTACTTTTAGTCTATTTCCTGCCATGATTAACTCCACAACTGATATGAAGCTATTATAAGTACAAGTATATAAATTAGCGCTTATAACTCTAGAAGGACTGTATCTCTTGCGGTAATATCAAGCTTGCGACATGCACTCTCAAAGGCCATGCTCTCGCCTACTAAGATGCACTTATGCTTTGCCCTTGTAATAGCTGTATAGATGAGTTTTGTGTTGTGCATGATGTAGTGCGAAAAACTCATAGGAATAACTACTATATCGTACTCCATGCCTTGAACTTTGTGGATAGTAAGCGCGTAAGAGAGCATCAGATGCGACTTTAACTCTTCATACTCATAAACAACAACAACATCCTCATTTGGATAAAAAACGAACACTTGTTCATCATCCTCTTCTATCTTAAAAAGTAGTCCACTCATCCCGTTAAATATTCGTCTTTGAGCAGAATCTTCGCCCACTTTAAAACCCTCGCCACTCCAAGAAGTCATGTTTTCATTTTTTGTATGGACTACTTTATCCATAAGTCTAAACTCTGAAAAACCTCTTTTTACGCACTTTTTTGGGTTTGGGTTAAAGTAGTTTTGCAGGACAATATTTAGGTTGTTTGAGCCAAGAGTTCCGCCTTTCATAGGCGTTATAACCTGAAAGTAGTTTAGGTACTCTTTAATACGTTTATTGCTCAGTCTATATCTAGCTTTCTCAATTGACTCTAAAACTTTATGAGCAATAACCGCGACTATTTGCGCAGAGTTCTCCTCTCTTTGAGTTGAGAGTTCCGCTTGAGTGAGTTGGTTTTTAAGAGCATAGTAGTTTTGCATACTAACATCCACAAACTCAAAATCCTCATACTCCTTTTTATACTCAGGCACCACTCCCAAACGAATATCATTTGCTATAACCGTTATCGCTTTATCTTCACTTTGTCTATATATCTTTGTAAGTTTGACTATCGGTGCAAGTTCTAATGTTAAGACATCACTGAGCACATTTCCAGCGCCTATAGGAGGAAGCTGTGCATCATCTCCGACAACTATCAGCAGAGCATCTCTGCTAACTTTTCTAACCAATCTTGCAAACAAAGATGAGTTTATCATAGAGGCTTCATCTATCAAAACAACCGAATATGGGAAATAGTCTCTCTCTTCAAACTTCACCAAAAGTGATTGTATAGTTGCACTCTCATAGCCCGTAGTATCGGCTATGCGCTGTGAAGCGATACCGCTAAGAGCACAGGTGATAATCTCTTTTTTATCATATTTTATATTTAACAAATCAAGAATAGTTTTTGAAGTGGTGCTCTTTCCAGTTCCCGCATATCCAACTAAAAAGAGTATAGATGCGCCTTCGTTTATCTTCTTGACAGCCTCTTTTTGCTCATCTCCAAGCTTTAAATCATGCTCGCTTAAAAACAGATCCAAATCTTTAACAAACCCACCATTTTCAAGCTTTGCTCTTCTTTTAAACTCATCATATAAGAACTTCTCTGCGTCATAAAGACGTGAAGGAGAAAGACGGTCGTTCCTCATGAGAACTATACTTCCCTCACTAACTCTCTCAACTAGTGTCGCTTCATATATATGATTTTTATCACTAAAACCAAGCAACTCATCTAGCTCACGAAAAAGGATATCTTTTGCCACACATGAGTTTCCTTGCTGCTCACAGTAGTTCAAAAGCACATAATCCATAGCCGAGCCGATGCGGTTTTCATCCTCTTTTGCTACGCCCATCTTCAGTGCTAACTCATCCGCTCTTTTAAACCCGATGCTATTTATGGATGTCAAGATGTAGGGATTATTTTTTATCTTAGCACACGGCTCATCCACATCTCGCATAGCCGTTGCGATGGTAGTTAAAAGTGCGGGAGTTACATCATAAGGAGTTAAAAACTCCCCTATCTCACGCATGGAGCGAAACTTTTTCCAAGAAGCTTGTATCTTTTTGAGACGTTTTTCCTTGATACCGCTAAACTCCAAAAGCCTCTCGATGTCATTGTCCAAAACATCAACAAGCCCCTCATTCCCAAAGTGCTCAATCAACTCTGCGGTAAGCTTTTTAGTAAACCCTTTTACTATCTTGTTGAGAAAGAAAAAAAGCTCATTCTGGTTTACTTTGATATGTTCAAACTTAAATGTCTTCCCATACTTCTTATGCTCTTCCCAGTGCCCCCTAAGAGTTACAGCACTATCTTTGATATGTGAAATTTCACTCTCAAAATAAGACCCACTAATCTTTTCCCCACTCTTTAGCACAGCTATAAAAAAAGCTTCCTCTTCAAAGAGGATTTTATCAATTTGTCCGATTAGAGTTTCATTCAAGTTTTAAACCTATATATTTTTATATATTAATTGCGGATATTTTTGTTAATGTATTATGCCTTTTTATACCCTATTTATGGCTTTTGTATATTTTAAAAAAATAAAAATTGCGGATATTTTTGCGGATAAAACTAACTCTTTTTAAATACAAAAAGGTGCTCATGCATAATAAGCAAAAAATTTGCTTCTTTACTTTTGTTTACCCAAAAGCCTGTAGCTTTACAATTATGTTGATGTTTGATTATGTCTTCTTTGAGCTCGAAACCAACTTTTAAAAATCTTTGCATCACCATAAAAGCCATAGGTTGATACATTTTATTTCTTCTAGTATCGCCTATCAAGATTGCACAATATTTATCTTTTTTCAAAACTCTATAAAACTCATTTGCAACTTTTTCCATCTCATCACAAAACTTTTCTAAATCATGTATATTTGATAGGTCTTCTTCTATCTTTTTATCACTATACTTGATTATGTCTGCATAAGGTGGATGATTTAAAATGAAGTCTATTGTTTCATCTTTTAAGATTGACAAATTTCTAGCATCATTTAACTCAACTCTTATTCTAGGATTGTATTCACATTCAAAATTAAGCGCATTATTTGTCAGTTCTATCGCGTTTGGATTGATATCTAAGGCTAAAAGACGACGGTTTAAAAGTTTACACTCAACAGCAGTTGTTCCTCCGCCAATCATCGGATCTAACAAACAATCTTTCTCTTGTGAATATCTAAGTATAAGATTACGAACAACTTCAGGTGCCCAATTTCCTCTATATTTTGAGTTATGAGTCGCCCAATTCCCACGTCTTCTAAAGCTCCAAACTGTTGCACACTCTAGTTCAAACTCTTCAGGGTGAAGTTTTTTAATCTTTGCCATGAATCAGTACCAAAGGATTTTCATGCTCTAAAGAATAATCTATAGTTTCATTAGTTGTAATAAAACTTTGAAATGTTTTTTTATCTTTAAACTCTATAAGAACAATATCTTGCAAAGTCTCTACATGCGCCTCTTGTGGGCACAGATCATAATAATGCTCCCAATTTTGCGTACCGCACATAACAAGATGGTCTGCAACCTCTGTTTCTAGCGTATCTACATCTAAGATATAAAGGGATTTGAAATAAGTAGTATTCATGAAAACCTCTTTTATTAATATAAAATATTATATCAAATTGAAAAAAGAGAGAGTGATAATATGACAAATTGTCATATATTTTAGTAAGATTTGCTGAGAACTATTTCTTCGAGAATTCCATTTTTTAACATGTCAAGATTAATTACATAATCATTATGTTCTACAGTTTGTTCTAAAGCATTAGTCATTTTCAACCATCCTTTTCCATCTGTAATCCAAACAAATTCAATATTTTGACTTTTTAATAAAACAAATAAATCTGTATACTCTCGCGCAATCGAATTTGGCTTTGAACCACTACTACTATAATAGTTAACTTCAAATATATATAATTTATGCTTCTTAGTATCATAAAGTACAAAATCAAATCTTCTATCATTTTTCTTTTTTTCATCAGCATCAATTTGTGTCTTAACATCTATGTTAAATTCTTTTAATATATGAACTTTTGTAGCTTCTCTTAATAATTTAAACTCTTTATGCTCTTTGATAAAATTATTCATAAAATTTTCACAAAGTTCTTCCATTAGTTTGCCAGTTCTATTTTTTCTTGCATTTGTATCAAGCCCAACTTCAACACCATAACAATAATCAACTAAGTTTTTTACTGATTTACTTTCAAATAAGTATTTCAATCCACTAATATTGAAAAAAATTAATAATTCTTTTTTTATATTTTCATCAATTGGATCATTGAAGATATATTTCTTATTTTCAGCATTTAATAGTTCTTCATCTGTAATAACTGATGTTTCAGATAATTTATTGTTTCTAATTGCAATTAAAATAGGTAAAATCTTTCTTACTTTAGGATACTCTTCCACCAAAGATAAAAACTCCTCTTCAAGATTTTCTTTGCCTATTAAATAATTAAGAAGATTGAGCTCTTTTTCTATTTTCTTTATATTCTTTTTTACTTTTTCAAAGTCAGTAAAATAATCCCATGTAAAAATTGAATCTTGGAGGGTATTTTTTAGAATTTCAAATTTCATTTTTATCATAAGCCCAACTCTGACAAATAAGCTTTTGGCGTACTCCCTTTAAATAATACTGCATCTGAGAATTTTTCTTTTAATTTTTCTTTTTCTTTACCACGTATAAATTCAATATACTCGATTGCTTTATCATAAAAATTCATTAATTCATCATTAGAAGCAATGAGAGAAATAAAATACATTATGTAATACGTTGCATGTGATAAAAAAGGTTTACTTTCTAATAGGTCGATCTTTTTATTCTCTATTTCAATATATAAACGGTAAGCTTTTAAAGCTTTCTCAGCTGTAATGTTGTTATCAAAGATTTCATTATATTTAGTAGAAAAAATGATACTCTTTTTATTTTTTGCTTCACCTGGCATTTGTACATAGTAGCTTAGCATAGCTTGTCCTAGTTTTTCAGCATCTATTCTTTCTTCCTTGTTCTTGTCTTTATGTTGATTCTTTTTTCGCTCATAATAATATCCTGAAGCTACTAACTCTTTTTCTAATTTAATTTGAACAACATCAATAGATCTAATGTCTCGATTAGTTACTGGATTTTGATTATTTGTATATTCTGCTATTTTATTTTTAAAACTTTGATCTTTTGTCTCATATATTCTACATAATAGAGAAATATCATCAAAAAAATCTTTGTTTTCAGTCATAGCATCTTTTAGAGAGTGGATAGTCTGACTGCCATTTACAATTTGCAACCCTTTTAAAATTATTGGCATAGCTCTATGCCCACGATAATCAAATTCCTCACATGTAATAGTTATTCCATTATTATAAAAGAAAAACTTTTTACTCTCTTGTTCATCTAAAGCAGTACTTTTAATATTTTTATTAACATTGGTACCTTGTTCTTTATATACTCTCACATTATCTTCAAAAGCATTTTCATTAATATAAGATTGATTTATTAAAATATCATCAGCTTCTAAGTTATTGCGTAATTCTTTATCATTGGAAACAATTCTAATTAAATCTTTTGCATATATTTCAACAATTAATGCTCTTCTACCAAATTCGCTTTTTTCAAAAAAATGATTATCAACAATTTTAAATCTGGCATCTAGCTGTTCACTATAGGAGGTCAGTTTTTGAACTATAGAATCTAAGAGAATATATTGAAAACCAGTCCCTCTAAACATTTTCAGTCTTTCTGCTAATCTATTTTCTTCATCTGTTGTAAAACCTTCATATATATTTGCACTAAAATATATTTGGAATGAAAACATAACCCCTTTTTCTTGTGCAGAAAAAATTTCATTGAGTTTTTCAAGTATTTTTGGATTTGAGTTAGCATCAGGTTTTCTTTCAAATACTGCAGTAAGGAAATTTAAAACTTTATCAATTTCATTACTTTCAAACTTAGCATTTTTTGCTTTTTCATAATTTGATATATGTTTAAAATTAAACAAATGAACAATTTTATTCTCTTCATCTATAATAATTGCATCTATTCCTCTATCATGTGGATAATGTTTTTTATCTATGTAATCAGATTGTCTTGTAATAAAGCTTGTATCAGTAAGTGAGTTGTATATTTCATCATCTTGAAGATCAAATATTTCTTCAAGAATAAAGAACATGTAAGCAATAGATTTTTCTGTAAACTTGTATTTTTTTCCATAAAAATCTAATGCTAAACTAACTTGAGTATCGGTTAATTTAAAATCCTGAAACGCTTTTATTATTTGCATAACAAACCTTTTATGTTATTTTTTACTAAAACTTCACTAATCTTTCCGCGTCCATTACTTTTGCTATTGATAAATCTATTAGCTTGGATATTTTTAATTTCAAATTTTTCATATAACTCATTTATAAAATTAGTATCTGAATTTGAGTGCATGACATGACTCTTTTGTTTTGCTAATTTATCAAATACTTCAAAAAGCTCTCTTTGTTCTTTATCTAAAAAACTATTTTCATTGTAAGAGGTAAAACTTGAAGTTGGTGTAAGCGGATAATACGGAGGATCAAAATATACGAAGTCATTTGCTTTTGCATGTAAAAGCACATCTTTGTATGAATTATTTAAAATCGTGGCATTTTGCAGAGCTTCACTAGCATTATAAATAACAAGCTCATCACAAATATTTGGATTTTTATAACTCCCAATAGGCACATTGTGATAACCTTTACTATTCACACGATAAAGCCCGTTAAAGCAAGTCTTGTTTAGATAGATAAATCTTGAAGCACGCTCTATTTCACTTCTTTTTAAAAAGTTTTCTTCTCTATCCCAAGCCCTTACTTCATAATAAAACTCTTTAGAGTGTTTTTCTTTAAATTTTTGAAGTTCTTTTACTAAGTCAAAAGGATTGGATTTTACAATATTGTAAGCGTTGATAAGTTCTGAATTTATATCAAAAAGATAGACATTTTTATCTTTTAAAAGCCCTAGTGAATAAAGTTCAAAGAAGAGTGCGCCACCACCTACAAAAGGCTCAAAATAGTTATTAAATTCCTCTGGAATAAGAGGAATTATTTGAGATAAAAGACCCCTTTTACCACCAACCCATTTTACAAATGGTTGATACTTTGTAAAATTAGATTGATTTAGCGGTGCAGTCATTTTCTCATCCTAATTAAATTTCATTATTTTGAAGTATATGATCAAATAAATAAAAAAGTTCTATTTCATGACAATCTGTCATATATTTACGCCTTAACCCTCTTATTTCTCTCTTCTTCTTGTGATTTATAGAGTTCTGCGCAACCTTTTGATAGTTCGCGGATTTTTAGGATGTAGTTTTGTCTCTCTGTTTGGCTGATTGCTTTTCTAGCGTCAAGAACGTTGAAAGTGCTTGCTGCCATCATACATAAGTCATATGCAGGAAGAGGAAGCCCAGCTTCTAGGGCTCTTAGGCACTCGTTGCTTTTTGCGTTGAACTCTGCAAACAACATGTCAGTGTCTGCTACTTCAAAGTTGTATTTGCTAAACTCTATCTCTGCTTCTTTGTGAACGTCTCTGTATAGAGTTTTTCCATGCTCATTCTCGCCCCAAACTATATCAAAAACAGTGTCCACGCCTTGAAGATACATCGCAAGGCGCTCTGTTCCGTAAGTTATCTCAACTGCGACTGGATTACACTCTATACCGCCGACTTGTTGGAAGTAGGTAAACTGTGTAACTTCCATACCATTTAGCCAAACTTCCCAGCCAAGCCCCCATGCACCGAGAGTTGGAGACTCCCAATTATCCTCTACAAAACGGATGTCATGGTTTTTTACATCAAGTCCTAAGTACTCTAAAGACTTTAAGTATAGCTCTTGGATATTGTCAGGTGATGGTTTTATAAGTGCTTGAAACTGGTAGTAGCTTCCCAGACGGTTTGGGTTCTCACCATATCTTCCATCAGTTGGACGGCGACTTGGTGCAACATAAGCAACAGCCCACGGAGTTGAGTCAAGGGAGCGTAAAAATGTAGCTGGGTGAAAAGTTCCAGCTCCCGCTTGAATATCGTAAGGTTGGACAATATTGCAACCCTGTTTCATCCAAAATTCTTGTAGTTTTAGTAACATCTCGCTAAAAGTTATCATAATTGCCTCTTTTAAAAATTATGAGATTATATCAAAGCAATACTTTACTTTTTTGAAATCTCCTCTTTGAGAGCCTCATATAAAACTTTATGTGTTGAGCGTCCTTGCATGTACTCTTTTGCTACAAAGAGAGTCTCAAACATAATCTTCCATAAAGTAGAGAAGTTCTCATCATCTCTTATTGCACATAATTTTTTTTGCATCTCATACTCAAGTGTAGAGAGCGCTTTTGCATGACTTGCGTACTCCCTTAGGATGCTATACTCAACACCAATACCTTGAAAGTTCTTTACAAGTTTGACGATAGAAGCCTCTTTTTGTGTAAAGTCATCGCTCCCTAAAGGCAGTAAAATCTCATCTTTTAGTAGCTCTTCTAAAAGCTCTACGTCAACTTCATACTCTTTTATAAACTCCTCTTTTGTGTAGTGCTTGGCATCTTTTGGGATATTTTCTAGTGTCTGCATCATAGGTGCTATCATAGAAAATGAGCTGGAGAGAGAACTATTTTTATTTTTTAGCATACTCTTTATCTCTTCATTAGAGCTTCCCATCTCTTGTTTCATGTACTTTATATACTCTAAAAGCTCTACATGCTCATCTGAGTATCTATGAACATTTGATTTTAGTTTCTTTGCCTCTGGAAGTAGTCCTTCTCTTATGTAGTATAAAATTGTTGATTTTGGAGTTTGAGTGAGTTCTACTATTTGAGATATTTTATATTTCATCTTTTACCTGTTTACTTTTATCTAAGAATTGTATTCTATAATTCTAAACGTTAAGTACAACTTAACGTTTTTAAAGAGACTAAACAAAAAAAGGGAAAATATGGCACATATTAAACTACCAGAATTTGAAGATATGACTCCTTCTATACAAGATAGAGCGCGTCCTATACTAGAAAAAACAGGAAAACTTGGCGAGATTTTTAAGCTTATGGCGATGGATGAAAAAGTCTATTTTGCAACTGATATGATGATTCAAAAATACCTCCTAGATGAGACAACACTCTCTTATGACACAAAAGAGGCTATCGCCCTTCTAGTCTCAAAAGAAAATGGATGTAAAATGTGTGTGGATGTTCATAAAGGCATCGCAAAAATGCTAGGGCTTAGTGATGAGAAAATTGAGAAAATATTACAAGGCGTTGATGCCATGAACATTGATGCAAAAGAAAAAGCTCTTCTAAACTTCTGCCTAAGAGCTGCACAAAAAGATAGTTACAAGATACTAAAAGAGGATATCGACGCTATAAGAGATTTAGGTTATAGTGATGCACAAATCCTTGAGGCAGTTGCAATAACTGGATATTTTAACTATATAAATACACTCTCAAATGTTTTTGGATTAGGAGAATAATCATGAGAAATATTTTAATTTTAATCACTCTTTTTTTAACTACGCTTAGTGCGCATGAGTACAAAACTGTTTTTGACTGTAATTCAAATGATATGTCATACATAGCTAGTCGAATGTTTTTAGTTGAGAGAACTATGGATATGATTGAGTCAAATGGTGATAGTGTAAATTTTGCTATAACTCTACATGGAAGCTGCGCTAAGATTGTCTCTAAAGATTATGATATGCTCGTAAAAGATGATGAGATACAAAATGCAAAACTAGCTCAACTTCAACTGATAAAACTTGATAAAAAGGGCGTTAAAATAGTAGTTTGCGCAATGAGCCTAAACGCAAATGCAATTGATGAGAGCAGTGTAATCTCAGCTGCAAAAATCTCTCCAAACAGCTTCTTAGAAACCATCAAGTATCAAAACGATGGTTATGCGCTTATGGTGTTTGAGTAATTTTTTATACGATTTTACAGATGATATCGCCTATCTCTTTTTGCAGGTGTGCTCCAACTACTGAGCACTTTACTTTTAGCAAAAAGCAGATATTAGCCCTATGTGATGGGCTTAGGCACTCATAATTTCCCATCCCTTTACTTATAACCAAATCAACACTATCAAAAACTTCTCTAGAGTAAGAAGAAGCTCTGCTATAGGCAAATCCAGGAGTGTTTACACCACTATCAATTAGCTCACAAAGCTCATGAAACCCAGCTTCCTCTGCCTCTTTCATAGTAACATCGTTTATGATTGGGTTTCCACGAACCATATATGAAAACTTTGTTTTAGGGTAAAACTCTTTGAGTACCTCTATAAACATATAGTCAAAGATATGCTCGCCTACATTATCGCCTATGACTAAAACACTCTTTGCCTCATCTAACTTTTTTTCAAAGAGAGAAAAGTCATCATGTGCAAATTCTGTATAAAAGATTTTATCAAGCTCCTCTTTGAGGTCAAACTCAACTTCAGCCGCGAGGTCTATAACATTACCCGCCACCGCTATTTTTGTAGCGGTTAAGAGCTTATCTTTAGAGTTTAATATTTTCTCTTTTAAAAGTGGAACAAAAGAGAGTGCTTTTTTTGTTGACAGCTCTTTTACTTCATCATATAAATCTACTTTATTAGCAAGAAGAGCCATTTTTTCATAAACATAAGATGCAATTTCAGGAGGGGTATCACTAAAAGAGAATGACTTACTCATCTCTTGTACTGTAGAGGTTAATTTTTTAAAGAGCAACTCATCTGCGCCAATTGCATTTGCTACTTTTGTGCTTTGGTTTATTATGCATGTAACGCAAGCTTCATCTATCGTCATATTTTAAAATATCTACTATTTATCAGTATGTTCATCTATAGCTTTGTTCCACATGAGTTTATATTTTCTTCTCATAAACTCAACTTCTTGTTGTGAGAGTTTTAGCTGTTCTTGAAGTGTATGTATAGTTACTCTATCTTCATCATAAAGCTCTTGAAGAGAGCCTAATGCTTCTCTTAGAAATTCATTTTCAACTCTAACAGCTTTTAGAGTCTCATCTTTTGCATCAAGAACTTTTTCATGTAGATTTATGATGGTGCCTATTGTCTTTTCAACAAACTGAGGCTGAACCAACATCTCTTTTGTATTATGCGCAGAGAGCTCTCTTAGTTGGGCGGGAACTACCTCTCTTGCACCTTTAGATGGGTCGATGTATCTTATACCGTCTTCAACTTTTAGAGTAAGCTTACCTCTTTGTGCTAAATCATCAATAGCTGATATATCTAACCCTGTAAGCTCCATATACTCTTCATCACGCATCCACTTCATTTTCGCCCCTATTGCAATTTTTTAAGGTAAAATAGTCTCTATCTCTAGCGAATCCATCTCAACTTTTTTAGCCTTAGCTATACGATCCTCTTTTAGCTTAACAGATAACTCTTCGTTATCAAGTGCTAAGATTTGCATAGCTAGATATGCAGAGTTGATTGCTCCTGCTTTTCCTATTGCTACCGTAGCAACTGGCATTCCAGCCGGCATTTGAACAGTTGATAGAAGTGCATCTATCCCACTAAGTGCAGATGCACTCATAGGAACTCCAATGATAGGTTTTACAGTTTTAGAAGATAAAACACCAGCTAGGTGCGCAGCCATACCAGCTGCTGCAATGAAAACTTGAGCACCTTTTTTTTCTGCTTTTACAATATAATCTTTTGTTCTCTCTGGTGAACGATGCGCTGAAGAGATGATCATCTCATAAGAGACACCAAACGCCTCTAGCGTATCTGAGCAAGATTTCATAACCTCATAATCACTTCTGCTGCCTATTACAATTGAAACAAATTTCATCTATCCATCATCCTTATTTTTGATAGTTGATTATATCATAGCTTTTTAAACTTTTTTTTGATGTTAGGCTTGATAAAGCCATCCAAGCATAAAGCAGATAAAAGCTTTTATGCTTTTGGATATGCTCCCATATCTGGCGTAGATGGGATTCTTAGAAATGTATAAGCAGGTAGTTTTATAGGAAGTGTTATAGGGTTTAAATTTCCACTATGTACCTCATCCCAAACTTTTTTATTCTCAGCTAAAAGTTTTTTTAGCTTCATGTAAACTCTGCCGTCTCTCTCATAAATAGTACCTATCTCATTATCTACCATCTCTATCTTTGCATCAAGCGGAGCAACAAGTTCTAACTCATCATTAGGCAGAGTTTTGTATTTGCACAAGAAGTGTGTTCCTCGCTCATCTACTTGTCCGCTAACCTGATGAGTTCCAAGTTGCATAGTAAAATCTAGACTTTGTGTATCATGCTTTTCAAAAGGTCTTGAGATAAGATAAGCGTCTGTGTAGCCTCTGTTTTGTAAAGATTGTAACTCATATTGATATTTCTCTACATCGTTTATACCGTTATAGTAGTCATTCAACGCCATTCTATAAGCTTTTGCAGTAACTGCCGCATAATATGATGTTTTTGTGCGCCCTTCAACTTTTATAGAATCAACCGCACCAGTATCTAGTATCTCTTTTATATGCGAAGCAAGATTTAAATCTTTTGAGTTCATGATGTAAGTTCCAACACCTTCATCCTCTTCAAGCTTAAAGAGCGTCCCTGTTTCTGGATTTGCTGCGTACATCTCATAAGGAAATCTACAATCATTTGCGCAACTTCCACGATTTGGAACTCGTCCACTTTGTAGAGTTGAGATGAGGCATCTTCCACTATATGCAAAACACATAGATCCATGGACAAATACTTCAAGCTCCAAATCTGGAAGCTCTTTTTTTATCTCAACCAAGTCCCTAAGCGAAATCTCTCTAGCTGTAATGATACGAGTAGCTCCCATGTCATAGTAAACTTTTGCATCTAAAACATTCATAACATTTGCTTGAGTTGAAAGGTGAAGCGGCATATCAGGAGCTAGCTCATGACATAGTTTAAGTACACCTGGAGTTGCTATTATGAAAGCATCTGGCTTTAACTCTGCCATCTTAAGTATATGTTTTTTCAGTAGATTTAGTTGTGAGTTAAAAGGAAAACCATTGATAGTTGCATAGACTTTTTTACCTCTTGCATGTGCATAAGCAATCCCCTCTTCAAACTCTTCAAAACTAAACTCTTTACCAGAGCGGATACGAAGTGAGAAGTGACTAACTCCACCATAAACAGCGTCTGCTCCAAAATCAATAGCAATCTTTAATTTCTCTAACGTCCCAGCAGGAGACAATAACTCAACTCTATCCATTATTTTGCAAAACTTGCGAGTAGTGCTTCTATATCTTCATTTGAAGCGAGTTCATTATGAGTATCACCTACAATATGTTGAGCAGAAGAGACTCTCTTCTCATCGTCAATTCTACCTTCAAAAAGAGAGTTCATATAGTTAGAGAGTGCGCGCATAACATTTATAACACGCTCTATCTTTTGACGATGAATGTCTTGATACTGCATAATATCCATAACATTCATAATAGAGTCTCCACCAGATTGCATAGCCTCTATTATCTCATTTGCTTCATCTAATGCTGCGTTATTTTTTTCTAAGTGTGTTGCAAAAGCTTCAACATCTGGAAATTTTTTATTTAATGTTTTAAAGAGCTCTATATTACTATTTAAAGTTTCAACAATATTATTTATAAACTCTTCACTCTCCACAAGTTTGTTAGAAACACCATCAATAATGTCAAATATTTCACTAGCTTTCTCTTCGCTCTCTTTTGTAACATCATCCAATTGATGTACCATTTTGTTCTCATCAGTAGCAGGCAAAGGCCAATGGTGAGAAGTTTGCTTTGTATATCCAGCTGGTTTTGAGTCGTCAGTCTCTTTTAGTTCGTCATCTTGTAAAGTTAAATCATCTGATAGTTCTTCTTCTATAAAAGATTCTTCATCAGAAGTACTTTTTTCATCCTCAAAAGAGTCTAAATCATCAATATCACCACTCATCAAAGCATCAAGTTCTTCTTGGGTCATAATCAATTTCTCCATATTTGTAAAATTAGCTAAATTTATTGTTTGACACTATAATATCATAAAAATATACAAAATTGGAATGAGAAAATGATAGTTGACCTACATAATCACACTAAGCTTTGTAACCATGCAGAGGGTGAAATAGCCCAGTATATTGATAAAGCGATTGAGTGCAATATTCAATACTTTGGCTTCTCGGAGCATGCAGCAATGAATTTTGATGAAAAATATCGCATGAGATTTGATCAGATGCGCGAGTATGAGCAAAACATTCTAGAAGCAAAAGAGCACTATAAAGATAAAATAGAGATTCTCTTAGGCTATGAGGTAGATTATCTAAGAGGCTACATGGATGAGAGAGTATTAAATGCAAAAGTAGATTATCTTATCGGAAGTGTGCACTTTATAAATGAGTGGGGATTTGATAACCCTGAGTTTATAAAAGATTATGAAAATCAAGATATTGATGAGATTTGGCAAAAGTATTTTAACGCAATCGAGGAGATGGCAAAGAGCAAACTATTTGATATAGTAGGCCACCTAGATTTAATAAAAATTTTTAAATTTATGCCAAAGGGCAACATTGTAGATATAGCAAAAAACGCTCTTTTGGCAATAAAAGAATCTGGTATGTCTGTTGAGATAAACGTTGCAGGTTTTAGAAAACCAATTGCAGAGGCATATCCATCACCTGAGCTACTCAAAGAGATTAAAAGATTAGACATTCCTATAACATTTGCTTCAGATGCGCATAAACCAGAACAAGTTGGCCTCTTTAGTGATGAAACTATGAAAATGGTTAAGGAATTAGGCTTTAGTGAATGTGTAATTTATCGTAAGCGAAAAAAAGAGTTTATAAAATTTTAATAGATTTGTTATAAAGCAATTTTAAAGACTTAGCTTTGTATAATGCCCCAAATACAAAAAAAGCAAGGAAATTAAAATGGGAAAATATATAGAATTAACTAGCGCAGATTTCGAAGCAACACTGGGTGAAGGTGTATCTTTAGTTGATTTTTGGGCACCTTGGTGTGGGCCTTGCCGTATGATTGCTCCAGTAATTGAGGAGTTAGCAAATGATTACGATGGTAAAGCTAAAATCTGTAAAGTAAACACAGATGAAGAGCAAGATATCGCTGTAAAATTTGGTATCCGCTCTATCCCAACTATCATGTTTTTTAAAGATGGAAAAATGGTAGATCAAGTTGTTGGAGCACAATCTAAAGCTGCTCTTGCACAAAAAATCGACGCGCTTTTAGCGTAATCTTTAAGAGTGCTCCGGTGAAGCAAAGAGGCAAAAGTCTCTTTACTTTATCTACTCTTCTAGCCTCTTTCTTTGGTGCAGCTATGATAGCTGCTACTTTTGCTTACTTCAATTACAAATTTGCTGAGTATAAATTTATCGACTTTAAAGAGTGGGTGTTTTATGAGCAAAAAGAGATATTTAAACCAAGCGATGAAAACTATATAATCGTCTTTTATTCTTCAAAAGAATCTGGCACTGCAGAGCTTCTCTCTCAAACAAATCTTAAGTATAAAATCTTAGCAATTGATTACTACAATCAAGCATTTACAAATACGCAAAGTACAACCTTTCTTAGGTCTGGGACAAAGACCTCACTTAGCTTTATACAGAGGTTTAACATCTATGAATCCCCATCTATATTCTTTATAAAAAAAACAAAAGAGCAGATTTATAAACAAGATAGTATGATACTCAAACTAGATAATTTGCATGAATTATCGAATAAAATAAGAGATTTGTAAAAGGAATATATATATATGATTTTAGATTGCGCAATTATAGGTGGAGGGCCAGCTGGTTTAACTGCTGGACTCTACACAACTCGTGGTGGATTAGAAAATGTTGTTATGTATGAAAAAGGTATGCCAGGTGGTCAAATTACTCAAAGTTCTGAGATAGAAAACTATCCAGGTGTAACAGGAGAAATTAGCGGAATGGATCTTATGATTCCATGGCCCCAGCAGTGCCAAAAGTTTGGCCTTAAGCATGAGATGGTAGCTATTCTTAGAGTTAGCAAAGATGGAGATACTTTCAATATTCATAAAGATGACGGCTCAATAACGCAAGCACATAGCGTTATTGTTTGTACTGGTTCATCTCCAAGACGTGCTGGATTTAAGGGTGAGGATGCATTATTTGGAAAAGGTGTAAGTACTTGTGCTACATGTGATGGATTTTTCTATAAAGGAAAAGAAGTTGTAGTCATCGGTGGCGGAGATACAGCCCTTGAAGAGGCACTCTACCTTGCTAAGATATGTTCAAAAGTTTATCTTGTTCATAGACGTGATACATTTCGCTCCGCTCCAAACACAGTTGCTAGAGTAAAAAGAACACAAAATATAGAGTTAGTTTTAAACTCCTCTCCAGAAGAAGTTTATGGCGATGAGATGGGTGTTACTGGGATTCTTATAAAAAATAATAACGGTGAAGTTCGCGATATCAAAGTTCCTGGGGTGTTTACATTTGTTGGAAATGATGTGAATAACCAAACTCTAAAGCAAGAAGATGGTACTTTCTTATGTGAAATGAATAAACAAGGTGAAGTTATTGTTGATATTAGTATGCAAACTTCTGTAAAAGGACTTTTCTCAGCTGGAGATATGCGTATAGCAGCTCCTAAACAAGTTGTAAGTGCAGCTGGAGATGGCGCGGTTGCTGCATTAAAAGCAATCTCTTATGTTGATGAGCTACTAAATCACTAAGATAAATTTTAAATGTTATAGAAATAAAAGGGGAATAAAATGGTAAAAGTTGGTGTTTTTGGCGCAAATGGAAGAGTTGGAAAGCTCCTCCTAGAAGACCTTAAAACGACTGAAAATATTAGTCTAAGTTCTGTATTTGTAAGAAACTCTCTTGATTTTTCAATAGACCCATCAGTGCTTGTTAGTACTGATATGAAGTCATTTCTTAATGCATGTGATATAGTTATTGACTTCTCACTTCCTGAGGCTTGTGAAACACTACTCGAAGCTGCACTTAAAACTCCAAAACCTTTAGTAATTGGTACTACAGGATTAAACACTCATCAGTTAAACCTTCTAAAAGAAGCAAGTAAAAATATGCCTGTTCTTTATGCTACAAACATGTCTTTAGGAGTAGCTCTTTTAAACAAGCTTGTACGCGAAGCTTCTGCAGCTCTAGATGGCTTTGACATAGAGATAGTTGAGATGCATCATAAACATAAAAAAGATGCACCAAGTGGAACGGCACTTACTTTAGCAGAATCAGCAGCAGCTGGACGTGGTTTAGATCTTGATAAGGTTCGCATTAGCGGAAGAGATGGAAACATTGGCGAGAGAAGCAGTGATGAGATAGCCGTTATGGCTCTTCGCGGTGGAGATATCGTAGGGCGTCATACCGTAGGCTTTTACAATGATGGCGAATTTTTAGAGTTAAATCATACAGCTACTTCAAGAAATACATTTAGTAAAGGTGCAATCAGAGCTGCTTCTTGGTTAGCTAAAAAAGAGTCAGGTCTTTACTCTATAAGTGACTGTTTAGAAGTTTAAATCAATTTTATTTTAATTTGATTTTAGTGTAATCGCAAAAATAGTTGACTATTTAGCCAAGGAGAGAAGTGTGCTAGAAGATATGAATGAAAAGTGTGCAG
>NZ_JAQVKA010000133.1 GCF_028694895.1 Sulfurimonas sp. | reverse complement strand
TATTATTTGGTTGGCTATAATGATTTTTACCTTTATCATAAAGAGAATTACCAAACTGATTTCCAAATGTTCGCATAGCTCGCTTTAAGGCATCCGTTACCGCTTCTTTAGCTGCTCCCTCATGTGCATCAGAGAGAGTTTTTGCGATACCACTTCCAAACCCTACATCTTCACGGCTTACTTCTTTAGTGTGAGCTATATCTTGAGCTACTACCCGAACCACTGCCTTATAGCAGATGACTACATTTTGGTTATGGTTTTGTTCTTGGCTTACTTGCACAAGAGATGAGATGGAGTAGCTCCAGTTGCCGTAACCGAATATCTTATTTGCACTCTCTATAATATCAAACGCTTCAAGATAGGAGAGGCTGATATTTCCTTTCTCTCTTATTTTTATTCTGCTGGAATCAACTTCATAATTTAGCACTGTTATCTGTTTTTCGTTAAACATCTTTTTACTCCTTTATGCCGCTTGTGGAATGTGCAGCAGTTCGTCTCTTTGTGTGTTGTTGCTTGCACTTCGTTTTAGATTTACTTTTGCTTTGGCAGGGATTGTCTCTTTGGTTGTCTCTTTGGATAGAGTGATTGAAGATATGATATTGCCCTCTATGCGGTCTATACCGTTATTTAAAAATACTTCGGCAGTAAGCTCTTTTGCAATCTCTAATGATTCAGCGAGTCGTTTCTTGAATTGCCCTAGTTCTTTGATATCACTTGAGAGAATATCAATTTTTGATTGTAGCTCTTTTAGCGAAAGCCCTAAATAATCTGCTCTTTGGTAGTAGGGTTTTGAGGTGTCTTCTATTATAGAGCGAATATAGTCTTTAAAAAAGTCTTGGGGTTTATCGTTTGAGAGGTACTCTATTTGGGTTTGGAGTTGATAATTTACTAATTTCATTTTCTGCTCCGTTATGCTGCTATTTGGTAGGACGGTTCTTTTATAGTAGCAATCCTCTCTGCTATATCCCAGATACCTTTATTTACTTGGGTATCTGTGGTAATACTTTTTATCTCTTTAGAGGTAAAGCGTCTGCCACTCTCTTTGTTTATTCCACTCAAATTTCCACGGATTAGATGCTCTTGTATGGTGTTTAAAGTTGTGTAGAGGTCATCTTTATAATCTTGCTCTCTATGTGGGATAAGTAAATCATTTGGATCAACTTCTAGGTGTTCTTCAAATCTAAGAGGGATAGCTAACTTAGCGAAGCTTTGTTTCTCTAGGTCTGATAGTTGGATTGAAGAGAGTGTTTTTATCTTCTCTATGAGCTTCTCTTTAACTGCAGTTATCTTATGAACTGCATTAGCTACATCGTTGTCTCTATCTCCTAAGTGTTTGATTTTATAAGCTTCAAACACACTATCAGATACTACTAGTCCATTGGCACATACAAATCTAAATATACCAGCACTGATAGAGAAACTTTTTGTTCTGTCGTGGCTATTGAACAATAATAGCTCTACAGCATTATCTTGTGGATGAAGTAAATCCTCAAAGTGACGAAACCTTACACAGTGTTGTTGATACCCCTCTTTGGTTTCATCTTTAACTGCTGCTTGGCTTACGCTTACTGGATACCAATGATGAGATTTAATCTCCTCTATTACATCTATAGTTGGTATAAAGTGGTATTTATCACTTACCTCATAATGAGGCTGTTGTGTAAATAGTGTTGGTGCTAACTCTTGTAGCTCTTGGTTGTTTAATGGGTTGATTGACATTGTTTATCCTTTATGTTTTTGTTTTTTATTTATGCTTAAAAGCTCTTAGGCTAAAACTAATCTTCTTGAGACTCTAAAGTCTCTTTTATAATCGTTGCTGGTCATTTTGGCCGTTGAGTGTCCTAGTAGCATTTGTACTTCATAGAGAGAGCATTTGGAGTTTACTAGTGCTGATGCGTATGTATGTCGTAAATCGTGAATACGCACTTCTGGTAATCCTGCTTTTACTCTTGCAGTGTTCCAGCTGTTGAAGATGGTGATGTAAGGCTTTTTGGTTTTTGGGCTTGGGAATAGGTATTTGCTTTGTTTAGGGATAGATTCTATTAGTTCTTTTAGTGGTGGGGTTATTGGTAGGATTCTTTTTTTACCTGATTTGGTTATGGGAATAGTCCATAGCTTATTTAACATATCGAAGTCACACCACTGAGCATCTAGTACTTCTCTTTTTCTTGCTCCTGATAGTAGTAGCATAGGGATTATAAACTGTAGATGTTGGTTTGGGCTTAGTTGTACATATCTTAGTAGTCTTTTTGCTTGGGTGTTGTTTAGAAAGATTTGTCTTTGGTTGTTTAGTTCAAACTCTTTTACACCTTTACAAGGGTTTATATCATTTGGTAGTAGTTCAAACTCGTGGGATAGTCTATAGGCGTTACCTAAAAAGACTATAAACTTATTGGCTGTTGCTGGGGCTAGGTTTTTATCTTTTACCATAGAGCTATGGTATGCCATCACTTGGGGTTTTTTTAGGTCTTTCATAGCAGTATTGGCTAGGTGGGAGAGGATATGGTTTTTAAATACTGAAATATTGGTTTCATAGCTTTTTATATGGGTATGGATATATGGTAAGTAATGCTTATCGTAGAACTCTTGAAAGGTTATAGGGTTGATTGTAGGCTCTTTTATCTCTTGGGTTAGTATTGGGTTGGATTGGTTCTCTTTTAATTCATAGTAGCTTTTCTTTGCATCTTCTAGGCTTAGTTCAATTGTAGTGCCTATTCGTTTCATCTTTTGTTTAGAATTGGTTCTATATCTGTAGTAGTAAGTTTTAGAGCCTGTACTTTTTATCTCAAGCATGAAGCCATTTAATTCTATATCGAAGTATTGTTCTTTTGCTTTGGTTGTGGGTGGTTTTACTTTTTTAATAAATTCATTGGTGATTGATAGTTTTGGCATTGGGTTTTTCTCCTGTTATTTAGTTCTTTTTTTACTTGTTTTTACTCTATTTTTTACTTACTATTTTCATTACTTTTTACTTATTTTTGCTCTTCATTATGATGTGCCGACCGCAATAGAAAAGTATGTGGGCTTGTTGGAAGTATAGTCAAGGGTGAAAAACCTTGTCAAGTAGGCATTGCCGACCATTTGCCGACCAAATTGAGCTAAAGTCTCTTTAAAAGTGTCTTTAAACCCTCTTGGGTTTTGGGACGGGGTGAAAAAGATGGGAAATCGTTTTGATATGGGGCTTTGAGGTGTCTCTAAAACTATTTTGGGACAGTAGGGGTAAAATCGCCCACCATTTGCCCACCATTTTAGGTCGTTTTAAGTTTGGAAGAAATTTATGAATTTTAGAAGTTGTTACTTGTTGTAGCAGATTTGAGTGTTTGGGGTGGTTTTAGGTGTCTTTGAAATATATTGTTTGGGTGTGAAATGTGTTGGTTTTTTGGTGTGTTGCGTTTGGTGGTGGTCGGCTGGGATTATTTTAAAATTGTATTGATTGTTTTGGTACTTAGGTTTATAAATTCTGCTATTTCACTTTTTGTATATCCATACTCAAAAGCT
>NZ_JAQVKA010000036.1 GCF_028694895.1 Sulfurimonas sp. | reverse complement strand
TCTCTCATGTACTATAAAAAGATTAACTCTTGTTTTAAGAGATGGAATGTTTACAGGGAAAGATTTCCCTGGTATATGAACAGCTTTTAAAACTTTTAGATTTGTCGGTATGTGATAACGGTGATAATCTTTTGGCGAGAGATAGAAGTTTATAAAAGTACCATTATTTATAAGCTCTTTCTCCTCTTTAGAGAAATGCTCACCTAAGAGTTCATCACTTTTATATCTCATACCTTTTATCTGAAGAGCGTACTCATTCTTTAGCTCTCCGCACTCAGTGATTAAAGAATCGCATGGTGATATAAAATCTTCGCTATCAAGCGAATAAACCCTTGGCTCTCTTAGTCTTCTGGTAAATAACGAATTTAAGCTTTTATATGTGTGTGGGTCATGAAACTCACTCATATCAAGACCCATGATTTTTACATAACTGCTGTTTATAAAATTTTGTATTGGTTTTGCAAACTCTTTGTTAGCAAACTTTCCAAAAGCCTGTGATAAAGCTGATGTCATATGTTTTTTCATACTCGATACTCCCTAATCTCTCTTTTTGCTATCTCTTCAATAAAAACAGTCGCATAACAACCTTTTGGAAGATAAAAATTTAGCTCATATTGTGCTTCTTCATTTTTATATCTTCCATCGATATCTTTTGGAAAAACCCAAGCGTATCTTCTTGTGCCATCCTCATTTATCTCATCATCAAACTCTTTTTCTATCTCTCTTGCTAAACCAGTTGAGAGCTTTGCCTTTTTACCGCATAAAAGCCCAGTAACAGTGATGTCTTTTGCATTGAATCTTTCCAAATCATGTTCTTCGCCTCCAAACTCAAAAAGTCTTCCATATGGATAATGTTCCATTATATCTCCACTGATTAGCTTAAAGGGATGCTTTTGTTCTTTCATCTTTGTAAGCTCATCTTTGGGCATATTTAAAAGTGGTTCTAACTCTTTTACTTCAAAGTTTTGGATTAGACTATTTATCTCAACTCTTCTACTTAACCAAAGGTTGAAAAGATGGCTTTGATATGCACTGATAAGAAGTTGCTTTACTTTTGGGTTTCGCTCTTTTTTCTCACCTTTTGCAATCAACTCTCCATCGATATGGTTATTTCCATCTGTGCCAAATCTTTGATAACCAAAATAGTTAGGCATACCAAAAGATGATAAATTTTTAAGTGCTTCATCTATTTTCTGGGCTGAAGTAGGATTGACTTTTTTTAGTTTTATATAAAATTTATTGCCATTTAAATGCCCTATTCTTATCTTGTTGTTGTGATAAGTTTTAGATAGTATTTTTACGTCTGCATGTTCAAACGTATCCATTTTTTCTTCATATTTTTTATGTAAAGAGATATACTGTTTTGTCATAGCGTGCTTGTCTTTTAGCCCAGCATAGCCTATCTCTTTGTTTTTTATACCAAGATATTTAGCTATCATAGAGACAAGCTCTAAAGTTGAGATTCCTTTTTTTCTAACAAAAAGAACAAGATGCTCTCCCTTGCCACAAAACTCATAAAGAGGTACCTCTTCGACTACAAAGTCTCTTGGTGTTTGCTTGAAATAAAAATCTATACTTGAGTGAGAGAGCGAATAAAATCTATCCATAATTTTCCTGTCTATATTTAGTTTTTGTTAAAAATGATGCGCTTTGCATCTGTTTTTGTAAGCTTTTCTTACACACTCTCCAATAATATTTATCGGAGTTTTGCTTAGCTTTGCACGTCTTAGAAGAGTCTTTTTAAATCTCCTATCAAATCCAAAGAGTATTTCGTACTCCTCGCCACTGCACCCTACTCTTTTTTGGATTTTTTTAAAAAATCTAAAACCAACCCTTGATGCTCCTGAGAGCTTTTGTAGGTCACTAAAAATTCCATCTGAAATGTCCATACCTACTCTTAAAAAGCGTCTATTTTTATAGATAAACTTATCCCTTAAGACAATATTTACAAACTTAGAGTTTTTGTTGATTTTACCCAAGTTCATCAATCTCTTAAGTGCAATAGCACTTCGACCTAAATTTCCAGTATAGGCTATCAAATCACCTGTTTTTAGGCCTTTTCTCATCAATGGTTTAGCACTTTTTGAAATAACTGTCACAGTAATATCAAGCTTAGTATTGCTTATGGTGTCTCCACCAATAATCTCAACTCCATATTTAGCGCAAGCATCTTTAAATCCGTTAGCTAAATCTAACATCTGAGCTTTTGTGATACTCTTTGGCATAGCTACACTAAGAAGTGCGTATTTTGGTACAGCGTTCATAGCAATAGCGTCTGAAATATTTACTATCATAGCTTTATAGCCTATTTGATAGTGGCTCATCCAACTTGTTTTAAAATGAATATTTTCAAAAAAAGCATCTTTAGAATAGACCATACCATCAATAAAAGCACCGTCATCGCCGATATTTGCGTTTTTAAATTGTGAGATAAAATAGTTTTCTAAATTCAACAAATCTTCTTAAAATATATGATAAAATAACTTCTTATTATATCATCTATTGTATTAGGAAACTTTTATGAAACACTCTATACAAAATATTTTTAAAAATCTTTCTACATTTTTTATACTCGCTACTATCTTTGCTGGATTTGGCGTAATCGTAGCAATAGACCATTCAAGTTCATATGAAAAAGTAAATAATCTTACAAATCAAAAAGTTATCATTTTTGATATTTTAAATCTCTCTAAAGAAAACCTAGAAATATCACTTATAAAGCTTCAAGGCGGAACAACACAACTTCAATATGATGTAGAAAAACTTCACTCTTTATATCAGTATAGTATATTTGAAAAATTTATACTCTCAAACTCAAAAGAGTACTTAAGTGATTTAGATTTACTAGATAAACTAAGAGCTGATTTTACAAAAAAAGCTAATACTTACTACAGCACTACACAAGATTCAGACCTATATAAAAGTGAATTGCAAGAGAGTTTTAACTCTTTAGACACTCACATAAACGCTATGATAATTAAGTCTATATACTATAATCAAGCGACATTTAACATTCATAAAAAAGTAACATATTTTGCTTTTTTAGCGATACTATTTGCAACTCTTTGGTATAGAAAGAGATTAACTTTAATATACAAAGATTTAGAGTTTTTAAACAATGCTAATCTACAACAATACAATATATTTTCACTAGAAGCAGAAGCTATTTCACAAAAAATCAAAAGAAAGCCAGTTGTGACAGATAACCCAACTATGATTGATGCTGTAACTGGGATAAATAACCTAAAAGGGATGATGAGTTCATACTCAGAGAAAAAAGGTATGAAAGATAGAAATTTTACATCTGTAACAGTTTTTGAAGTAGATAACTTCTCTAAAACAAACAAAGCATACTCTCAAGAATTAACTCAAAGTATCCTTAAAAAAATTGCATTTTCAATCTCTTTGCATCAACAAATAACTGACGTAATTGCACGAACTGATTACAATCAATTCACGGTTATCCTCTCAAGAGAGACAAAAGATCAGTTATTTAAAGATGCTGATGATATTCGCCACAGTATCTCTGAGCTAAAACTAAGCTCTACAGAAGCAGGAGAAATTGAGCTCTCTATAAGTGGAGGCCATGTAACAAAACCAAATAATCAATCGCTAGAAGAGGCTATCAGACAAGCTAAAAAAGTTTTGCTACATGCTCAAAAAAAATCTAAAAACATTATTTCTCAAGTAAAAGATTTAGCGCATAGTGAACTGTGAGAAAAATTTTCACACTTTAACGTTTTACTCCCTCTTTAAATGTCGCGTTAAGTAACATCACCTAATTAGAAAAACCTTTTTTATTATTCACAAAGGCTAAAAGCTGTACAATCCACCTTATTTTAATACATTTAACAAAGGAAAGCTAATGGGTATTCCTATTTATACTTACGATGCTATTGTTGTTGGTGCAGGCTTAGCTGGCTGTGCTGCTGCAAGAGAACTACAAATTGCAGGAAAGAAAGTTGCTGTAATTACAAAACTTCACCCCCTAAGAAGTCATTCAGGGGCGGCGCAAGGCGGTGTTAACGCTGCATTTAGCGACAAAGACAGTGTTGAACTTCATGAGTTTGATACAGTAAAAGGAAGTGACTATTTAGCTGATCAAGATGCTGTTGAGTTTATGTGTAAAAATGCACCAGAGACTATCCGCTGGGTAGAGAGAATGGGTGCTGCTTTTAGTAGAACGCCAGATGGTAAAATTGCACAACGTCCCTTTGGTGGACAATCATCACCTCGTGCATGTTATGCAAAAGACAGAACAGGATTAACACTTCTACAAACTATTTATGAGCAAGCATTTCGCGCTGGAGTAAAGTTCTGGGATGAGTGGTATGTAGCTGACCTTATATATAAAGATAACAAGGTTTCTGGCGTTGTTGCTTTTAACATAAGAGATTTACAAATAGCAATCTTTAATGCAAAATCAGTAATGTTTGCAACTGGCGGATATGCACGTGCTTACAAAATTAACTCAAATGCACATGCAAACACTGGCGATGGACTCTCAATTGTAGCTCGTCATGGACTTCCACTTGAAGATATGGAGTTTGTTCAGTTTCATCCATCAGGACTATCTGGAAATGGTGTTTTAATCTCTGAAGCTGCTCGCGGTGAGGGTGGGCGTTTGTTCAACTCTAATGGTGAAAGATTTATGGAAAAATACGCACCAAATGCAATGGAACTTGCAAGTAGAGATGTTGTAAGCCGTGCTATCTTAAATGAGATCAGAGAAGGCCGTGGTGTAGGACCTAGAAAGGATGCTGTTTATCTTGACGTAACACATCTTGGACGTGATTTAATAATGGAGAGATTACCTGAACTTCGTGATTTAGCTATCACGTTTTTAGGGCTTGATATGATAAAAGAGCCTATCCTAATCTCTGCAACTGCGCACTACTCTATGGGTGGAATACCTGTAAATATCGCTGGAAATGTTCGTAAGAACAACACAGAGTTTATAGAAGGTTTCTATGCCGCTGGAGAGTGTTCGTGCGTCTCAGTTCATGGTGCAAACCGCCTTGGAGCAAACTCTGTACTTGAAGCACTTCTATTTGGTCGTTATGTTGGTAAAACAATGGTTGAAGAGATAGATAAAATACCTCTAAGGGCAGCAACTGCGAGTGATGCAAAAATTGCAATTGATGAGATAAACTCTATACTAGAGAACAATGGAAATGAGACTGTTCCACACTTAAGAGAAGAGTTACAACAGTGTATGACTATAAATGCTGGAGCTTTTAGAACAAAAGAGACTCTAGAGATTGCTATTGCAAAAGTAAAAGAGTTAAGAGAGAGATATAAAAATATTCGTATAAAAGACAAATCAAAAGTATTTAATACTGAGCTTCAAGAGGCTATTGAATTTGGTCATATGATTGACTATTCTGCGTTTATTGTTGAGAGTGCTATAGCTAGAGAAGAGAGTCGTGGTGCTCACTACAGAGAAGATTTTTTAGAGCGTGACGATGAAAACTTCCTAAAACACACTATGGCTTACATGGATAAAAATGGAAATATTTTACTTGAGTCTATGCCTGTTAATCTTGGCAAGCATGAACTAAAAGCAAGAAATTATTAAGGAGCACTAATGAGTATAAATAAAATTAGCACACAAAAAGTAAATTTCAAAGTGTTTCGTTTTAATTCTGATGTAGATTATCTTCCATACTATGAAGATTATACTATGGACGTAACTTCTGAAGAGGTTGTTTTAGATATATTAAACAGAATAAAATGGGATCACGATGGAAGTTTCTCGTATAGAAGAAGCTGCCGTCACGGTATCTGTGGAATTTGCGCTATTAAAGTAAATGGTCGCTCTACTCTTGCTTGTAAAGAGAGTATGTCAACTATGATAGAGTATTTTGGAAACGATTTAACTATTGAACCACTTAGCACAAAAAGAGCCGTAAAAGATATGATTATCGATAAGGGTGACTTTTGGGAGAAGCATGCTGCAGTTACACCTTATCTTGTCGCAGATATAGATGAGTGCCCATCATGTGAAAACCTTGTATCTCCTCATGATGCTGAAGAGCTAGACGATGCAGATTTATGTATCCAGTGTGGCGCATGTCACTATGCGTGTCCTGTTGTAGAGATAAACAGTGACTTCTTTGGTCCTGCTGCATTTGCCGCTGCTTATCGTTTTGAAGCTGATGTTCGTGATAGTGATGGACAAAGACTTATTGATGTAAATGAAGAGAAGCAAGGCGTTTGGGATTGTGTTAAATGTATAGAGTGTACAGAAGTTTGTCCAAAAGGAATTGATCCATTTAGTAAGATTACTAAACTTCACCAGATGGCGTTTAAAAAAGGTGTTGCAAAAAACAATGTTGCAACTCGTCACGCAGTTGGTTTCTTACACTCAATCAAAAGAAATGGTGTTCTTGATGAGGGTGGCTTAGTTCTTTACTCTGAGGGAGTATCAATTGTAAAACATATTCCTGTTGCACTTCAAATGTTTAGAAAAGGCAAAATTGTAATGCCTTGGAATATAGTAAAATCTGACAACCTTGATGAGATTCAAAAACTTATAAAATCATCATCAACAGTCAAGTTCTAGGAGTAAAATAGATGAAAAAATTAAAATACGCACTCTTTACAGGATGTACAGCAAAGCAAAGTACTCCAGAGCAAATGATGTCGACTATGGCAGTAGCTAGAAAACTAAATATTGAACTAATTGAACTAACAGAAGCGTCATGCTGTGGGGCTTCACACTTACAAGATTATGATGATTTTTTATCACTTGTATTAAATGCTAGAAACATAGCATATGCTGAAAAACATGGCCTAACTATGGTAACAATTTGTAATACATGTCAGTTAAACACAGCTATGACAAAACATAGACTAGATAAAAATCCAGAACTAAAAGCAAGAGTAAATGAGAAACTAGCAGAAGTGGGCCTAGAGTACAAAGGTACTTCACTTGTAACTCACTTTCTTTATGCAATCATTGATGATTTTGGTTTAGATAAAATCAAAGAGATGGTTGTGAAACCACTTAGCCAATTCAACATAGCTCCATTTTACGGATGTCACAATATCCGTCCTTCTGAGCTTCAAAATGAGTCTCATAAAACGCCAGAAAATCCATACAACCCTACTTCACTAGATGATCTAATCATTGCTTGTGGTGGTAAGAATGTTGATTATGAGCAAAAGAACAAATGTTGTGGATTCCACGTTGAACTACAAGCTCCTCATACAGCAGCAGTTCTAGCAGGAAGCGCAATTGCAGGTGCAACTGATAACAACGCAGACATGATGGTAACACCATGTCCACTATGTCATCTAAAACTTGACACCCAAACAAAAAGCTCTTCAGAAGCAGTAGGCAGAGAAGTATCACTTCCAGTTCTACACATGCAACAAATGATAGGACTAGCTCTTGGATGCTCTGCTGCAGAACTTGGACTAAAACACAACGTTACAGAGATTAATTTTCTATAGAACTATAATAGAGAGAGATTTTCTCTCTGTTTAGCCTTTTTTATAATAACATCAAGTTCTTTTTCTTCATCATAAATCTCTAAAAGTTAAATAATATAATGTTTATTAAATAAATACTTAAGCAATAATCAAGGAGCAAATTACATGAAAAAGATTTTCACTATTATGGTACTTGTTGGACTATCAAGCTTTTCTATTGCAAATGAGATGTATCGTGCGCCCTCTAACGGTGATAGTGGAACATATTTTGTATTAAGTGTTAAAAAAACTGGAGATAGACAATTTAAAGTACTTACAAGTCGCATAGGAAAAGAAAATGCCTATACTGACTTTACAGAACTAGAGATTAATTGTCGAGTAAAACAATATTTTGAATTAGCAGGCTCAAGCGAAGATGGGAAAAAGCAGAAACCTTCAAAGCCATTAAAAGATTGGTCAAAACAATCAAAATGGACATCTTTAGTCTTTGGATCAAGTAAATCAGATTTAGTATCTTTTATTTGTGAAAAATACAAATAAATTATTACTTAACAAACCAAAGGAGAGCAATCACAAAAATGTGACTGACACTCTTTTAAATCGCCTTTTTTACGCTTTTTTGAATAAGTCAAGTCATCACAAAAAAAATATATTGCTTTTGTTCATTATTTTCACCAAATCCGATAACAGGCATAAGAGGATGCTCGTTTGAGATTTTTATCATTACTTCGTACATCATCGCTTGCATCTCTAAAGAGTCTAAATACTCTAGTAACTCTTTTGTTGTAACGTGTTCATCAAGAAATCCTAGCTGTAACTGCTTAGCAGTATTATCAACATATAAAGATGTAATGACTTTTTCACCTGCATTTTGAAGGCTTTGCTCTTCATCTTCACTTAAGAGCATAGCTAAGAGCGTATATTCTTTAGAGTTTTGTATATTTTCGCGTATATCATCTATCATGTCTATTATAAATTTCACTCTTAGTCCTTAATAAAAATTAAAATTCAGACTCACTTAGTCTTAGGTCTAAAAGCTTTTATAACCTCTTCATTTGTCTCTATATATGGCCCTTCTATCAAATCTATACAGTAAGGCACAGCAGGGAAAACTGCATCAAGACACTCGCGAATTGATTTTGGTTTTCCAGGTAGGTTTATGATGAGACTTTTACCTCTGATACCTGCACTCTGTCTTGATAAAATTGCAGTTGGTACATACTGCAAGCTCACTTGACGCATTAACTCGCCAAACCCAGGCATCATCTTCTCACATACATTCTCAGTTGCTTCTGGGGTTACATCTCTTAACGCTGGGCCTGTTCCGCCAGTTGTAACTACTAGACAACACTTATCATTATCACATAGCTCTATCATCGTCTTTTCTATCATATCCTGCTCATCAGGAATACATCTATAAACTATCTCAAACTCACTCTTTAAATACTCTTTCATAGTATCTTGAATAGCAACTCCAGATATATCTTCATATATTCCCTTACTTGCTCTATCGCTGGCTGTTATTACGCCTATCTTTATCTTACTCATATTTTTCCCTTATTTTATTTGTAAAAAGTGGTTTGCATCTTTTATGTATGTAACTGTACTAAACTCTAAAAAAAACTCTTTAGCTGCAACAGCATCTATAATCTTATCTTTTTGCCCAAGGTAAACTTCTATCTTTACGCCGCTCTTGATTATCTCTTGAAGCTCGTCCCTGCTCCACTCATAAAAAAGTAGCTCTTTTAGCTCATCAATGCCATCTTCATTATGATCTATGTCTTTTTGAGGATGTGGATAAAAGCATGCATTTATGAAGTTGTCTATATATAAATCTCTGTTTTTCTCAAACCCAAGTATCTGCATTTTTTTAAATTTTTTATCTTTGTTCTGAAAAAAAGCTGGGGAGAAGAGTTGAAGTGTATCTACTCTTTTTAAATCTCTTAGATGTTTTTGCACATCTTTTAGCGCTTTTATAGCACCATAACTAAACCCACAAATCGTATAGTTGCTTTTGTTTATATATCTATCGAAACATTTCTCTTTATTTCTTAGAGTAAAACCACTATAAAACTTCATTTATATACTTTTTTACTTCCATCTTTGATATGCTTTCTCTCTCATTTAAAACATCTTCAACTTTTTTGATAACGCTCTGAAGTGATTCTAAAAGGCTTTTTGTCTCATCGTAGAGTCTATTTATAAGTATCTCTTTTTCACCATCATTAGCAACCAGAGTTGAGCCCATTCCATACTCTGAAATCATCTTCTGTGCTATCTCTTTTGCTTCATCCAAATCAGATTTTGCACTGCTTGCATGTTCTGAGTATTTTATGTTACAAGCGACTATACCGGCTAAAAGCATCTTCACTCTTGACTCGAGTTCGTGCTTTATAAGTGGTTCATCGATAGATGGTGTGAGTTTTTCGTTTGATAGTAAAATCTTCTCAAAAGGTAAGTCATAGTACGTTGCACAAACGACTTTTGCAGCTTGATAAGTAACGCGATATCTCTTTTGCATCTCGCTAAGAATCTGAAGCTTTTTCTTACCAAACATAACTTTGTCTTTAACCTGATCAAAATGTTCTATAGTTACTTGAAAGTCATGTTGTCTGATAGCAAGGAGTGATGCTTCGTTAACTAGTGCTGCTAAAGAAGCACCATTGAAGCCTACCGTCATATTTGCTATGCTTTTTACATCTACATCATTAGGAACTTTTTCTAAGTATTTTGAGAGTATAAGAGCTCTTTCTTTGTTTGTTGGAAGCTCAACAAAGATTCTTCTATCAAACCTTCCAGCTCGCAGCAGAGCTGAATCTAAAACGTCTATCTTGTTTGTTGCGGCTATAACTATGATTGCACTTGAGTTTTCAAAACCATCCATCTCTGTTAGGAGTTGGTTTAGTGTTGCTTCCCTCTCATCACTTCTTTGTCCATCTCTTTTTTTACCAACAGCATCAATCTCATCTATAAATATAATTGCAGGAGCACTATTTTTAGCAGCCACGAAGAGCTCATGAACTCTTTTTGCACCCATTCCAACATATATCTGAACAAAAGATGCACCACTTTGGTAGTAAAACGGAACTCCAGCCGCATTTGCAACAGCCTTTGCAATCATTGTCTTTCCAACTCCAGGAGGACCAACTAAAAGCACACCACGAGGCATTCTTGCACCAAAACTTTTATAACGTTTTGGTTTTTTCATAAAGTCTATAATCTCTTCAAGTTCACTCTTAACATCACTAATACCGCCGATATCATCAAAAGTTACATCACTTTTTATGGATTCTATTGGTCTTGAACTCTCTAGTTGGGATCTATACTTAGTATCGTCTGATTTTTCAAGGCTTAATAACTTGTTTTTTTGAAACCATCTATAAAGCAGTGCAGCTAAACCTAGAAATAAAACTAAAAAGAGGAAATAGATTACTATATTTGAACTGTTTTTTATACTTACTTGATAATTTGAAAACATCTTTGGCGTTACTTGAGATGAAGCAATCTTATATATCTCTTTATCAGTTTTTAGATATATGTAATCTTGTGAAGCTATAACACTTTTGACACTTTTATCATCCAAAATTTTAACAGCATCTTTGAGCGTTATAGACTCTGCATTATCCCTAAGCATCGCAAATAAGATAAGTATAATAACTAAAGAGGCAGATACATAAAGAACTATTCTATTTGTTTTAGACCCTACCATAGTTAGACTCCTCCTCTACTTCATAATTAGTAATATTAATCCAGTTACCAAGTAAATCTTCATCTGAGCGTACCATTATTTTGTTGAAATGTTGATCATAGCCTATGAAAAAATCATCTCTCTGGCTCTCTATAAGAACATCAAGCTCACCTTTAAAAGAGTTTCTAAAAGCAAAGTTTTTATCTTTTACAATACTCTCTAGCTCATGAAGTCTCTCTTTAGCAACATCTCCGCTTACCTCTGGCTTCATAGTAGCTGATGGAGTGCCATCACGTTTTGAGTATGTAAATGCATGCAGATGCGTAAGAGGAAGTTCTCTTACATTTTTCATAGCTTCGTCCCAAAGTGCACTGCTCTCTCCAGGATGACCTGTTATAAAATCAGTTCCTATTGCAAAGCCTTTACTTGAGAGTAGCTCAAAAAGTTCTCTATCTTTCTTATAAACATTTCGTCTATTCATAAACTTTAACATCTGAGGAGATGTATGTTGAAGCGCAATATGAAGGTGTCTCTCAAGCCATGGCTCACCTAGTATCTCTTTAAATTCATCACTAATTTGTATCGGCTCAACACTTCCAAGTCTTATGCGTCTAACGCCTCGGATTTGAGAGATCTTTTTCATAAGCGAAGCGATTGAACTATCGCTACTTTGCCCATAACTTCCGACATTTGTTCCAGTTAAGATAAACTCTCCAAAACCATTACGCGCAAGTCTTCTTATCTGCTCTAAAATCTTCTCTTCATCCATACTTCTAGCGTCACCACGAACGTAAGGGATGATGCAGTAAGAACAGCGGAAGTTGCACCCTTCTTGAATCTTTATAAAAGCCCTGCTCTTGCCGATAAAATCATCTACAACACTCTCATCTATGTGGTTCAAATCACCAGGCTCATAGAAAGGTTCTTCTTTGTTTAGCATCTCATCTATTTTTACTTTTTCGCTCTGTCCAAAAACTCCAGCAACTCTACCCGCAGCTAAAAGACTCTCACCCTTTGTATGCGCCCCACATCCAGTTAAAAAGATTTTTGCACCATTACTCTTCTCTACCTGTGAGATGTATGAGCGTACATGCGAATCAGCTCCATTTGTAACTGTGCATGAGTTGATAACTACAACATCTGCCTCACTCTCATCTTCAGTTACATCATACTCTTTAAGTGAGCTCATCATGACTTGAGAATCATAGAGATTTGTTCTGCACCCAAATGTTTTAAAATATACTTTTTTTTTCATCTATATCACTTCATCAGGATTAAATGGAGGCTTTTTCTTCGCTGCAGCTTCCATGTGAAGCATCTGCGTAGGATATGCGATTGTTATGTCATCCTCTGCTAAGAAAGCATCAACTATCTCTGTAGAGATTACACTTCTTAGAGTTAGCGTTCCATAAGCGTTTGTTAGATACCAAGCATCTATTGATATACCATTTGGCTCTATATTGGTAAAAATTCTAGGTTCTACGTTTGTATTTTTAAGACTGTAATTACTTCTTAGTTTGTTAAGCTGCTTTCTTGTGATATCCGTATAACCTTTTGAGAATTTTTTGGCTATCTCTTTTGCTATATGTACTGCTTTTTTATGGTTGGAATCAAAAGTAATAGTAATCTTAACACCATCCCAAACACTCTTTAAAGAGCTATGTGTGTAGTTTGCTATCATTCTTGTAAAGATATAGTTGTTTGGTATAAATATAACTCTTCCTGCTCTTCTATTTTGCATAACCGTTGTAAGAGTGATATCTTCGAGCATCGTTATTCGAAGTAGTGAGATATCCATAACATCGCCAACATACTGCATGCCATCCATATCAACACGGATTCTATCTCCAACATGCACACTTCTACCAAGAACGATTACAAGCCACCCAAGTATGCTCATAAACCAATCTTTCATGGCGATTGCAATACCAGCCGATGCAAACCCTAAGATAGTAATAAAATAACTTACATTTTCAATATAACTAAAAAATAAAATCAAAATAATGAGAAAGAAGTTCATAAAGGTGATAAATTTATTCGCCATATAAAAGCGTTCATGATCTTTTATATATTTTTTAACTATAAGCTTAAGTAAGAAGAAAATAAGAAAAACAACAAAGATAGTAACAACTATTTTAATAAGCTTTACTATTTGTGCTTCTATCTCTTTGTTGATATTTGCTTTTATAATATCCAGTCTTTTTTCATAAACATCAACTGTTACATTCATTGTATCAAGGGCTGATTCAAATCTCTCTAACTGTTTTAGTTTAAAATCTAACTGCTCTTTGTATTTGTGCTCTATATCTATAGCTTCTATCTGAGTATATAGATTTATCTCTTCTTTTAAAAGTGTTATCAATTTATCCAGTTCTTCTTTTTTTAGAGCATAATCACTAAAATCTTTATCTAGTGTTTTTACTAAAGAGATACCCATAAATATATCAATAGGGTTTGTAACAGATGGCGTTTCATCCATATTTGGTGGGGTTATAAGATTAGAAAAAGGAGAACTGTCTTTTTTCTTTAGTTTCTCAGTTTGCGATGTTAAAATCTTCTCACGCCCGACTAGTGCATTTAACTCATCAACTTCACTAAGTGATTTTCCTCTTTTTCTTTGAAGGTAGTTGATTCTCTCAATAATTTTATCAAGGCTCTCTCTTACATCTAAAGACGTAAGATAAGAGGCATAACTCTTTATCCAAACACTATCTTTTTTAGATATTTTTTCCTCAACAACTTTTAACTCTGATAGCAGTTGTGATATTTTTGCTCTCTCTTGCTCTACTCTTACACGCTCTATCTCTTCTTTAGTTGGTTTTACTTCAGCCTTTAAAGCACTGCTAAATAGTAAAGAAGAAGCTAAAAATAGATAAATAAATATTTTTTTCATCTACTTATCCATAAACTTATTTAAAACGCACATGATTGTGCCAGTCTCAACTTTGTCTGTAATTACAACATCCCCAATTCCAAGAGGAAGGATGAAAGTAATAGCAGAGTCAGAACTCTTTTTATCTAAGAAGAAAGCCTCATAAAATACTTTTACATCTTTTATAGAGTAAGTTGTTGGAAGATTATACTTCTCTAAAAGAGACTTAACTCTTTGTGCCTCTTTTTGGCTCATATAGTTCATCTTTACAGCCATCTCATTTGCCATAACCATCCCAATAGCAACAGCTTCACCATGTAAAAATTTTTTATAAGCAGTCTCATTTTCTATAACATGTCCAAACGTATGTCCATAGTTAAGCGCGGCTCTAATCCCCTGCTCTTTTTCATCTTCTGCAACTACTTTAGCTTTTGTTTGAACTGCTCTTTTTATAGCTTCTTGAAGTACTTCTGGCTTGTTTAACTCTGCTGTTTCTAAAAACTCAAAAAACTCTTTGTTAAATGTCACAGCCATCTTAAGTATCTCAGCAAATCCAGCGCCAAACTCTCTTTGTGGTAGAGTAGTCAAAAAATATGGGTCGATATATACAGCGCGAGGTTGATGAAACGCACCAACTAGGTTTTTTCCATAGCTGTTATTCATCCCTGTTTTACCACCAACACTTGCATCTACTTGAGATAAAAGAGTAGTTGGAATCTGAATAAAATCTATACCTCTTTGATAAATACTAGCAGCGTATCCGCTCATATCACCAATAACTCCACCACCAAAGGCAATAATCATCGATTTACGGTTAAAACGGTGCTCAAAAAGAGAGTTTAAGATGGTATCTATACTCTCTTGGTTTTTATACTCTTCGCCATCTTTTAGAGTTACAACATGAAGTTCTTTAGCACTTATCTTTGTTAAGAGATACTCTAAGTGAAGAGCAGAGACAGTTGAGTTAGTAACTACAGCTATTTTTGTGTCAAAATGGAGTTTGGGAAGTGTGTCTATCGTAATATCGTATGAGTTATCTATAACTTTTTTAAGCCCTATGTGTACTTGCATTATATGTCCAAAAATTAATTAAATTAAGTGGATATATAATACTTAAAAAAGGATAAAAAATCGCTAAAGAAGCTGCTTAAATCTGTATCGGTATGAAAATTTGGTGATTCCCATCTAGTTTATGATAAAGTCTTTCACTATCTGTTGATAAGAGAGAGTAAAAACTCTTTTGTGTCAATTTTTTGTTAAATGGTAAAATCTGAATGAAATCTTCTTTATGTTTTAATTTTTTAATCGGATTTTCACTCTCTTTTAGAACTTTAATTGTCTTTGAAAAGATAGTAGAGAGGTTATAATAGTG
>NZ_JAQVKA010000132.1 GCF_028694895.1 Sulfurimonas sp. | reverse complement strand
TGATATAACGAATAATAAAGTAATGTTTCTTAATAATAACTGACTCAAAGAGTGTTAAAGAGAAGCATTTACTGATTTGCAATTTATGCATTAAGGCGATATACGTGAGCCTTGTGAGCTTAGAAGAGATACTATTATTACTTTATCTGATTTAAACTAGAAATAGTATATTTATATTTTTATTATTTATGCACTACATGTAGCATCTAAAACAGAATAATTTTAACAATTGTATTTAAATTATTATTAGTTGAGGATTAGGAAGATAACGTTTGACTTGAGAAATAAGTTTGCCTGTAGGGTAACTTATTTCTCTCCTAAGATTTGTTATAGATTTTATAAACATAGTTTTTGATAATTTGATTAACTATAGATAAAATTAACACAGGGATAAGTGACATAAAGAAAAATATTCCACTAAAACAACCACTTCCACAAGTTAGACCAAAATACATTAAATACAAGAAAATAAATGTTGGGATTAGAGATATTATTGATAAAATAATATATGGTGTATATTCTTTATTCTTATTTTTCAAATAGTTCATAGTTTTTAAACTCATAATAAATGGTATTAAATGTATCCATAAAAATAAACCAAAAAGTATGCAACCAATAATGAAGGATCCCACTTTATCTAAATCAAGTGCCATTTACTCTCCTATAACTATTTATTCAAACACATTATATACGCATCAACTTAAAAAAGCAAAAATAACTTACATGTTAAATGTGTGTTAATTATTAAAATTTGATGAAAAATATGACAAATTTCAATATTTTTTAACTTTAGGAGAAAATATACTTATTAGTCTTAAATCTTTAGTGTGTGTTAAATGTCATATGGAGAAATAACATACAAAAGTGTTTGTTAATCGTTGAAAAAACTACATAACAAACATAATGTAGCTTAAGCGAATTGGATAATATAATTAAAAATGTCAGGCACTATTTTGTGCCTTTTCTTAGTTTTATCTCTTGTAAAAATATATGAAGTTGTCTTCTTTCGTTTCTTAACTTCAGAGACAGCGTACAACTATTTTTATCAGTTTAAAGACTTATAAATAAGGTTCGATAAGTATAAAGTCATGAACCTATGATTATATTGCTTGGATGTATGGTTGCGTAGGCTTTGTCTCCTGCTTTAAGAGATGGGATTTGAGACTCTTTTACGACTAAGATTAGTGATGTAAGCTCATTTACTTTTAGAGAGACCTCTACTGATTGGCTTGAGAGTTTTATGTTTTGGATGGTTCCTTCTAAGATATTTAAACTCTCATTTTTTGCTGGGGGAGTTGCAGAAATCTCTATGTCGCTTGATTTTATGATGGCATAAACATCATCGCTAACGCCAAGAGCCATGTTTTTAACAGACTTTGAAGTGATAGAAGAGGTTATTTTTCCACCTCCAGCTATGCTCATTGTGATTAGTGAATTTATGCCTACTTCTTTTATCTCTTTTATAACTGAGGGGATTTGATTTCTTGCACTCGTTGTTAAAAAAGTTCTGTTTAGTATCTTTGCAAGTCTCTCTGGGTTTTCTCCAGCTTGAGCAAATCTCTCAATAAATTGACGGTGAAGCTCGTTTAATCTATCATAAGTGTTTATAAGCTCATAAGCATAAGGTGTAAGAGTTGTTCCGCCTCCGCCTTTTCCGCCGATTTTTCTCTCAATTATAGGCTCATCGGCTAGCTCATTCATGCTGTTAATTCGCTCCCAAGCCGCTTTGTAGCTCATCTTCATCTCTTTTGCAGCGGCGTGAATAGAGCCTGTTTTTTCTATATGACGAAGAAGTTCTATTCTTCCAGAGCCTAAAAAACTTTTATCATTTTTACTAAGCCAAAAACGACCATCTATCTTCATAAATATAACCTCTTAATTAATTGGGTGTTTATTTTAGCATACTATTTAGTTTGTCGCTTAGTTTGTCGCACAATTTTATTTTTTGATAACTGATGTTAAAATGGCGATAGATTATAGATTTTTATCAAATTTAAGGAACTTTTTTGAGATATAAGATTTTAGTAACAAATGATGATGGTTATGAGGCAAAAGGGTTACGCGCTTTAATACAAGCGCTAAAAGAGCTTGATGATGTTGAGGTTATGGTTGTAGCACCTGCAAGCGAGAAATCAGCATGCGGACACTCTTTAACACTTGTTAGACCTTTACGTTTTGTAGGAGTTGATGATAACTTCTTCAAACTTGATGATGGAACGCCAAGTGACTGTGTTTATCTGGCACTTAGTACGATATATGTAGACTCAAAACCAGATTTGCTTATTAGTGGAATAAACAGAGGCTCAAACATGGGCGAGGATATTACATACTCAGGAACTGCAGCAGGTGCAATGGAGGGAGTTCTTCATGATATCCCATCCATTGCTATCTCTCAAGTCATGGATTCTACAGATCCACAAGGTGATTTTACACTAGCAAAAAAGGTTATAAAAGAGCTTGTTTTAAAGATAAAAAATGGTTCTTTCCCACTACCAAAGAGAGAGTTTTTAAATGTAAATATTCCACCAGATCTTGATTCAACTGACAACAGAGATGCAAAGATGGTTGTAACATACGCTGGGTATAGATTTTATGCAAATGATTCGCATCTTCATAGAAACCCAAGAGGTGAGGAGTTTTACTGGCTAGGACTTCACCCACTCAACTTCTTACCAAGAGAGGGAAATGAAGGCATTAGTGACTATGAAGCTATTAAAGCAGGAAATATCTCTTTAACGCCTATACAGCTTGATATGAGTGCATATAAAAGTATGAACAAACTCAAAGAGTGGATAGAGTAAACGAGTGAGATATGAGCGCATAAAAAACCTTTTAGGAGAGGATTTTTCTAAACTTGAAGATGCAAAAGTCTTGCTCTTAGGAGTGGGTGGAGTTGGCGGACACTGTTTGGATTGTCTAAGTAGAAGTGGTGTGGGTGAAATAACTATAGTGGATTTTGATAGCTATGATCTCTCAAATCAAAACCGTCAACTCTGGTCTGAACTGCATGAGGGCGAGTTAAAAGTTGAAGCTCTTAAAAAACACTATCCAGATATAAAGATAATTAACGCTCATATAGATGAAGAGTGGGTACAAAACTTTAACTTTGATGAGTATGACGTTGTCCTTGATGCGATTGACGATATAAAACCAAAACTCGCTCTTGCTCAAAAATGCTATAAAAAACTCATCTCATCATTTGGTTGTGCAAAACGTCTTGACCCTACTAAAGTACACGTAGATGATGTCTTTAAGAGTTATGGTGATAAGTTTGGCTCAAAAATCAGATATGAGCTAAGAAAAAGAGGGTTTAAAAAGAAGTATAAAGTTATATTTTCCTCAGAAGAAGCACTCGTTAAAGATAAAGGGAGCTTTATCGGAGTAACCGCTACTTTTGGGCTTGTGCTTTGTAGTGAGGCTATAAAAATGATAAGAGAGAAAAAATAAATTCTGCATCATAGAGTATGATGAGAACTATTTAAATCTTTTACTTTCTATACTTTTTAAAAACCTCATAAAGCTCTTCAAATGCTACTTCACTTGAGTTCTCTACATCTTTCATGCGCTTTATCGACCCTTGTAAGTCACCTTTAGTAACCCACAAATCAAT
>NZ_JAQVKA010000131.1 GCF_028694895.1 Sulfurimonas sp. | reverse complement strand
GTCTCGATAGCTAACTTCATCATTCTAGCGTATTGCATCAGTTGCTCAACTGCTCCAATACGGTAAGTATCAAGAACAATAAGACCTACTTTGTATTTTTTTTGTGTTAAAAATGAGTACCTTGCAGCTAACTTTGCAACTGACGTTGTTTTACCAACTCCTGTTGGACCAACTAGCATTATTACCTTTTTGTTTCCAATAGATGGCAAGGCTTCAATTCTAACTGGCACCATTTTTCTAAGGATAGTTTGAAAATATCTCTTGATTGTAGATGAGTTCTCTCTCATCTTAAATGGCATATGTTCTAGTGTCATTCTCATAATAGAATCTAAATGCTCTTTATTCATACCACTTTGAGAAGCTAGCCTGTAAATCTCTGCGAATTCTGATGGGATATGACTATCTAAATCAGGGGATTTTTCTTCCCAAAACATATTTTGGATGATCTTAACTTTATCACCAAGCTTTGCTATCTCTGATTTTATCTCTTTTAACTCTTTTGGCTCAAGTACGCTTTGAGTGTTTTGTTCTTGATAAGCATAAAGTGGATCTTTAACTTCTGCTATTTTAGAAATTTGTTTTGCCGCATAAGAGATATCATAAAGAACATCAGCACTCTTTTGAGTGAGAGGTCTGCCATCTTTTATTGTAGAGCTATTTTTTTGATAAGTCTGCTCTGGCTCATCTTCTATTCCCATTATTATCTCATAAAGTGCATCTCGTCCTAGTGACTTTTTTTGTATCTCTTTAGTATCGATATGAAGCATTTGAGAATAATTTGGGCTCATCTTTGCTTTTTTAAGAGCATCTGAGGGTGTTTTTCCAACAAAAGTTAATATTTTCATCTCTTTAAACCTTTAAGTGGAATTAATACGCTTTCTCTTTTGAAATGCTCTGGGTGCGGAATAGAGAGTCTCTCTTTTTTAACAACTCTATCATCAAAAAATATGATATCCAAATCAAGCGTTCTTGGAGCGTTCGCAAAACTTCTTTTACGTCCAAATTTTTTCTCTACTCTCATTAAATAATCTAAAAATAGCATAGGCTGCATACTCGTTTTTAATATAATAATTGAATTAAAAAAATCATCTTGATTTATAAAACCAAAAGGAGGATTTTTTAAAATCAACGATCTCTGTAAAAATTCAACTCTTTTATCTCTCATAAGATAGACTTCAAGATGAGAAAACCTTCTTCTAACATCACCTACATTACCACCAATACCAATGGTTACTCTGTAACGATGATGACCCCTTTGCCCTCGTTTACTAAGGCGCAAATTTTTATAGATAGTCAAACTATCACTTAATTTACGCTCTATATACATTGCCTACTCAGCTTGAGTCGCTTGTTGTTGTTGCATCTCTTGTACGGCTTTTATCTCATTCATTATCTGAACCATACCAACCATCGCTAAGTGATACCCAAATGGTCCAAATCCTACAATTGATGATGTACAAACAGGTGCTATCATGTTTTGTTTTCTAAACTCTTCACGACGGTGAATATTGCTGATATGTACTTCAATAGTTGGAAGATTTACCGCTGAGATTGCGTCACGTATAGCTATTGATGTGTGTGTATATGCTGCAGCATTTAAAATTATGCCATTTGCATCTCCATAACACTCTTGGATTTTATCCACAATTTCACCCTCTAAATTACTTTGAAAAAACTCTATATCAAAAGAACTCTGTGCTGCAAAATCTCTCATTTGAGCGTGAATCTGCTCTAATTTCATAGAACCATAAATCTGTTGTTCTCTGACACCTAACATATTTAAGTTTGGTCCTTGAATTACTACTATTTTCATCTATTGCCTTTTTATTTAATAATTAAATTTTTTAAGGACTCATTTTACCTAAATTAAGCATAATCTATTTTAAATTCTAAAAAAAGATAAAAGATGCAAATTATTACTCCAAACTATATACTAACCCCACAAAACCTACTTTGTGGCCAAAGTATCGCATATGACAAAACGATACACAAAATCGCACCACTTGATGAGTTAAAAAGCCTATTTCCAGATGCACAAATCATAGAACTTAAAAAAAATTCTCTTCTTATGCCGGGGCTTATAAATGCTCATGTACATGTAGAATTTAGCGCGAACAAAACAGAACTATCTTATGGAGATTTTATCCCATGGCTCTATAGTGTGCTTGAAAACAGAGAAACTCTCATAGAAGGTTGCGCTAAAGAGTGTATGAGTGAAGCAATATCATCTATGCTTGAGTCTGGAATCACAACATTTGGAGCAATTAGTTCGCATGGAATGGACTTAGAAGCATGTGCAGAGGCAGAGCAAAATATTGTTTTTTTTAATGAACTTATCGGCTCTCAAGCAACTATGGCAGATGCCCTCTTCGCTGATTTTTTAGCGAGGCTTGATGCTTCAAAGAGTGTTAAAAGAGAAGGATTTCATCCTGCAGTTGCTATTCACTCGCCCTACTCCGTTCACCCAATTTTAATAAAAAAGGCTCTACAAATCGTTAAAAATGAGAGCCTTAAACTAAGTGCTCATTTTATGGAAAGCTCGGCTGAGAGAGAGTGGCTTGATAAGAGTGAGGGCGATTTCAAAGAGTTTTTTGAGAAACTTTTAAAACAAAATAGTGCTACATGTAGTTCTAGTGAATTTTTAGAGCATTTCAATGAACAACAAACACTATTTACCCATGTTGTTAAGGCCAATAATGAAGAACTTGATAACATAAAAAAAGGTAACCACACTATAATCCACTGCCCTATTTCAAATAGACTTCTTGGAAATGGTGCGCTTGATTTGAGCGTTGTAAATGAAAAAAATATCAACTGGATATGCGCGACAGATGGACTTAGCTCAAACTACAAACTTGACCTTTTTGAAGAGATGAAGTGCGCTCTTTTTATGCACTCAAACATGCCACTTCTACCTTTGGCAAAACAGCTTATAAATAGCGTAACAAAGGGTGCTGCTGAAGCTCTTGGGCTAAACAGTGGCGAGATAAAAGAGGGAAAAAACGCGGATATGATAGTTTTAGATTTGGATGAAGAACCAAATGATGAGTTGGCTATCCATTTAATACTTCATAGATATAATATCTCCCAAATTTATATCAATGGAAAATTTATTCCAAAAAAAGGTGTTTAATGCAATTTATAAAAAAACTATTTTCTCCAATATTTGCTACTATGAAGTTCATTCAAGAACATTTCAAAGCTATGATTTTTGTTCTCATACTATTTTTGATCTTTGCTCCTCAAAGTAAAGAGGATTTAAAACCAAATAACTTAGAGCAGATAAATCTTGTAGGTCCTATTATGGAAGTCTCAGAGGTTTTAAAGCAGATAGACGATGCTGCAGCAAACCACTTTGTAAAAGGAATTTTATTAAATATAGACTCTCCCGGTGGAGCAGTTGCACCTTCTATCGAGATAGCATATGCAATAAAACGTGCAAGAGAGAGTAAACCAGTCATTGTTTATGCAAGTGGAACAATCGCAAGTGGAAGCTACTACGCTAGTATATGGGCAAATGAGATAATTGTAAATCCGGGTTCTATGGTTGGAAGCATCGGTGTTATCATGCAAGGAGCAGATGTTAGCGAGCTTATGAGCAAAATATGCATCAAATCACAGAGCGTTCAAGCAGGA
>NZ_JAQVKA010000035.1 GCF_028694895.1 Sulfurimonas sp. | reverse complement strand
GAAGTATTTTGTCTTGCCTTGTTTATCTATTATCTCATATTCGCTTGACCAAGTAACCAAAGAAGGCTTTCCAAGTTTACCCATAACAACGGTACAGGCGTCAACACACTCTAAACAGTTAATACACTCAAGTTGTAAGCCTTTACGTATATCAATATGTGTCGGGCAAACAGTTACACAACTCTCACATGCCGTACACTCCGCGTGAGCTTCAACAGCTTGAAGGTCTTTTTGTTTTGTAAATACCTTCTCTTTGTCGTCGTTATAAATATGCCCGCCCCTATTTGTGTTATAAAGCGCCATAACAGTGTTTTCATCATATAAAACAGATTGTATTCTTGAGTATGGGCATACATAGATACAATAATCTTCTTTTAAAAACACAATATCATACACAAGAAAAAGTGCAAAAGAGAGTAAAGTACCAAGTAAAATCATATGATCAAGCGGGTTTTGCATATATGCGAAAAAATCTTCTGGCGGTACAAAAAACCACAGAAGGTTTGCACTAGCAACTAGTGAGAGTACAATCCAAAGTAAAACAGCAACAGCTTTTTTTACCTTGTTTTTAGCAATACTCATATCTGGTTCTTGTTGCTTGTTTTTAATGCGTTTTCTAAGTTTTAGTAGTTTTGTCTCAATTACATCACGATAGATAACACGAAAAATAGTTTGCGGACAAATCCATCCACAAAAAACTCGCCCCCCCATAACCGTCATACCAAAAATCCCTAAAAACAGCATCATAAGTAAAAATGGTAAAAGATATAACTCTTGCATATCAAACTGAACAAATCCAAGATGAAGCTTTAATTTATCAAAACTGAGTAGAAAAAAGTGGCTACCATTTATCTCTACCCAAGGCAAAACTAAAGCCATAACCGTAATTAAAATAAAGAAATAGTACCTCTTGAATCTCCAAGGTGTAGGTAATTTTATAGTAGTTGTCTCTTGGGTCATAAATACTCCTTCTCTTATTATTTTTTATGATATTTGACATATTTTTGCCAAAATTATATCGAAAAAATATAAATTTTATCATGCACTATAATAATAATTATAAATTTATCTATATTTTTTATAAAAGTCTTTTTTATGCTCTCTTAGGATAAAATCGTCCACTATTATTTCACTAAAAAGATTTTGCATGACAACTAAAGAATATATCCTAAAAACTATAAAAAAGAGACCTTTAATCATTGACGGTGCTATGGGGACACAACTTCAACAACGAGACGACAAAATCTCAAAAGAGGCTTGGGAGGGCAATGAAGGATGTAATGAACTTCTAAACGTTACCGCTCCTGAGATACTTAGCGAGATTTTTCATGCCTATTTAACTGCTGGTGCAGATTTCATCACAACTAACACTTTTGGCTCATTCTCTTGGGTTTTAGATGAGTACCAAATAGGGCACCGTGCTTATGAGCTTACATATGCAGGAGCAAAAATTGCAAAAGATGAGTGTAACAAATTCTCAACTACTGAGCATCCTCGTTTTGTTTTAGGCTCAGTTGGACCAGGTACAAAGCTTCCCTCACTTGGACATATAACTTATGACATCATGTACGAGGGTTATACAGAGTTTTGTTTGGCTCTCATAGATGGTGGTGTTGATCTCTTTTTACTAGAGACATGTCAAGACCCACTCCAGATAAAAGCAGCACTTCATGCCTGCAAGGAAGCCTGCAGAGTTAGAGAAGTTGAGATTCCTATCATGATTTCTGTAACTATTGAGCTCAGCGGAACTATGCTTATCGGTACAGATGCTGAGACAATCGCTACTATTTTAGAGCCTTTTGACATCTTAAGTCTTGGTTTTAACTGTGGAACTGGACCAGAACAAGTACTAAAACATGTAAAAACTCTTAGCGAAGTATGGCACAAACCTATCAGCGTTCATGCAAACGCAGGTCTTCCTCAAAACCGTGGCGGATATACTTACTATCCGATGGGACCTGATGAATTTGTAAATCAGCAAGAAAAATTTTTACACTACGATGGTGTAAGCTTTTTAGGTGGATGTTGTGGAACTACACCTGAGCATATTCGCGCACTAAGGGACAGAGTCACAACCATCACTCCTAAATCTGCATCTGGTTCTCACAAAAACTCTATAGCTTCACTTTTTAGTACAGTTCCTCTTATGCAAGAACCTGCCCCACTTTTAGTTGGCGAGCGCTCTAACGCAACAGGCTCAAAAGCATTTAAAGACCTTTTACTTGCAGAAGATTACGAGGGAACTCTCAGCGTTGCTCAGCAGCAAGTTCGTGCGGGAGCTCATGTTCTAGATGTAAATGTTGGCTTTGCTGGTCGTGGCGAGACTAAGGATATGGACTCTGTTATGAAGATGTATGCTCAAAAAATAGCTCTTCCTCTTATGCCTGACTCTACTCAAACTACTGGACTTGAGACTGCTCTGAAAAATATTGGTGGAAAACCTATTTTAAACTCTGTAAACCTTGAAGATGGCGAGCCAAAATTTGATGAAGTTTGTGCACTTGCTAAAAAATATGGGGCTAGTCTTGTTTGTCTTACAATCGATGAAGTTGGGATGGCAAAAACCATAGAAGACAAAATAAAAGTTGCAGATAGAATCATAGATTTAGCTACTAATCGTCATGGAATTAAAAAAGAAGACCTTGTTTTTGATGTACTCACGTTTACCCTTGCATCTGGTGGTTCAGAGTACTTTGATGCAGGTATAAACACCATAGAAGCCATAAGACAACTACGAGTTAAGCACCCTGAAGTAGGAGCAATACTTGGTCTTTCAAACATATCTTTTGGTCTTGATAAAGATGCCCGCCCCTACTTAAACTCTATGTTTTTACATCACTGTATTCAAGCTGGTCTGACAGCAGTTATCATAAATGTCCAACACATCATACCTCTAAACAAAATTTCTCAAGCTGATCAAGATATTTGTGATGACCTTATCTTCAATCGCTTGCCAAATGGTGAAGCACTTTTTAAATTTATTGAGCATTTTAGCACTAAAGAAGTAGTTAATAACGATGCAGTTGATGAAGCTTATTTGGCGATGAGTGATGAACAAAAGATTGCAAAACTTCTTATGGACGGCGACAAAGATAGGATGATACCTTTAGTTGAAGAGGCTCGTCACAAAATAGCTCCTGAAAAGATTGTAAATGAAATTTTGATTGATGCCATGAAAGTTGTTGGTGAGCTTTTTGGTTCAGGTCAAATGCAGTTGCCATTCGTACTTCAAAGTGCTGAGACTATGAAAAAAACTGTTGATTACCTAAATCCATATCTTCCAAAAGTAGAAAAAAATGTAGATACAACTTTGGTTCTTGGAACGGTAAAAGGTGATGTTCATGATGTTGGTAAAAACCTTGTAGATATCATCCTCTCAAACAACGGTTATAAAGTAGTAAACCTAGGTATAAAAGTAGAAATTGAGAAGTTTATAGAGGCTATGAAAGATGGAAATATATCAGCTCTTGGCTTTAGTGGTTTACTTGTAAAATCAACACAGGTCATGCAAGAAAACTTCAAACTCTTAAAAGAAGCTGGTGTCTCTATACCGGTGTTGATAGGTGGAGCAGCACTTACGCGTAGCTTTGTTGATGATTTTTGTCGTCCGTTTTATGATGGACCAATCTTTTATTGTAAAGACGCTTTTGATGGTGTAACTGCTATGACCCGTATCGAAGCTGGAAATTTTGATACAAATCTTCATCCAAAGGATGATCAAGAAAAAATTATAAAGATAAAAGAGGAAGTTATCATTCCTCCATTTAACGAACTAAAAATGCCATCGCGTGATGTTCAAGTTCCGACACCTCCTTTTTGGGGAAGACGTGTGTTAAAGCTAACACCTCAGCAGATAGAGATGGCATTTGAGTGGATAAACCACAAACTACTTTTTAAATCACGTTGGGGATATAGTTCAAAAGGGCTCACTGAAGAAGCTTATGAAAAACAGTTAAATGATGTAGTTTGGCCAGCTTATGAGAAGTTGAAAAAACGCTTCATTGAAGAAAAACTCTTTGAGCCTACTATCCTCTATGGATACTGGCCATGTAGAAGTGATGATGACTCTTTACTTATTTTTGATGAGAGCAGAGGCTATAACTCTCAAAGTGAGATAAACCGTGAAAGTCTTGAGGATGCAAGGGGCAAAGCTATAGAGAAGTTTACTTTCCCTCGTCAATCAAAGCAACCTCACAGAGCCCTTAGCGACTTCTTTCATAGTGATAGAGATGATGTAGTTGCCTTTACATGTGTAAGTGCTGGAGCAAAGCTAAGCGAGGCTGAGAGGGAGATATATGCTAGAGGCGAATATACAGAGTACTATCAATTTCATGGTCTTGGAGTTGAGCTAGCTGAAGCTTTAGCAGAGATAGCACATAAACAGATAAGACTTGATTTAAATATCTCTGAGGGTGAGGGAAGTAAACTTAGCGATGTGCAGATGAATAGATATCAAGGCTCAAGATATTCATTTGGTTATGCTGCGTGTCCAGATTTGGAGCTTAACCGTCCTCTATTTAATCTCTTAAAGCCAGAAGAGTTTGGAATTGAGCTAAGCGAGACATTTCAGATTCATCCAGAGCAATCAACATCTGCTCTTGTAGTTTATCATCCAAATGCAACTTATTACAACGTATAGCTTTTTGTAACACTTCTTAAACTTTGTCATTAATTGACAAAGTTAACTCACTATCATCTATACTTCATACTATAATGTATCAAACAATATAAAGGATATAAAAATGAAAAAAATAAAATCTCTTGCTGTCGCGTTAGTTCTCGGTGCTGGTTCGCTGTTTGCTGGTGTATATAAAGTTGATCCTTCTCACACGGATGTTAGTTTTTCAGTAAAGCACATGATGATAAGTACTGTAAATGGTCAGTTTGAAAAGTTTGATGGAACTTTTGAGCTAGATGAAAAAAATAATCTTACAGCACTAAGTGGTGAAATGGATGTTGAGTCAATAAATACAAACATTGCAAAAAGAGATGCACACTTAAAATCTGATGAAATATTTGACGCAAAACAGTTTCCAAAAGTTACATTTGTTCTTGATAAAGTAAAAGGCGATAAAGCTTATGGAAAACTAACTATCAAAGGTATCACAAAAGACGTAGTTCTTGATTATGAGTTTGGTGGTACTGTAACAGATCCATGGGGCAGACAAAGAGCTGGCCTTAGCCTTAGTGGAAAACTAGATAGAAGAGACTATAACATTACATGGAATCAAGCTCTTGAAGCTGGTGGCGTTGTTGTAAGTGAAGTTGTAAAACTAAATGTTAACATACAAGGCATACTAAGCGCGGATGATGAGTTTTAACTCTAATCCTCTCTTTGGCTAAGAGTTACTTCTTAGCCTCTTCTTCTATAACTCAAAGCCTCTAAGACATGGCTCTTTTGTATCATAACACTTGATTCCAAATCTGCAATCGTGCGGGATACCTTTTGAACTTTTTTTATAGCTCTAAATGAGAGCGAAAACTGCATTATTGCTCTTTGTAAAACGGCAGCAGCTTCTTCATCTAAAATACAAAATTTATCAACCTCTGCATCGCTTAGCTTGGCGTTAAAGCCTCTTTGGCCTCTTTGTTTTACTATTTTATGCACATCAATAACTTTTTTGTGCATCTCTTTTGAGCTTATAGTTCCTCTGTCATCTAAAGATACATCTTGCATCACGACACATAGGTCTATCCTATCTAAAAATGGTTCTGAGAGCCTGTTTTTATATCTTTGAATCTCAAGTTCACTACATCTGCACTCTTTATCTTTATGAAGTAGGTTTCCACATGGACATGGATTCATAGCACTTACAAATAAAAAATCACTAGGATACTCTATCTTGGAGTTTACTCTTGAAATCCGTATCTTGTTATCTTGAAGTGGCTCTCTAAGGGATTCTAAAACACTCTTTGAAAAATGAGGTAACTCATCAAAAAACAGAACTCCTCGATGCGCCAAACCAACCTCTCCAATTTTTGCAGTGTAACTACCTCCACCAAATATGCTACCCATAGTTGATGTGTGATGTGGTGCACGATAGCTTCTAAGAGGCATAAAGAGCGGCTCTTTTGCCTCAAGTGCATCCAACTTTGCAATATCTAAAATCTCATCACTACTAAGAGGAGGCAATATATATCTAAGACGCTGTGCTATCATACTTTTTCCACATCCTGGACTTCCTTCTAAGAGAAGATTATGAAATCCTGCGGCGCTTATGAGTGCCGCCCTCTTTGCTATCTCTTGGCCTTTAACATCTAAAAAATCCTCAACATACTCTTCATCAAAATAATAGAGTTCATTATTTACACTTATGTTTGGATACTCTATCTTTTTATATATTATATTTGGCGTAATATTTGTACTGTTTTTTAAAAGCTCTATTGCCTCTTTTAAGTTTTTTACACCATAAAAATCTATATTTGGTATATTTGAGAGCTTATCTAAACTCTCAAATGGAACAATTGCTTTTTTGATTACTTTTTGATTAGCAAGCGAGAGCAGAAGCGGGTATAGTTGAAGATTTTCCTTTACAACACCATCAAGTCCAAGTTCTCCAAAAACAAACCACTCACTTAAATCTTCCTCTATATAATCAAGTGCGATTAAAAGAGCCATGCTAAGGTCAAACTGACTTCCCTCTTTTTTCACATCACTTGGAGCTAAATTGATTGTTATACGTTTTGGTGGAAATATAAACTCATTACTAAGTAGCGCAGATTTTACACGCTCTTTTGCTTCATTTATAGATGCGCTCACCATTCCAACAACGCTAAAAGAGGGCAACCCTTTTGTAAGCGTGGATTCAACATAAACAACTTTAGCTTCTATGCCCTCATATGTGGCGCATGCAACCATTTTCATAGTATTAACCTCTATTAAGTTAATACTATTGTACTATTAAAATTTTTAGGTGTGATAAAATATGACAAAATGTCATTAAGTGGGTTAAACCTTGGAGAGTTTTTTCTCTTTTAGAGCTTTTTTATACTCTTTTTCAAACTTTTTTCTGCGAGAGTATGAGAGTTTATCTATAAATAGCACTCCATTTAGATGGTCTATCTCATGCTGGATTGCAACGCTCAGCAATCCTTCTGCTTCAATAGTTTTTGTATTTCCTTCTCTATCTTGATAGTTTACGCAAACTCTCTCAAATCTACTTATGTCCTCATAAAAACTAGGTACACTTAAACAACCCTCTTGATAGATAGTTTCTCCCTCGTTTATAGTTATGATAGGATTTATCATCTCTATTAGAGCCTCACGTGACTGTTCATCATTTTCATCTGGAATATTTAAAAGTAAAACTTGCTTTGCATGTCCAACCTGAATGGCAGCTAAGCCTATACCTCTTGACTCTATCATAGAATCATACATAGCATCAAGAAGTTTATGTAACTCTTCATCAAACTTCTCTACTACTTTAGATTTCTCTTTTAACCTCTTATCGGGGTATTCTACTATCGTTAATTTCATTTTTTAAATACTCTTAAGTGTGTCGTAATAAAACCGCATAGTCTAATTTAGGGTTTTCATACGCCTTTTCTACTCCATCCATAGAGCTCACTATAATCTCTTCTACTGAACTATCTTCTGTTATATCAGTGATACCTACAGAAATTTTAAGTTGGATTTCGCGGTCTCCAAAAAAGAAGTTACTATTTGATACAAGTTCACAAAGTCGCTCACTTGCTTTTTTGGCACTCTCTATATCCGTATGCTTTAAAAGCATAACAAATACGCCGTTGCCATAATGAGTAACTATATCACTTCTTCTTGAAGTCTTAAGAAGAATCCTTGCTACAGTTTTTGTCATAAGAATAACTGCTTTTTCATTTGCAACACTTTCTCTTAAATCACGTGATAATTCGATCATAATGAGCGAGCTCTTATGTTTAGATTTTCGTATCAAGCTAATTTCTTGTTCAATTTTGCCCATCAAATAACGTTTATTATAAACACCATATTGATTGTCAAAGATAGTCTCATTTTCAACATTTTTTATAATCTTTGCAGTATCGTCATACATAGTTTTTATGCTACCGCTCTGCTTTTTGACTATCTCATTTAGTTTCAATATATCAAGGCCAAGTGAAGTAGCAACATTTTTTGCGTCTTGCATATCACTACTGCCTTCTAATTCTTGCTTTCTCTTCTCAAGAATTTTAGCCATTAGAGCCATATTTTTATACAAATTTGCAGTAACATTGAGAATGTTTTTTATATAAGAAAACCCCTGTTTTAAACTCTGCTCAATCATGATAGAGTTCTCTGCATCATTATTCTCTTCAAGCTCTAACATAGAAGTAATATGTGAACGTGTGCTTTGACTTTTATCTTCTAGCAGCCTGTCAAAATAGAGTGTAAAATTATTTGGTGTTGGCGGTAATCCCGCTTTAATAAGGGCTGTTAAAACCTCTTTTGAGTATTGCTCCAATTCGCCTTCAGGCTCAGTAGCTACATCTCTGTCTGTAACCGTAGCTAACGGCTTTGCAGCTGTGTTATCACGACGCAATTTAGTTCTTATAGGTCCAGCCATACACCAACTCCTTTTGTTATTTACTCTTTAGTCTTCTTTAGTAAAACTTCATCTATCATGCCATACTCTTTTGACTCCTCGGCACTCATAAAGTTATCTCTATCTGTATCTTTTTCTACTTTTTTTACACTCTGTCCAGTATTTTTTGCCAAAATAAGATTGAGCTCTTCTTTCATACGAAGAATCTCTTTAGCTTGAATTGCAATATCTGTAGCTTGACCTTGAGCACCACCAAGAGGTTGATGAATCATAATTCTTGCATGAGGAAGAGCGTATCTCTTGCCCTTTGCTCCGCTTGAGAGTAAAAATGCTCCCATTGATGCAGCTTGACCGACACATATTGTAGCAACATCAGGACGGATATAGTTCATAGTATCATAGATAGCCATTCCAGCAGTTACAACACCACCTGGAGAGTTTATATAGAAGTAGATATCTTTCTCAGGATCTTCTGCTTCTAAAAAAAGCATTTGTGCCACTATTGATGAGGCAACTGCGTCATTTACCTCTCCACTTAGCATGATGATTCTATCTTTTAAAAGACGAGAGTAAATATCATAAGAACGTTCACCACGAGCCGTTTTTTCAACTACGTAAGGGATATAACTCATATAATTAAGCCTCTTTTATCTTTGAGTTAAGAATCTGTGTAAGCACTCTATCTTCAACCATTGACATCTGAATTGCAGGTAAATAACCAGCATTCTTATACTTATCATACGCCGCTCTTGGGTCTTGCCCCATTTGCATAGCTTCATAGTAAATCGTCTGCATTACTTCATTTTCATCTACTTTAATTTTCTCTGCAGTTGCAAGTGCATCTATAATAAATGTAGCTTTTACACTTTTTTGAGCATCCTCGCGGAATGTTTCACGAAGCTCTTGAAGTTTATCGGCATTTTCGCGAAGTTCTTTAATCTCATCTTCACTCATCATGCTTGCTTTTTTGTTAAGTGAAACATCAATCTCTTGCTCTACTACAAAATCAGGCAAGTCAAAATTAATTTTTGCAACAAGTGTCTCTAGTAGCGTAGGCTTTAACTCATCGTTATAAAGTTTACTAAGAGCCTCATTTTCTAGTTGAATCTTAAGTTGAGTTCTTAAGTTTTCTAAGCTCTTATCATCTTGACCAGCAAGCATCTTTGCAGCAAAAGCTTCATCAACTTCTACTTTTACTTTCTCTTGGATATTATGAAGTGTTACTTTAAATTCCGAGTCTTTTCCAGCTAGTTTATCAGAACCATAACTCTCTGGGAATGTTACTTTTATAATTTTTTCTTCACCAATTTTCATACCAACAACTTGCTCTTCAAAGCCAGGGATAAATTGTCCAGAACCAAGAACTAGTGCAAACTCTTTTGCAGCTCCACCTTCAAAAAGTTCTCCATCAACAGAACCTTCAAAGTCAATTATTGCACTATCACCATTTTTTGCTGCTCTTTTTTTCTTTAGCTCAACAAACTTACCTTGTGAATCAGCTAGTTTTTCTAATCTTGCTTCAACATCTTTATCGCTTATCACAGGTTTTTTAAAAGGTTTAACCATATCAGCGTATTTATCAAGGTTAATCTCAGGTCTCATAGCAACCATAACAGTTACTTCGATTTTATCTTCACCTTTGTTAAACTTAGAGATATTTGGCTCTCCAATTAATGCGCTCATTTCTACTTTTAACTCATCAAGTCCCTTGTTTAAAACCTCACGTAGTGCTTCTGCTTCTGCATCTTGGATTAAACGCTCACCATACTGTTTTTTTATAACAGCTACTGGAACTTTACCCTTACGAAAACCTTGAACCGAAGCTGTTTTTGTTAAATTTTTAGCAATTTTTTCTATGTTTGCGTCTATTGTCGCTTTTGGGATTTCTGCTTCAATTTGAGCATTTGCACTATTAATTTTATTCGTTTTGATTTTCATCAATTTCCTTTTTTATTTGATTTTATGAACTATTACGCCAAAGATATCTTGTTCTTGAGCATCACTAATGGTAATTAAAATTTGAAGTTTAAAACATCAAAATCTAATCTTATTTCATTACAATTTTGGCAATATTACCTTAAATCTGCTTTTATCTATCTTTAGGGTAAATTTTTACAAAGTTTAGGTTTAAAATTAAGCAGAAGTATCCATGCAACTGCCACATCTATCATCACATCAGCAAAGTTAAACACAGCAAAATCAAACCCGCAATGCCAATAAACCATATCCACAACACCGCCGTGTACAAATCTATCATAGATATTTGAAAATGCACCGCCAAGCATCAATCCAGCTGGCAAGGCATAGCAGAGTTGCTTTAGATAAATCATATACCCAAACAAGCCCAAAACCAAGACAAGTTGAATATATTTTAATGACTCATCCAAAAAGGCAAACATTGAAAATGCCACCCCTTTGTTATAAACTAAAATCAGATCAATACAATCACTATAATATCTATACCCATCCACAAAAAGTGACTTGATATTTTGATCAATGATAAAGATACCAACTATCGTAAAGACGAGTATTGTTAAGTAACGAAGTGTTTTATTATGCATTTAGAGCTTTTTGAAAAAATTCTATCATATCGTCCATGTAAAGGTTCATTTTTTTGGCATCTTTGCACTCAAGTAAAACCCTTAACTTATTTTCAGTCCCTGAGTAACGAACAAGATGATGAACCTCATTTTTATCAAGTTCTTTGAGTTTTTCATCAAGCCCTGCTATCTCACTAAGAGGCTTTTTTATCTTTACTTTTATATTTACAAGTTTTTGAGGATATAGTGCAAATGGGCGAAGCGCTTTTGAAGCCTTTTGGGAAGTCTTTAGTAGAAGTGCTAAAACCTGAAGTGCAGCAACTAAACCATCACCAGTTTTTGCAAAATCACTGATTATTATATGTCCACTCTGCTCACCACCAAAGTTTATTCCCTCTTTTTTCATAACCTCTAAAACGTTTTTATCGCCTACATCTGAGCGCAGAAGTTTTAATCCCTTCTCAGATATAAAGTCATCCAAACCTTTATTGCTCATAACTGTTGATACAATTCCGCCACCCTTTAGTGTACCTCTGTCGTTCATAAAAGCACCAAGAGCACCAAGAAGTTGGTCTCCATCTACAACCACACCCTTCTCATCTACTATTACTACTCTATCAGCATCTCCATCAAGTGCTATTCCTAAATCTGCTCTGTACTTTACGACACTATCACAAACATCTTTTGTATTAAGCGCGCCACAACCGTCATTTATATTAAAACCATTTGGCTTATCGTGTAAAACAATAACCTCTGCACCAAGCTCTTCTAAAACTGTTGGCCCAACTATATATCCTGCACCATTTGCCGTGTCTAAGACTATTCGCATATCTTTAAGGGATAGCTCTCTAGGGAATGAATTTTTTAGCTCAACTATATAACGTCCTATTACGTCATCAATTCTTTTTGCTTTACCTATATATTTACCTTGAGTTTGAGCCTCTAAAATTCTATCTTTATCAAAATAGATTTTTTCTATCTCCTCTTCAACGCTGCGAGGAAGCTTATCCCCACACCCATCAAAAAATTTAATCCCATTATCTTCAAAAGGGTTATGAGATGCACTTATCATAATACCAGCATCACAGCGCATATTTTCAGTTAAAAATGCAATAGCAGGTGTTGGCATAGGACCAATTTGAATTACATCATATCCTATAGCAGTTAGCCCGCTAACAATGGCATTTTCTATCATATAGCCACTTCTGCGTGTATCTTTGCCAACCAAAATTCTATTTGTGATAGAGTGCGACTTAAAATATATCCCAGCAGCCATAGCCACTCTCATAGCCAGTTCCGCTGTTAAAAACACACCAGCTTCACCCCTAACTCCATCTGTTCCAAATAATTTCATGATATTTTCCAAAGTTTAAAGTGCCGTATTTTAACATATTTAAGCAATAATATTGAAATAGTTAGATTCTAGCTTGGCTTTAACTTAATTTTAATTATTTTTAAGCTAATATTCTGCACTAAATTTATGAGAAGGACTCATGCATGGCAAATCACAAGTCATCAGTTAAGAGAATTCGCCAAACTATCGTTCGTGCAGAGCGTAATCGTTTTTACAGAACTCGTCTTAAAAACATTGTAAAAGATGTTCGTTCTGCAGTTGAAGCAGGTAACAAAGAAGAAGCAAGTTCAGCAATGGGCGTAGCAAACAAACAAATTCAAAAATTTGTAAGCAAAGGTATCTTAAAAAAAGAGACTGCTGCAAGAAAAATTAGCCGTCTGCACAGAGCTGTAAACGCTATATAAGGTTAACAGTATAAATGTTAGCCGATAAACTTACCCCGTTTATCAATCGTTATAATGAACTTGGCGAAATGCTAAGTTCACCCGACATAACCTCCGATATCAAAAGAATGACCGCCCTCTCAAGAGAAAGATCCTCCCTAGAAAAAATTGTTGAAAATGCAACAGAGTATAAATCTGTAATTGCTCAAATAGTTGATACAAAAGAGATGCTTTACGATGCAGAAATGGCAGAGATGGCAAAAGAAGAGCTCAAAGAACTTGAGATGAAAATCCCAATTTTAGAAAATGAGATAAAACTTCTTCTTCTCCCAAAAGATCCAAATGACGATAGAAATATCATCGTTGAGCTTCGTGCAGGTGCTGGTGGAGATGAAGCTGCTATATTTGTTGGAAATCTTTTTGAAGCGTACACTCGTTATGCTGATTTAAAAAATTGGAAAGTTGAAATTTTAAGTAGCTCCCCTTCTGATGCAGGTGGTTATAAAGAGATTATTGCTCTTATTCAAGGGGATCAAGTTTATAGCAGATTGAAGTATGAAGGTGGAACTCATAGAGTTCAGCGCGTTCCAGCAACTGAATCACAAGGACGCGTACACACATCAGCAATCACTGTTGCGGTTATGCCAGAAGTTGATGATGTTGAGATACAGATAAATGAAAATGATCTTAAAGTTGACGTTATGCGCTCATCTGGTTGTGGCGGACAAAGTGTAAACACAACAGACTCTGCTGTTAGGATTACTCACTTGCCAACAGGTTTGGTAGTAACCAACCAAGACCAAAAATCGCAACACAAAAACAAAGAAAAAGCGATGAAGGTTTTAAAAGCAAGACTATATGATTTAGAGATGCAAGAAGCAATCGCTAAAGATAGTGCAAACCGTTTAGCTCAAGTAGGCACTGGCGATAGAAGTGGACGTATTAGAACGTACAACTATCCACAAAACCGTATGAGTGATCACAGAATAGGCGTAACACTATATAGACTAGCAGAGATTATGCAAGGCGGACTCATGGATGAGATTGTGGAACCGCTTATCGCAGATCACCAATCAAAAATAGTCGAAGCTGCAGGACTTTAAAAAGCGTCTATCTCAGCAGAGAAGACACTTTTTACTCTGCCCTTAAATGTAATCGTTCTATCATTTACACCAAGATATAGAGTCTCACCACTAGTTGGATAGACCTCTATATCATTACCAACTATCTTTTGAGTGTATGCCATAAAAAAAGCCGCTGCCATGCCAGTTCCACAAGCTAAAGTCTCATCTTCAACCCCGCGCTCATAAGTTCTAACTCTTAAGTTTTTTCCATCTACAAAAGCTATGTTTACATTGGCATTATATTTATATCTAAGCTCTCTTGCTTCTTTGATATCAAACATGGTTATATCATCCACAAAATGAACTAAATGAGGAACTCCCGTATCAAGGAGCCACCATGATTTATCATTTTCTATAATCTTTTTATCCACTATTTTTGGAGGAGTAAGCTCACTTAAAACCATATCTCCATCAACAACAGCTTCTATTACTCCAGCTCCAGTTAAAAACTTCATCTTATTTTGCGCTAACTCATTTACAAAAGCATAATGCGCACTTGCTCTTGAGCCGTTCCCGCACATATTTGCTTCACTTCCATCAGAGTTATAAAACTGCCACTCAAAATCAATCTTTGATTGATTTGCTTGAAAATCATATTCATTATGGGGAAGAAGTACTATAAGTCCATCAGAGCCTATACCGTTTTGTCTATTGCAGAGTTTTTTAGCAAGAAGGCTTCTATCTTTTTTGACAAATGTATGAAAAATCACAAAATCGTTTCCGTTTGCACTATATTTTGTTACTCTCATTTTTTCTCCAGATATTTAGCTTTTATCTTCTCTACAAACTCTTCACACTCTCTTTGAAGGTGTTTCAAATCCTTAGAGTTATCTATCACCCAAGTCGCTCTTTTTTTCTTCTCTTCTATATCCATTTGAGACTCTATACGTCTAAGCGATTCCTCTTTTGAGTAACCGTTTCTTTTTATAAATCTCTCTAGCTGAAGCTCTTTTGGAACATAGACAACAACGCTCTCTTTTATATCATAAGCACCACTCTCAAAAAAAAGCGGTATATCTATGAGATATGGAAACCTAAATGCATCCTGTTTTATGCTTCTTTGTTCTATCTCTGCTCTTATCTTTGGGTGTAAAAAACTCTCTAACTTTTTTTTTGCAACTTTATCTGAAAAAATCAGAGTTCCAAGTTTAGCACGATTTACGCTCATGCCCTCTACAAACTCATCTCCAAAGTTTTCTCTAACCCACTCATACGAAGCGTCAAGTATTTCATGTGAAATTGCATCAGCATCTATAACTCTCATGCCATTTAATGCAAGGAGCGAAGCAACTGTACTTTTTCCAGTAGCAATTCCTCCACTTAAAGCTATAGCATACTCAAAGCCGCGCTTCTTAAGAGGCGCCATTAGTTTTTGATGATTCCTAAATACTCTTTACGGATATAATTACCCATAGCAAAAGATGCTACATGTACATCACTATTGTAGTAGCTAAGTCCGTCTATCATATCTGCACGTTGTAAAATCACATCCGCAGTTGGGTGATACTCTTTAGAAGCTAAAAGTGCTGTTTTAGCGCCTTGCACGCTATATGGCATTATGATTTTAAAGTATTTTCCAAGTATCTTCATCAAGCTTTTATTAGCATCCGTATCATCCAAAGATGGATGAGTAGTTACAAACTGTCCATCTTTTTTTAACACTCTATTTATATGTGCAAAAAATGCCTCATCGCCACTCATTTCTGAAATAATAACATCAAAACTATCATCACTCAAAGAGCTTATCTCGTTAAGCGAGCAGTTAATTGTTGTCAAACTTGACTCTTTATGTCTTGCAATCTCTGCACTAAGCAACTCTGGTGTATTACTTATTACTAAAATATCTTTTGCCTCTTTAGACGTACATAAAGGCACGTGTACCATCATTTCATTGTAGATAAAATCTCTCATTTTTATAATTTCCTAAGTTGTTTTGTGCGATTTTAACATATTAGAATTAAAAT
>NZ_JAQVKA010000034.1 GCF_028694895.1 Sulfurimonas sp. | reverse complement strand
AAGCCTCTATCTTGATATGCTAAAGCCTATTCCTACTTTTTTGACATGGTTATCATAGTCGATTAAGCTCTCACCATAACCATTAAAAAACTTCATATAAAAGAAGAGATCATCTTTATTTGACATCGGATATGTATAGTTAAACTCCGTAGAGCCTTTAGAATTAAAATTGTCTCTTATTTTTACATCAAGTAGATGTTTCTTGTATGGGATTACAAACTTTAGATATCCGTGCCCCATAGTATCAATTAACTCTGGGTTATAATCTATTGGATCAGGTAGTCTAGCCCAAAGCTTTAGCTCAACAAGCAGTATATCGTACTGAAAAAAGAGGCTTGTGTTAAGATAATTCCAAGATCTCTCATTTGTAGAGCCTCTTCCATTTGATTCGTGTGCAACGCCAACTCTTATAGCTTTTAACAATCTTCCATCACCCATCTCTGATGTTGGAAATGTTACAAAAAATTCAGGATTATAGTTTGACTCTCTAAAAAAAGCAGAGTCTGAATAAGATTGCCAAAAAGATTTTTGTGTATATGCAACTGAATATATCTCACGAAGATTGAAGAAATTTGCAGCGAAATCATATTTTAAACTTACTTGAAATTCGCTCTCAACCTTGTCTGTTTTATGTCCATTTACATCAGCATAATCTTCATCATAACGGTAGCTAAATGGTAAAAAATAGTTTGCATTATGAGCTTTAAAGTTATAAAGAGATTGAGCATACTGTCTTAGTGTCTCTTGGGTTTCATTATCATCAACTTTATCTAATGTTTTAAATATCTCTTTTTGTTGTTTTTGTACATCTCTTAAAGGACTATGTTTTGCTTGCTCATAATAAATACGAGATGATTCCTTATACCACTCCCCAGCCTTTTGTTCACTCTTATCACACCCTTGCCCTTGTTCATACATCTTAGCTAACATGTATGCAGCATCTGGGTCATCTATAGCTAAAACTTTAAAAGTCTCAAATGCCTCTTTATAGTGACCCTTTTCATAAAGTGAATTTGCTTCATCAAATAGCACAGAAGCTTCTAACAATAGGGCTAAAAGGGTTATTAAAATAATACGCAACATTATTATTTTTGAATCCCATTTAAAATAGGTACAAAATCGCACGCTTCAAGCTCCTCTTTTTGCAAAGAATTTCCCACTTTTTTAAAACGCGTTATAACCTGTTTTGATCCAACTTGCATTGGAGCTACTAAAATTCCACCCTCACTTAACTGCTCAAAAATTTTCAAAGGAATCTCTTTTGCAGTTGCTGAAAAAAGGATTCTATCATATGGTGCATATTGCGCCCATCCATTTTGTCCATCATCTAGTTTTGTATGAATATTGCCAATTCCAAGCTTTCTAAATCTCTGCTTTGCTTCAAGAATAAGAGGCTCAATTCTCTCAATAGTAAAAACACCACGAAAGATATGAGATAAAACCGCAGCTTGATATCCGCTTCCGCATCCTATCTCTAAAACTCTATCATCTTTTTTTGCTTCAAGATAGTGAGTCATTTTAGCAACTGTAAGAGGGGAACTTATCCACTGAGCAGAGCCCATAGGAAGGGCGTCAAGCTTATATGCGTTATGTTTAAAACCTGCTGGGACAAACTCTTCTCTTGAAGTATTTGCTATGGCATCTCTAACATTTTGGCTAAGAGAGAAAATCTTATGACACTCCTGCGCTAACTTTGCAGTTTTTGTTGCAGTTATTCTATCCAATGCCAACATCCATATACCTTCTCATTGATTGAATCTCTTTTTTATCATAAGGAAGCTCAAAACATGCTCTATCCTCATTTCTCTCATCTTCGCCATGTGGTTTTATAATCCCACTCATTTTTGTACACTCTGGATTTTGTGAATCACTTACAACTACATAACACTGGTTCATTATAGCTAAAGCTCTTGTTAATACCTTAAAATGTTCTGCTCTTAAAACTCCCCACCAAGAGGGAACTGCTATAACATCACAACCTTCAAGCTTTTTCCAGAACTCTTTAAATCTAAGTTCAAAGCAGATTATAATTCCAATCTTTATGCCATCAACCTCAACAATCTCAATCTCATCTGCAGAGCCTTGCGACATGTACTTATGCTCATCACCAAAGCGAAAGAGTTTTGCCTTAGCTCTTTGATAAACTATGTTGCCATTAAAAAAAATCTTAGCAAAATTAAAAACCTCGCCATCTTTTTTTTGAAGCATACTGAGAATTATAATTTTATTATCCGACGCCTTTTTAAGTGCTTCATCTGCAATATCACTAAATGCTATCGCCTCTTCATAGTTTTTATAATCAAAACCACTCAGGCAGACCTCCGGTGCTACTATAAGAGATTTTGAAGATGCTTTGTTTATGAGGCTTAAAAGTGTTTGTAAATTACCATGATAATCGCCTTCAATGGTACCAAAGAGCAGCGAGCAGAGTTTATACGCGCTACTCTTAGAAATCGTCATCAAAAGTTATACTTCCCTTTGAGTAGTTTGCTACAGTCCCCTCAAAGAAATTTGTTTTTTGGTCATTAAATTTTGAGAAATCATCTACCCATTTTATAGGGTTACGCACGTTATAAAGCTTTGCAAATCCAACTGAAGCGAGTCTATCATCTGCAAGATACTGAATATACTGTTCTATAATGCCATCCGTTAGGCCTAAAATCTGCCCACCAGTTATATATTTTCCCCATGCAACTTCCAGCGCAACAGCTTCTTTAAACATCTCAACAACTTCTGCTTTTAGTTTCTCAGTAAATAGATCTGCTCTCTCTTTTCTAAGCGAGTTTATGAGGTTTTGAAAAAGTACCAAGTGCGTTACTTCATCTCTTTGGATAAATCTTATCATCTGAGCAGAGCCGAGCATCTTTCCACTTCTTGCAAGTGTGTAGATATAAGCAAAACCGCTGTAAAAGTAGATGCCCTCAAGAATCTGGTTTGCAAAACAAGCTTTTACAAAGTTTGTCTCAGTAGGGTTTTTAGATAACTCTTCATAAACTCTAGCTATTGCATCATTTTTGCCCTTTAGCATCATATCACGGCGCCATAACTCATAAATCTCTTTAGAGTTTGGAGAGATAGTATCAACCATTACTGCGTAACTTTGAGAGTGAAGTGCCTCTTCAAAAGCTTGACGTACAAGAATTAGGTTGATCTCTGGAGATGTAACATAAGGATTTATATTGTCCATGATATTGTTTGTTTGAAGAGAGTCCATAAATATAAGCTGTGCTAACGCTTTGTCATAAGCCGCTTTTTCTACATCTGTAATCTGCTTATAATCACTCACATCGCGAGTCATATCAACTTCTTTTGGAAACCATGTATTGTTTAACATCATCTCCCAAAGATTATATGCCCACTGATACTTTATATCATTTAGCTCAAAAATTCCTGTTGGATTTCCACCAAATATTCTTCTATCATTTACGGTTTCATTCGATTGAGGGTTATATATTTTTTTTCTGTCCATATCTTCTTCCTGAAAATTTTAGTATAAGATTATATCTTTATGAAGGTGTTAATTTAATAAAGAACTCATCTTTAACTTTACTTTATAATTTAGTTTAATAAAAATATCCTATATCTTGCTATAGTGCACTCTCATATAATTATCAAAAATATAAAGAGGAGATAGTATGAGATATGTTTTTATTTTCATACTTATGTTAACAACAATGAATGCATTAGAGCCTTTGGCAAAAAAAATTGAACAACTGAGCGATGAGGAAAAGAGTGTTATTCTACATAAAGGTACTGAGCGACCTTTTGTTGGAAAATATACAGATGAAAAATCACGTGGTATCTACACCTGTAAGCTTTGTGATGCACCACTATTTGATTCAAGTTCTAAGTTTGATTCACACTCTGGATGGCCGAGCTTTGATGATGAGATAAAGGGTGCTATAAAGAGAGTTCCCGATAGTGATGGCAGACGTGTAGAGATTGTTTGTGCTGCTTGTGGTGCACACCTAGGGCATGTTTTTGAAGGCGAAGGTTTTACACCAAAAAATACTAGACACTGTGTAAACTCAATCTCACTAAATCTTGTAAAAAAACCTGATTTAAAAGACGAAAATCTATCTTATGCATATTTTGCTGGTGGATGTTTTTGGGGAGTTGAACACTATTTGCAAAAACTCTCAGGTGTAAAAGAGGTAATCTCAGGCTTTATGGGTGGACATGTAAAAAATCCAAGCTACTATGAGGTTGTACGCTCAAATACTGGGCACCTTGAAGCAGTTGAAGTTATTTATGATAAAAGTAAAATATCTTATGAGCAGATAGCTAAGACATTTTTTGAGATTCATGACCCAACCCAGACAAACGGTCAAGGCCCGGATATTGGTGAGCAGTATCTCTCAGCAGTTTTTGTACAAGACGATAAAGAGAGAGAAGTTATAGAAAATCTAATCAGTAAGCTTGAAGCAAACGGTTATAGAGTTGCAACAAAGATAATTAAGAAATCAGATTTCTATCCAGCTGATGAGAGCCATCAAGACTATTATGAGAAAAAAGGAAGTGAACCTTATTGTCATGGTTATATTAAAAGGTTTTAATCTTTTAACTTTTTTTCCAGCTTAGTCTCATCATAACCCTCAGTTCCGCGAGATTTACTAAAATCTCGTGCTGATTTATCAAGTGAATCAATCATCTCATTTTTAAACTCTGTTGCGCTATAACCTGTCTCATGAGAATAGATAATATAACCACCAATAGCTAGTACTATAACCATTAGCTTTATGCTATTGTTTTGATAAAAAGTAAAAGCCATTAGAGCGATTGCTAACAAAGAGACAGGGTACATTATTCCATCCATCTTTTTTATCCTTTTATGATTTGCAAGAAGTATAACACATATATGAATATTAGAAGATATTGATTTTAAAGCAGGATCTAGTTAGTTAAAAAGCCCAAATTATGGGCTTTTTATTATTTACGTGAGTATCTTTTTCTCTCATTTTCACTCAAGTATTTTTTACGAATACGAATACTCTTTGGAGTGATTTCCAAAAGCTCATCTTCTTCAATCCACTCTAGTGCACGTTCTAGTGACATATCACGAAATGGAACAAGCTTGATAGCTTCATCAGCGCCAGATGAACGAACGTTTGACTGAGCTTTACCTTTGATAGCATTAACTACAAGGTCATTTGAGCGTGAGTGCTCACCAACAATCATACCTTCATAAACTTTTGTTTGTGGCCCAATAAATAGTACACCACGATCTTGGATATTAAATAGTGAATACGCTAACGTATCTCCATTTTCCATAGAGATAAGTGCTCCATAAGTTCTTGACTCAACAGTACCACTATATGGGCGGAACTCTAAGAAAGAGTGGTTCATTATACCCTCACCTTTAGTATCTGTAAGGAATTGACCACGAAAACCGATAAGCGCGCGAGCTGGAATCTCAAACTCGATTCTTTGGAAACCTTGCCCCATTGGAACCATAGATTTCATCTCAGCTTTTCTCTTTCCAAGCTTTTCAATTACTGCACCACTAAATTCTTCAGGAACGTCTATTACAAGGTGCTCAAATGGCTCACATTTAATTCCTTCTATCTCTCTAACAATAACTTCTGGACGGCTTACACCAAACTCGTAACCCTCACGACGCATATTCTCAGCAAGAACTGTGATTTGTAACTCTCCACGTCCTGAAACTTTAAATTTACCTTCACCTACAACTTCAAGCTTCATAGCAACGTTTGTTGTCATTTCAGACTCTAGTCTATCTTTTATCTTGTTAGAAGTTACATGTTTTCCCTCTTGGCCAGCAAGTGGAGAGTCATTTACAGAAAATACAACTGTAAGTGTTGGCTCTTCGATATGCATCGGGTCAAGTGGCATTGGGTTTGCAGGATCACAAATAGTATCTCCAACATTAACAGTCTCTAAACCAGCAAATGCTACGATATCACCAGCTTCTGCCTCTTGAATCTCCATACGGTTAAGTCCGTGAAAGCCAATAAGTTTAGAGATTTTTCCTTTTACCATTTCGCCATCAGCTTTTGCTAATACAATGTTGTCACCTTTTCTAATAATACCATTGAAAATACGGCTAATTCCTATTTTTCCAACATAGTTATCATAGTCAAGTGTAAATACTTGCGCTTGCATAGAGTTTTCTTTGTCGCCCTCTGGCTCTGGGATTTGAGAAAGGATAGTCTCAAAAATACACTCAAAGTTTCCATCAGGATCGTCCATGTTAAGTTTTGCAATACCATCACGCGCTGCAGCATAGATGATTGGGAAATCAAGTTGATCTTCTGTTGCATCCATTGCTGCAAAGAGGTCAAACATCTCATCTACAACACGCTCTGGATCAGCTGAAGGCTTATCGATTTTGTTGATTACAACGATTGGTTTTTTACCAAGTGCTAACATCTTCTTAACAACGAATTTTGTTTGAGGCATTACACCTTCATAAGCGTCAACAAGTACTAAAACACCATCAACCATCTTTAAAACACGCTCAACTTCTCCACCAAAGTCCGCGTGACCCGGAGTGTCGATGATATTGATTTTGTAATCTTTGTAACGAATAGCTGTATTTTTTGAGAGAATAGTAATACCACGCTCTTTTTCTATCGCGTTGCTATCCATCGCTCTTTCATCATGCTGCTCATGAGTACCATATGTTCCTGATTGCTCTAATAGTCCATCAACCATTGTTGTTTTACCGTGGTCAACGTGAGCGATAACTGCTATATTTCTGATTTTTTGCACGTGGCGTCCTTCTTTGGCTTAGTTAAAATAACATAAAACCAAGATTAAAAATTTTCGCGATTATATCTAAAAAAAAATTATATCTTTGTAAAAGTAGTGTTATACTTACTTCTAAAGTTATAAATCTTATTAAAAATATTCATATTTGGAAATTCTATGATTAAGTATCCTGACGCACTTGATGCTATATTTAAAAAGTTAAAGTCGCATAACATAACACCTATAATTGTTGGTGGATTTGTTAGAGACTCGTTACTTTTCATCGAATCCAAAGATATAGATATAGAAGTTTATGGTGTATCTTCATTTGAGGTTTTACAAGAGATTTTACAAGAGTTTGGAAAAATAAACATCGTTGGAAAAAGTTTTGGTGTTTGCAAACTAAGATTCGAGGGTTATGATTTGGATTTTTCTCTTCCAAGAAAAGATAACAAAATAACATCTGGACATCGCGGATTTGATATAAATACTTACTCTAAGTTAGATTTTAAAACAGCAACATCAAGAAGAGATTTTACTATCAACTCTATAGGCTATGATGTAGTTTTAAAAAAAATACTAGATCCATTTAATGGCGCTGATGACTTAAAAAACAAGATACTTAGAGCGGTAGACTTGAAAAGTTTTGTAGAGGATCCATTAAGGGTTCTTAGAGCTGCTCAGTTTTGTGCAAGATTTGATTTAAAGATAGAGCATAGCTTATATATAACATGCAAAGAGATGGTATCGCGTGGTTTATTATCAGAGCTTCCAAAAGAGAGAATCTTTGAAGAGCTTAAAAAACTTCTTTTAAAATCAAAAAAACCATCTCTTGGTTTTAAACTTTTAAATAAGTTTGGGGCAAATATATATAACGGTAACCTAGATGTTATAGATGAGATTGTAAAACAGCTAACAACTTTTTCTAAGAGAAATTTAGTTTTGATGTTAGCTGGGCTCTATTATAAAGTTACTAAAGATGAATTAGAGCCTCTTTTAAGCCTACTTAGCGATGAAAAAGAGTTATGCAGAGATGTTATAGAGTTAGTTGAAGCATATAACTACATGATGGTTATAGTTGAAACTGGGACAATAGATGAATATTTTATATATAAACTCTCAACAAAAGCAAATATAAAAGAGCTGTTAGTTTTAAGTAGTTCTATTTACTATGTACAAAACCACAAAGCTATATATAAAACTGGTGAAGTGATATATGAAAAAGCTAAAAAATTAGGAGTATTGGAGCAAAAACTCACTCCTCTTTTACAAGGGCGAGATTTAATTCAAATCGGATTAGAACCATCCGTAGAATTTAGCAAAATACTAGATGACGCTTACGAAGCACAAATGAGTAGTGAGTTTAAAACCTATGATGAGGCTCTAGCTTGGCTAGAGAGATATTTAGATCTTTGAGCTATCTATCTCTATAACAGTGTGAACATTTCCTCTTGGATTATAGTCTGCTACTATTTTCATATACTTTGGTTTTAATTTTCTCTCTAAAACACTATAAATCTCATTTGCGCTACTCTCATGTGAAATATGTCTATCTCTAAAAGAGTTTATATATAGTTTAATAGCCTTTAGCTCTACTACCCACTCGTCTGGTGTGTATTCTAAGTATATAGTTGCATAGTCTGGATATCCACTTCTAGGGCAAAGACAAGAGAACTCTGGAAGAGTCATCTTTATAAGGTAGTTTCTTTTGTGCTCATTTGGCCAAATTTCTAAATCTTTTTCTACATCAAACTCATTAATAATTTTCTCACCATATTTCATTTTTTAATCCTCGATTTTTATTTTAAGGGTGCTAAATACTTGCCTTGCAAATAATTAACTCCCATCTCTTTTGCTATCTTTTTTGTATCTTCATCTTCTATCATCTTCATCCAGGTTTTAACACCCTTCTTTTGGGCCATTGTATTAAAACCACTTACTATATTGTCATACCTGTTTTCACTTATCTTTTTACTATAGTATGAATCAAATCTCACTATGTCTATATTTAAATCTCGTAAGTACAGGAAGCTTGTATGCAGCGCACCTAATCTATCTATGGCGATTAAAATGCCAAAATCCCTTAACTCATCTAGATATCCATTGAATTTATCTATTTTTGAAAAATACTCATTTTCACTAAAGAGTATAATGATTCTTCCTTTTACACACTCATTTTTATAAATAATTTCCTTGATTTTACCAAATGTAACTGGATTTCTTATAGAAGTCGCTGCTAAAGAAATAGCAAATTTATCATCATCTGTTTTCTTACAAATTTCTACTATTTTCTCTAAAACAATTATGTCATACTCATTCATAAGTCTTAACTTATCTAATACTTTCATATAATTTTTTTGATGAATCAGTTTTTTATCTGGAGTATTTAGCTTTACAGAACACTCTTTAAAGGCTTGTTTATCATCCTCAAAAACATCTTGCATGAAAATATTTAAATCTCTATTTTTGATAGCATTTATAACAAAAAACTCTAAATCACTTGGATTTATCTCATCTTCAATGTTTGTAGGAAGTTTTGAATCTCTATTTTTACTTTGTAACTCAAAGAGATTTTCTATCAAAAAATCTATATTTTTTGAAAATTTGATATCATTTATAGCAAGTGATATTTGTATCTCTATCTCATCTACTTTAAATTCTTCACTTTTGAGGCACATTAATTCGACGATAGATTTGTACAGATCTTTATTTCCATATAGCCCAATTATAAAATCACCGCCTTTAATGCGCCCTATTGGAAAGTTTTCAATATCTTTAGTTTTTAAATACTCTTCTATCCATATAACGATTTTAGAAAGTACCTTGTCTCCGTTTTTCATCCCATATTTGCTATTAATCTCATATAAATTATCAATGCTTATAAGTATAAGTGTATATTCATCGCTCTTTTTTATCTCTTTTTTAAGATATTTATATATATATTCTCTTGTAAAAGTATTTGATATATTGTCAGTTATTTTTGAATCAAAACCTTTGTAGATTAGATAAAAAATAAAATATATACTAAAGAGTAGTATCAATAAGATTTCAACATAAAAAGAGACGCTAAGGCTTTCTTGACTGCTAAAGAATGTATGAAAGAAAAGAGCACTGATTAAAGTAAAGATTGGAAATACCATTCTTAGAGCTAATCTAAAACGGTATTCTCTCTCTTTAGTTTGTGGAAGAAGCATTTATTGTTTTTTATCTATTAATAGACTTAAACATCTAAATGTTTAACGTCTTTAGCATGTGTCTCTATATAGTTACGGCGAGGTTCAACTTCATCACCCATAAACAGTGTAAATGTATCACTTGCAAGTTCTGCATCATCAATATTAACTTGTAATAAAACACGATTTTCAGGAGTCATTGTTGTCTCCCATAGCTGATCTGGATTCATCTCTCCAAGACCTTTGTAACGTTGAATATATGAGCCTTTTTTAGCATATTCTATAATGTTTTCTAGAACCACTAAGATATCTTCTTTAAAATCTAAATTCCACTCTTTAATTTTTCTATATACAAAACTAGCCTCTGCAAAGTGAGGTGCTCCAAATAGATCATCATTTATAAGTAACTCTTCCATTCCACCTTTTGTTTGAACAAAGATGTGAATAGAGTCTTGTGAAATATTTTTAGTTAAAATATTGTATTCATTAAGCGCTAAAAACTCTTCAACTTTTTTATACATATCTTTTATATCAAGACCAATAAGATCAGGATTTTCTATAAAATAACGGATAAGTTCTACTAAAGCATATCTCTTCTTTAGTGCTTCAAGAGATCCTCTATAGTGATCAACCATTTTAAAGTATGAAAGCAAATCATTATGCCCTACACTCTGCTCTTCAAGTGATTCTATTCCATTTTCTATCAAAAAATCATTCATAGCGCGGTCATCTTTAAAGTAAATCTCTTTTTTACCTTTTTTATAACGATAGAGTGGCGGCTGTGCTAAGTATAAGTAACCATTTTCTATAACACTTCTAAAGTGGCGGAAGAAAAATGTGAGTAGTAGAGTTTGGATATGGCTTCCATCAACGTCAGCATCGGTCATGATTATAATTTTATGATATCTGAGTTTGTCTTCATTGTACTCTTCGCCAATACCACAACCCATTGCAGTAATCATATTTGTAATCTCTTCGGACTTTAAAATCTTGTCAAGTCTTGCTTTTTCAACATTTAAGATTTTACCTTTAAGTGGTAAGATTGCTTGAAAAACTCTATCTCTTCCCATTTTTGCAGATCCACCAGCAGAGTCGCCCTCCACTAGATATAACTCACAGATAGAAGCATCTTTACTTTGACAATCTGCAAGTTTTCCAGGAAGTGTTCCAATACTCATAGAGTCTTTTCTACGAGTTAACTCTCTTGCCTTTTTTGCAGCTTCACGGCCACGAGCTGCCATCAATGATTTTGCAACTATCGCTTTTGCTTCAATTGGGTTCTCTTCAAAATATTTTGAGAGAAGTTCGTAAGTTGCTTTTTGTACCAATGGTCTTACATAAGTATTTCCTAGTTTACCTTTTGTTTGTCCTTCAAACTGAGGCTCAGGAACACGAACTGATACTATAGCAATAAGACCCTCACTTGTATCTTCTCCGCTTATTTTTACATCTTTTTCTTTTGCAGCACCGTTTTGTGTGTTGTAATTTGATATAACACGAGTAAGGCCTGCACGAAAACCTGCCTCATGTGTTCCACCATTTGGTGTGCGAATATTATTTACAAATGAATAAACTTTTTCATCATAAGTATCGTTGTACATAAGTGATATATCAAACTCTATATCTTCAATTTTTGAACTAAAAACAAAAACTTTTGCAACTTCTTGCTTTTTATTTAGGTCAGTTACATACTGAGCAATACCACCCTCAAAGTGGTACTCCTCTTTTACATTTGTTCTCTCATCTTTAAAAATAATTGTTATAAATGGATTTAGATAAGCTAACTCTTTAAATCTTCTTGCTAAATATTCATACTCAAAAGTTACTACCTCAGTAAATATACTAGGATCTGGAGAAAATTCTATTGTTGTTCCTGTTTTTTTAGTTGTTCCAACTACTTTTAGAGCTTCTTGAGGAATACCTTTTTTAAAATCTTGTTCAAAAATTTCACCATTTCTTTGAATAGTCATCTTCAAATCAGACGATAGTGCATTTACAACAGATACACCAACACCATGAAGACCACCAGAGACTTTATAGGTATCTTTATCAAACTTTCCACCAGCATGTAGCACTGTTAAAACAACAGTTGCAGCACTCATACCTTCACCCTCATGCATATCTGTAGGAATACCACGGCCATTATCTGAAACTCTACATGTTCCCTCTTTAGTAAGAGTAACATTTATAGTATCACAGTGTCCTGCCATTGCCTCATCAATCGAGTTGTCTATAACTTCATAAACTAAATGATGTAAACCTCTATGACCTGTATCACCAATATACATACCAGGTCTTTTACGAACTGCTTCTAATCCTTTTAGGACTTTAATATTACTAGCGCCGTAATTTTCCATTCAATACTCCATTATAACTTTTTACATAATTGTGGATATTTTATCTAATATATTCTAAAAAGAAGTTTTATGTGTAAGAGGTGTTCTATTTTTAGGGGTTTTTATCACTTCTTAACTAAAATAAGCAAAGAAGGATAAAATAAAAAAGTTAGATAACTATTGGCATAACAACTGTTTTAAAATTGCCATCATTTAATACAAAAGGAAGGTTACTCTCATTTAATCCTATATTAAATTCTGAGTTATTTATACTGTTTAAAAAATCTAGGAGATATCTACTATTTACGGCAATAACAAAAGGTGTTTCAAAATTAGTTTTAGAGTTTATCTCTGTTTTAGCCTCTATATTATCATCACTAAGGGATTCAAATGTGATGGTATCTTCTAAAAATGTAATTTTTACATCTGTTGATATTGTCGTAATTTGTTTTATTGCTTCTATCATTTTAGCTTTATCAAGAGTTAGACTATTTTTTATCTCTTTTGGAATTATTCTTGAGTATTCAGGGAACTTTCCATTAATTAATTTTGTAAAGAAAATATACTCTTTTGAGTGAATAATCAGATAATTTTCATCATAATAGAGTTCTATATCATCAAAAAACAGTTTTTGAATTTCAATGATTGCTTTTTTTGGTACTATTATTGATAATTCTAAAGTACTTTGATTGTTTATATTTACAACTGCTAGTCTTCTTGTATCAGTTGAAGCAAAATTTATACTGCTCTCTTTAATATCTATGAGAGCTCCATTTAATTCAAATTTTGGATTGTTTATGTCAATTGAAGGTGTTATTTTTTTTAGTGAATCTATTAGTGAATGAGAATCAATTAAGATACGTGCTTTACCTTCATTTGTAGGAAATGCTGGAAATTCACTATATGAGAAAGTTGGAAGTTTAAACTTTGAATGAGATTGTGATATGTATAAAACATCACTTTTAACTTCTAAATTTATTTCACCATCTTTTAAAATTCTAACAATATCAAGTAGTTTTTTACCATTAGCAGTAACATTTCCATCCTCAGATATGTTAAGATTGTTTGTAGATACTATTAGACCAATTTCATAGTCAGTTGCTTTTATAGTTAGTTTATTGTTTGAGGCATCTATAAATACATGTGATGTGATTTGAGAAGTATCTTTTTTTTCTAAGAACGGTTGAGAATGAATTAAAATATTTTCAATAATAGATTTTTGTACTGTTATCTTCATCTTATTTCCTATTTATTATATAAATTTTATAGTATTAGTAGTAAGAAGCAGTGATTATGTGAATAACATCACTTTCTTCCTATATTTAGAGTTGTTCAAGTGTGATGAAACAATATAATTTCATTCACATCTACTCACTTAGGTAATTATATCTTTTTTTTGAATTTTTAAGAAGATGAAGTAATCTTATTGGTTAGTTCCTCTATTTTTACTTTAAAATCTTCATCATTTTGTATTAGTTCAGCTATTTTTTTGAGTGTATGGCTTATTGCTGTATGATCTTTCATCCCAAAATATTGGGCAAGTTGAGGCATAGTGTTTTGGGTTAATTCGCGGCAGAGATATATAGCAATTCTTCTTGCATAAACTAAATTTTTACTTCTACCTTTTGATCTGATTTCACTTGGTTTGATATTTAAATCTTTTGCAACATTTTGAGTGATAATATCAAGTGTTAGATTTGCACGATTCTCTTGAAGTTGATCTTTTAGAACATTTTTTGTAAATTGTAAATCTATATCAACATGCATAAGCTGTGAATACGCATGTAGTTTTGATAAAATCCCCTCTATCTCGCGCACATTACTCTCTATAACGGTTGCTATATAGTGGATAATATCTTTAGATAAAACAACTTTGTTAATCTTGCACTTATTTTCTATAATAGCTATCTTTGTCTCTAACTCTGGTGGTTGTATATCTGCAACCAGACCATGTTCAAACCTACTTTGAAGCCTTTTTTCAAGTCCTGCTATTTTTTTTGGATGTTTATCAGCTGTTAAAATTATCTGTTTTCCAACACCTTTTAGTGCTTCAAACGTATGAAAAAACTCTTCTTGAATTCCCTCTTTATTGCTTAAAAATTGTATATCATCTATAAGAAGAACGTCACATTTACGGTACTTTTCTTGAAATCTCTCCATAGTTTTATTTCTTAGATGGCGAATAAAGTCGTTTAAAAACTGTTCTACAGTTGTATAAATAACAATTTTTCCTTGATTTTGAAAAACATTTCCAGCGGCTTGCATAAGGTGAGTTTTTCCAAGTCCAACACCACCATGGATAAACAGAGGATTGTATAGAACTCCAGCCTTTTCACTAACACTCTTAACAGCAGCATATGCAAACTGGTTAGAACCACCAACCATAAAATTCTCAAATGTATGTGAAGGATTTAGAAGTGAATGTTGTTGTTTTTGTATATTTTTTTGCTCTGCTTTTTTTGACTCAACTTGATTTTTTAGTAATATTTCTACATTTACCTTTGTAGAATTTTGTATATTAAATAGATGCTTTATCTTTGAGCTGTATTTATTTTTAATCCAACTTAGAACTAAAGAGTTTGTCGCATAAAATATTGCATTATCAGCTGTTGATTTTTTTGTATCATAAACTAGATGTTTTATATATCTGTTATATTCTATCTCTGGAATCTCTTCTTTTAATAAAAGTAAAACTTTCTCTCCGATATTCACATAATGCCTTTTATTTATATTATGTGAATAGTAGCTATAATTCCCATAAACAAAGTTAAAACTATGTGAATAGTACATCATTAAGATGTGAAAGTAGATGAATGACAATCTTAGGAATAGATCCAGGAACTAGAAAAATGGGCTATGCTCTTATCTCTTTAGATAAAGCAAAGATAATACTTATTGAAGCAGGTCTTATAAAGATAAAAGCCGAAGAGTTACAGTTTCAAATTCCACAGATGGTCGAAGCATTTGAGGGTATTTTTAAAAATCATAAGATAGATGAAGTAGCTATTGAAGATATCTTTTATGCACACAATCCAAAAACAACTATAAAACTCGCTCAATTCCGCGGAGCCATTATGCTTATGTTAATCCAACAGTTTGGACAGTTTAGTGAATACACCGCACTTCAAGTAAAAAAAGCATTAACAGGAAATGGAAAAGCTACAAAAGAACAGGTTGCATTTATGGTAAAGAGGCTTCTCAGTATAAAAAAAGAGATAAAACCACTTGATATAACAGATGCAATGGCTGTTGCTATAACACACTCACAAAGAGTTAGACTAAAACTACAATAACTTCCATCTTGTTATAAATCAAAGAGAGATTTTTTTTAAAGAGTATAATTTTGACAATTAAAAATTTAAGGAAAACATTATGAATTCATATATAAATTTGCCAGATGGACATCCAGTAAAAGTTTATTTAGAAGAAAATATGCTGATGAGAGGGCTTATTGGAAGTATAAATAGTATAGATATAGTAAAAAATTTTGAAGAGTTTGAAGATAAATTTAACAAGCTTGCTTTAGTTGAGAAGCACTTTGCAAGAAAAGAGAATCAACTCTTTCCATATTTGGAAAAACATGGCTGGACATCCCCAAGTCAGGGTATGTGGGCTTTTCATGATGATATTAGAGCTGAGATAAAGAGTGCAAAAGGATTAATCCAAGAAAAAAATATGCCTGCATTGATGCAACAACTCCAAGTTGTCTTTAGAAGTCTAGAACATATCATGCAAGTTGAAGAGGGAAGACTCCTACCAAATGCTATGAACATGTTAGATGAAGATGAGTGGAAAGAGATGAGAGCAGGAGATGAGGAGATAGGTTGGATGTTTAACGTGGCTC
>NZ_JAQVKA010000130.1 GCF_028694895.1 Sulfurimonas sp. | reverse complement strand
TGTTGAACCAATGTAACAAGAGCTTAGTTGATGTCTAGTTGTTCTTGCATTACTTAGAGTTGGAGTTGCGAGCATCACCTCAAAAGTAGAAACCATGTTATAAAACTTGATTGCCCACTCCTCTTTTTTCTCTTCTCTTTGTGCTAAGAACATTGCTATTGCCATAAACATATGTTGAGGCAACTCATTAGGGTTTGAGTTTCTATCTTTTATAAGATATCTGTCGTAGAGTGTTTTAACTCCAAGATAGTTAAACTGCATATCGCGCTCAGGCTTAATATGTTTTTCTAGCTCGTCTAAATTATACATCTCTTTTAAACCATGAAGAAGTCTTCCCTCTTTTTCTCCTCGTTCAAAGTAGTTCTTTAAAGAGCAGTATCCAGTAAAGCCATTTACTTCATGATAAAGGTTAAAGAGAAAAAGTCTTGATGCAACGAATGTCCAGTTTGGAGCATCAATGTCTATCTTATCAACCGCAGTTTTGATTAGAGTTTGTTGTATCTCTTTGGATGTAATTCCATCACGAAAATGAATCTGTGCATCAACCTCTAATTCACTTTGAGAGACATTGCTTAAACCTTCTACAGCTGCAGATGTATATTTTTGAATTTTAGAAATATCTAACTTTTCAGTTCTACCGTTTCTTTTTATAATTGTTATCATTTAATTTCCTAAGTTATGCGAGAGTGATATTATAAATAATTATATCAGCGCTAATTTTAATTTTAATATTCATTTTTAAACTCTTAATTAATATTAAGATAATAGTAGCGCAATTATGTCATTTATTTTCTGAAAACTCTATCAAAAATTCTGTCTACATTTTTGGTATAGTAGTCATAATTAAAACATTCGCGAATTGCATCTTCGCTAAGAGAAGCTCTTAACTCTTCATCTGCTAAGAGATGATTTAGATAAAGGCTTTCACCCTTTTCATTTGTTGTAGGCTTGCCTTGTTGTATCTCTTGCCAAACTTTCATAGCGTTTCTTTGAACTATACGATAAGCATCTTCACGACTAACACCTTTTAGTGGAAGCTCTAGTAGAACACGTTGAGAGAAAACTAAACCGCCAGTTAGGTTTAGGTTTTTCATCATATTCTCTGGATAAACAGTTAGGTTTGCTATAACACTATTCATACGGTGCAGCATAAAGTCAGTAGTTATAAAACTATCTGGCAACCAAAACCTTTCAGTTGAAGAGTGGCTTATATCTCTCTCATGCCAAAGAGCTACATTCTCCATCGCTGGTATTGCATAAGCTCTTATCATCCTAGCTAATCCTGTTATGTTCTCTGTTAGTATAGGATTGCGTTTGTGTGGCATTGCAGATGAGCCTTTTTGCCCTGCTGCAAAATACTCTTCACACTCATAAACTTCTGTTCTTTGCCAGTGACGAACTTGCACCGCAAACTTCTCGATAGAACTCGCCATTAAAGCTAACGCAGTTGCAAGTCTTGCATATCTATCTCGCTGGATTACTTGATTAGATGCTGGTGCAGGTTTGAGTCCTAGCTCTTCGCATGTATACTCTTCAAGCTCAAGAGGTGCGTGAGCAAAGTTACCCATCGCTCCACTAACTTGACCAACACTTATAACTACAAGTGTTTGCTCTAAGTTCTCTAAATGTCTAGCCATCTCATCATACCAAACAGCTAACACAAGACCAAATGTTATAGGCTCTCCATGGATTCCATGACTGCGTCCAACCATCAAAGTCATCTTATGTTCCATCGCTCTTTTCTTGATAGACTCCATAATCATCTTCACATCTTCTATAACTAACTCCAAAGAGCTTTTCATCTGAAGTGCAACAGCAGTGTCAACTGTATCTGAACTTGTCATACCATAGTGAAACCATCTGCTCTCTTCGCCCAGTGTTTCAGAAACACTTGTTGTAAATGCAATAAGGTCATGACGAGTAACTGCTTCAATCTCATCAATCCGCTCAATGTTAAAACCAGCATTATCAACTATTTTTTTGGCATCTTCATCTGGGATAAGCCCTAATCTATTCCAAGCTTTTACAACCGCTTTTTCCACATCCATCCAAGCTTGATATTTTGCTTGCATGGTCCATTTAGAACTCATCTCTTTTCTTGAATATCTCTCTATCATTTATTCAACCTGATTATTGTAAAATTTGTGTAATGTAAGTTAATTACTGATGCCATACACTTTTAATAAGTGCATAAACTAATCGGATATTTTACAAAAAATACGCTAATAAAAGGATTAAATATTGCCATTTGTAATTAAAAAAATGTTTGTTCCCCAAAAAGAGAGAGCCGCTTCTTTTCTAAAAAGAGAGTTAGAACTATCTCAAAGAGATATTCAAAGGTATATAGCCATAGGAAGAGTTCTTGCAAATAAAAAGCCAATAGCAAAACCATCAGAGTATATAGAAGGAGAGATAGAATTTATTCACTTTGAACCTATCTCAAAAGGGCTAGCTCCACATTTGATTGAAGAGAGATTTGTAGTCTTTGATAAACCAAGCGGAATGCTTATCCATCCTCAAAATAGATTTACAGAGTACTCTTTGATAGATGAGTTAAAAGCTCAGTTTGGTATGGATGCAAATATAGCACATAGAATAGATCAAGAGACAAGCGGACTTGTTTTATGTGCAAAAGATAAGAAGAGTGAAGTAGATATCAAGATGATGTTTCAAGAAAGAGATATGAAGAAAAAATATCTTGCAATGGTTCACGGTGAGTTAAAAGATGAACTTCGCATTGACGCTCCGCTTTTGAGATATGATGATGAAAAAAGTGCTCTTGTTAGAATGGTAGTGAAAGTTGATCCAAGCGGTAAAGAGTCTTTAACATTTGTAAAACCACTAAAATATTTCCCCGATACTAATACAACCATAGTAGAGTGTTCTCCTCATACTGGAAGACAACATCAGATAAGAGTTCATATGTTTCACATGAAACATCCAATTGTTGGTGATCCAGTTTATGGCCAGAGTGAAAATAGTGTTGTTAGATATTTAGATAGAGAGTTAGGTATTGATGAAAGAGTAAAATTAAGTGGTGCAAAAAGATTATTATTGCATGCAAATGAATTGGAGTTTGAACTTTATGGAAAAAATTACAATATTAGAAGCAGTGTGAATTTTGAAAAGATTTGTCAAGAAAATATGAAGATATGAAAAGCTACTCATAATTATGTGAATAACTCTTTATATCTTTTAGAGGCATTGTAATTATTAAAATAACAACATATTATAAAAGCTTTCAAAGCCCATGTTATTGGGCTTTTACTGTGGGTATTGTTTCTTGTATTTCAGCATAAATTTATATAAAAATATTCTTAAATTGATAACGAATTTTACAATTCTTTGATAACTTTTCTACTATTGTTCACATATTAGAGCAATGTGTGAATAATACACATTTTATAAAGAATAATAACTTTTTTTTATAATGAAATATTTTTTAAGTAAAGTTTTGAGATTTTATTAATAATACTAAGGTATGATTGTGTTCATAAACGACCTCCCTGGTGTGTTGGTCGTTTACTCCTTTTTAAAGAAATTTATTCTTTAGTCGCAGCTCTTATAAATCCTATTAGACCAACTAAAAAAACTATCACTAAAAAAACTATTTGAAATATCTCTATGTAACTCATTGAAGCTCGCTTTGCGTTTGTTCTTTTAGTTGACCACATGCAGCACT
>NZ_JAQVKA010000129.1 GCF_028694895.1 Sulfurimonas sp. | reverse complement strand
AAGGTTTGAAGTTGAATTAGAGAGTATTATAAACTCTATGTTCCTAGGAGGCTCTTCAAGAGCTTTTAAAAGAGAATTTTGTGAAACCGTATTGAGGTTGTTTGCACCAAGGATGATATATTTTGTTCCTGATTCGCTTATATATGCCTCTGCAACTGCGGCTTTTGCATGTTCTATCTTAAACTCATCTTCTACTATAAAACCAACTACTCTATTTGGTTTTAGATTATCTCTTAGCTTCTCAAATTCGGCTACTATATTTAATGTTATTAAAATATGGCTTTTTGTAAAATCATAATCCAACATCAACTTCTCCAAACATCGCTGCATTTAGCGAGGCGTTAAAGAGACGATAGAGCTGAAGTAGTTTTATATCTAATAGTTTGTCATAAGATTTTAGATGCAGTGCATTTAAATACTCTTCATCAAAAATCCAAAAATAACTTGAGTCTTTTCTCTTAGCTATATCTGCTCTTCTATCGTCGCCTCTACCTATATACCAGTAGAAGTACTCATCTTTGTGTGATAAAGAGATAACATCTTCTACTGTATCTAACATCTCTCCACTACCTATACTGTTATAGTGTTTATAGATACTATCTATGCTTATTATAGGTAAAAGTGGTCTATCTATCTGCAAGGAGTTTAAAAAATCTAAGATATAGGCCTCAAACCACTTTCTTTTTTCATCAGTTATTAAAATAACTGTCTTACCGCTAAGGATTTGCCCAAGTGCTTGAGAGGTAGTAGTGGTCCAGTCAAAACGCTGCTCTTCAAGCCAGCTAAAACAACCACCCTCTTCTCTGATAGCGTCTAAGCTCCACTGAGCAAAATCAGACATATTTTTTATACAACTTTAACAAAGAAAGAATTATATTTACTCATTACTTATCTAGCTCATAAGCGCTATGAAGCGCTCTAACTGCAAGCTCCGCATATTTTTCATCGATTATCATAGATATTTTTATCTCTGAAGTTGAAATCATATTTATATTTATATTCTCAGCAGCCATTACTGAAAATGCTTTAGCAGCAACGCCTGTATGAGATTTCATTCCAACGCCTACAATAGAGACTTTGCAAATGTTTTCATTATAAGAGATTTCATCAACTTCTGACTCTTTTACAAATGAGTTCATAACTTTTTTTGCATCATCCAAATCACTAACAGGAACAGTGAAGTCTATATTTGCCTTACCGTCACGTCCTTCGTTTTGAATAATCATATCTACGTTTACGCTGCTCTTAGATAGTTTTGTAAAGATATCAGACGCAATCCCTGGTCTGTCTTTTACGCCTACTAATGAAACACGTGCTTGATTTTTATCCAGTGCTATTCCGCTAACTAATGGTTTTTCCATGATATTTTCTTCCTTGGTTATTAATGTTCCCTCTTCATTTGTGAAGCTTGTTCTTGTTACTAAATTTACATTTAATTTTTTTGCTAACTCTACTGAGCGATTTTGAAGAACCTTTGCCCCAAGAGATGCAAGTTCTAGCATCTCATCATAAGAGATTTTATCTAGTTTTTTAGCGCGTGGTTCAATGCGTGGGTCAGTTGTAAAAATACCACTAACGTCAGTATATATTTCACATAGGTCAGCCTTGATAGCTCCTGCAATTGCAACAGCACTCAAATCACTCCCGCCGCGTCCAAGCGTAGTTACATTTCCATCTTGAGAAACGCCTTGAAAACCGGCTACTACAACTATCTTACCCTCTTTTATAGCCTTATTAAGAGCTGTTGGATCTATCTCTTCAATACGGGCTTTTGTGTGTATATTGTCTGTTACAATTCCAGCTTTGCGTCCTGTCATAGAGACCGCTGCACAACCCATCTCACTAAGTGCAATTGCTAGAAGTGAAGCCGTTACTCTCTCTCCTGAACTAAGCAGCATATCTACCTCTGCTCTTTGTGGGTTTTTTGAGAAGTGTTCTGCATATGCTATAAGCTTGTTAGTCTCTCCGCTCATTGCAGATACAACAACAACTACATCATTGCCAGCTTTTTTTGTCTCACAAACACGAGAAGCCACATTTTGAATTCTCTCTAAATCTCCAACACTTGTTCCGCCAAATTTTTGAACTATTAACATCTACAATAATCCCTCTTTTTTAAAATAAGTTATCACACACTCATAAACATCTTGCTTAAAACTAGCACTAAGGCTAAGCGCTTCATCTACACTTACAAATTTATAGTCACAAAACTCAGGCTCATCCGTCTGTATATTTATCACAGCGCCTTTACTAAGTTTTACCAAAAAATATTTCTGCTTCTGCCCTATAAAAGGTTTCATGTTTTGAGCAATTTTTTGGGGAAAGTCATAAGATATCCACTCAGGAAATTCAGCTATAACTTCTACCTCGTCGGTACCTATTTCCTCTTTTAACTCTCTAAAGAGTGCTTCTTGTATTGCTTCTCCATCATCTATCCCACCTTGTGGGAACTGCCAAACGTCAAGTAAATCATTTCTTTGTGCAAGAAAAATTTCTTTTGAGAGTGGATAACTGTTTGATACAATAATCATCGCAACATTAGGACGATATAACTCTTTTTCAACCATCTCTTCACTTCATGTAATATTGACGCAATTGTACAAAAGATGGTATTAAAATAAACTAATGTCATGTGCAACTTTTTTTTTCTGTGTTATAATTGTGACACATTCTAAAAAAGGGGCATATAATGAAAGAGTATATTCTAAAAAGTGATGACTTTTTAGTTTCGCAAACAGACTCAAAGGGGTTTATTTTATTTGCAAATGATGACTTTTGTAAAGTCGCAGGTTTTACACTTGAGGAGCTAGTTGGAAAACCGCACAACATAGTTCGTCATAAAGATATGCCAAAAGCACCATTTAAAAGTTTATGGGAGACCATAAAAGAGGGTAAAATCTGGGATGGCTATATCAAGAACATGACCAAAGAGGGTGGATTTTACTGGGTTTACGCAACTGTATATCCGCTATATGATGAAACGAGAAAAGAGCAGACTTATCTCTCTTGCAGAAGAAAGCCATCAGAACAAGAGATTTTAGAAGCAGAAATGCTATATAAAACAATGAAGTAGGAATGAAAATGAACAATAGGATAAAAAACACAATCATCACATTAGCTTTTACAGCCTTAATTGTCTCTCTGTTTCTAACAGACAACACTCTCGTTCATGCCGCAATAGCTGTTATAGGGTTTATAGTTATACTCTCAACAAACATGAAAGCAGACTCCTCTGGTAAAAACATTCTAGATCAAAAAAGATTAGAGCTTATAGAGATGATGCAGTTTAAAAGAAACAGAGTAAAAACAGATGAAAACACAACAAATGAAGCTGAGAAAAACTTCAATACTATAGTAGCAACATATCAAGAGTCTGTACTTGAAGATACCAAGGTAGCTGGTGAGATGGTACTTTTAACAGATAAAGTTGCAAGAGGAGATTGTTCAGGGAGAATTGCGTCTGATTCAAAAACTCCTTATGTCCATATACTAAGAAATAGCCTTAACAATATGCTTGATTCTTCTGAAGCAAATATCGATATTGCGATAGATACACTTCAAAAGTTTTCAAAAGGTCTCTTTGGGACAAGAAGCGAAATACATGTAGAGGCTAAAATGGCTGAGTTGCTAAACAATATCAACCAACTAGGCCAAGCTCTTCAAGGTATGGAAGAAAAAAACAGTGATAGTCAAAAAACTATT
>NZ_JAQVKA010000128.1 GCF_028694895.1 Sulfurimonas sp. | reverse complement strand
ATCGCTCAAGCTTTTAAAATCCCAAGTGGTTCAATGAAAGACTCTCTTTTAATAGGTGATCATCTTTTTGCTAAAAAACTTGCTTATGGTGTTTCTATGCCGCATATTCCATTTTTAGAAGTCTCTATTATGCCATGGAGCGATAGCCTGCGTCTAATGGACGGCGATAAGCCAAAGCGTGGAGATATAGTTATTTTTAGACCACCTCATAACACTAAACAACACTTTGTTAAAAGATGTGTTGCACTACCTGATGATGAACTTTTTGTATCAAACAAAGACCTATATCTTCACCATGCACAAGGTGATGCGTGGATAGAGGAGAACTTTAAAGGGTATGAGATAATTACTTTTGCTGGAAAGCTTTGGGTAAAAAATCCATATACAAAAAATCATCCTGGAATTCATCATGATGAAAAGATTGTAAATAATGGCAGATACCCGATGCCAATTTTTAACTTTGCACCAATAAAAGTTGATGAAGGTTTCTATTTTATGATGGGTGACAATAGAGATCACTCAAACGATAGCCGTTTTTGGGGAGCGGTTCCTTATGAAAACATTGAAGGAACTCCTTGGTTTGTCTATTTTAGTATTGATGATAACTGGGAAATCAGATGGGATAGAATTGGTAAAACACCAACTGATTTGGAAGATGCAACTCATTTAGAAAAAGCTATTGCAGAGAGAATAGAACAAGATAAAGATGATCATGGAATCTATTGATTTACTAAAGATATTAACAGCTGTCTTATCTCTTGGCATAGCTATTATTGGGCATGAGATAATGCATGGCTGGGTTGCCTATATGTATGGCGACAGCACTGCTAGAAATGCTGGAAGATTATCTATAAACCCGATATCACACATTGATTTAGTTGGTACTATCCTTGTTCCAGCTTCTATGTACTTTTTACCTATGCTTTTTGGAGCAGATAGTGGCTTTTTATTTGGATGGGCAAAACCAGTTCCTATCAACATGTCAACTGTTGTAAAAAATGGCGGTTACAACGCTGCAATGCAAGTTGATTTAGCTGGAATCGTTTATAACTTTACACTTGCAGCTCTTGCTTCTGTAGTTATAGTTGGTATGAGTCAACCAACAAATCAAGACTCTTTGCTTTATATTTTTTCTTATATGCTTGTTTTACAGCTTTTAGTAATAAATGTGGTTCTTGGAGTATTCAACCTTCTGCCAATACCGCAGTTTGACGGTGCGCACTTTATTATGCACCTAAGTATGAAGTATAGAGTTGATTCCATTGCAGAGTTCTTTTATAAATATGAAAGATATGGAATAATTATAGTTCTAATAATTCTTATGACACCGCTTAAAAATTTTGTGCTACTCTTACCAGTACAGACTATTTTAGCTATGCTATTACCATAAAAGGAAGATGATGAAATTTTACATTGGAACAGACCACGCCGGTTTTGATCTTAAAAATTATACAGTTGAGCTATTAAAGGGCAAAGGTCATGAAGTTGTAGATCTTGGCCCTTTTTCTACAGATAGAGTTGATTACCCTGATTATGCCATTAAAGTATGTAACGCTGTTTTAGCAGATAAAGATTCTTTTGGTATCTTGATTTGTGGCTCTGGAATAGGCATGAGCATGGCTGCAAACCGCTTCACTGGCATTCGCGCTGCACTATGTCATGAAGCATACTCAGCTACTGTTGCTCGCGGACACAATGACGCAAATGTTCTTTGTTTTGGTGAGAGAATCATTGGAAGAGGCGTAGCTGAATCAGTCTTAGATGCTTGGATTGCAGGAAGTTTTGAGGGCGGTCGTCATAAAGAGAGAGTTGCAAAAATAGAAGCAATAAACGCTTAACTAGCCTACTTAAGGAAAAAATATGTTTTGGGAATGGTCACTTTTAACGCTCTTATCGATAATAGCTATATACTTCTTTGTAAAGATGTTCTATTTTAAAAGTATTACGAACAAAGAAAAAAGAAGTAACGACTTGATGAAGCTTACTCTTAAAGAAGCGGAGATACTTATAAGAAAGTATCAGATTCAACTTCAACGTGCCCTTGGTAATGTTGATATTTTGAGTGATGAGTTAACAAAGCTACGAAATGAGCTTAAAGTTTTAAAACAGAGAAATACTAAGCATAGACAAGAGACAGACCGTCTTAACAATAAAATTAAAGCATTAGAGAGTCGTATAGACGCTCTACTTTAGAGGATAAATTATGACATTAAGCAATTTAGAGAGAAAGATAATTGAAGGCTCAATTAGAGATATAAAAGATTTTCCAAAACCTGGCATCGTCTTTAAAGATATAACAACGCTCTTAAACAATGCAGAGGCTTTTGGCGTTACGATGAATCATCTTTATCAAAGATATAAAGAGTATAACTTAAACTATATTGCTGGAATTGATGCAAGAGGTTTTATATTTGGAGCAGCTCTAGCACAGATGCTTGGAATTGGTTTTGTGCCAATCCGTAAAAAAGGGAAGCTTCCATACACGACTATTAGTGAGAAGTATTCACTCGAATATGGCTTTGATGAAGTAGAAGTTCATCTTGATGCTTTTAGCGCTATCCCTAACGCTAGAGTGCTTCTTATCGATGATTTGATTGCAACTGGCGGAACTGCAAATGCTGCTGTAAAACTGATAAATCAAACTGGCGCAACGTGCGTAGAAGCTTGTTTTATCCTTTGCCTTAGTTTTTTAGATGGACATAAAAAGCTCCAAGATTTAACTGAAGTTTACTCTTTAGTAGAGGTAAAATAATGTACATTCCATCAGCTTCAAAATTTGATCCAAAAAATGGACATTTTGGAATATTTGGCGGTAGATATGTTCCTGAAACCCTTATGCCAGCACTTTTAAAGTTAGAGCAAGAGTATGAAAATATACGCTTTGACAAAGATTTCTGGAGTGAGGTAGATTACTATTTAAAAGATTATGTTGGTCGCCCTTCCCCGCTTTACTATGCAAAAAACATATCTGATGAGTTAGGTGCAAAGATTTATCTAAAGAGAGAAGATTTAAACCATACCGGAGCGCATAAAGTAAACAATGTTATAGCTCAAGGGCTTATGGCAAAGCGTCTTGGATACAAAAAAATCATAGCAGAAACAGGTGCAGGACAACACGGCGTTGCAACCGCTACTATCTGCGCACTCCTTGATTTAGAGTGTGAGATATTTATGGGCGCAAAAGACGTTGCTCGTCAAGAACTAAATGTTTTTCGCATGAAATTACTCGGCGCAAAAGTAAATAGTGTTGAGAGTGGAAGCAAAACTCTAAAAGATGCCATGAATGACGCAATCCGTCACTGGGTAACAAATGCAAGAGATACTTTTTATATCATTGGAACTGTTGCAGGCCCGCATCCATATCCTATGATGGTTAGAGATTTTCAAGCAATCATCGGTTATGAAGCAAGAGCGCAGATACTTGAAAAAGAGAACAGACTCCCTGACCATGTAATAGCATGTATCGGTGGTGGAAGTAATGCTATTGGGATGTTTCAACACTTCTTAGAAGATAAAGAAGTTGAGTGTATCGGTATAGAAGCTGGTGGACACGGCGTAGAAACATCTGAGCATGGATGTTCTCTTGAAAAAGGAAGAGCGGGAGTCCTTCATGGGCAGATGAGCTATCTTTTGCAAGATGAAGATGGACAAGTTCAAGAGGCATACTCTATCTCAGCTGGACTTGATTATCCAGGGATTGGGCCTGAACACTCTTTTCATTTT
>NZ_JAQVKA010000127.1 GCF_028694895.1 Sulfurimonas sp. | reverse complement strand
GCAAACTATTCAAAGGCTCAAACACTGTATGAAAAGGCACTTAGTGAGACAGATAACATTGATGTTGCAGTGGAAGCGGCATTTAGATTAAGCAGAGTACTGATATCAAATACCAAGATGAGCGAAGCAGCAAAACACATAGAAAAAATTGCCCTGGCAAAACCTAGCTACTTTGCTAAAGATAAAGTTGAATCTATATACATGATGTATGACTTTGCGGAAAGTAACGACTTTATCTCAGCTGCTACGATAGCAAAAGCTCTTTATGAAAATATGGAGGTTGTTGAAGATGAGTATGAGGAGCTTGTGAAAAATGTTGGTATTTGGCTCTCTCAATCATCCAAGAAGAAAGATGCTCTTGCTGCACTAAATATATATATAGAAAAATTTCCAGATGGCATATATCTATCAGACGTAAAGTTTGCAAAAGATGCACTCTTTTTTGATGTAAATGATGATAACACAACAACTAAATTTGAAACATATGATAAGTTGATAAACGAATACTCAGGGGATAGAATAGGCGATAAAGCCCTATATGAGAAGATGAAACTTCTAATAGAGCAAAAAATGTTTAAAGAGGCACTCTCTCTTGAAGACGAAATTACAAAACTAGATAGAGTAGAGTACGGCGATGTACCTGAACTTATAACTGATGCAGCTATAGGTGTAATGCAGTTATCGCTAAGAGAAAAAGAGTGTAACAATGTTCTTCTTATCTCATCAAAATACAGTATTGAACTCTCAAGCGAGTGGGATGATGGAGTTTATGAGTGTGCTATGAAAGGTGGTGATTTTGAACTTGCTAAAAAAATGGCAGATAGAAACATCAAATCTAAAGATTTAGAACTCAGAAAAAAATGGCTCTATAGATATATCAAAATAGATTTTGCAACTGGTAACTACAGCAATGTTATAGAGGCTTCAAAAGAGCTAATCACACTTATAGGCAATGATAAAGAGTCTCCTTATTTAGATGTTTACAGAAATCTTTTTGATGTATATCAGAGGTTAGAAAATAGAAATAAAATGATTGAATCAATCGCAAAACTTATGGATATATATGGCGAGGATTATATAGATATAGATAGATATGCCGCAGTTATGGGTGTTGGAAGCGAAATAAAAGATACAAACCTAGTTATAGAGTATGGTGATAAAGTTTTAAATATTCAAAAAAACTCAACTTCAAAACCGCAAACGCCATATGTAGAATTTACACTATACGAAGCATACATGCAAAAAGAGAACTATGACAAGGCTCTAGAAGTTATAAAACAGCTTGATGGCGCGCCACTTAACAAAAATAATATGTCACGACAGAAGTATCTTCTTGGAAGCGTTTTAGAGAGACTCTGGAGAGATAAAGAGTCAAAAGAAGCGTATCAACAAGCAATAGATATAGACCCAACTTCAGCTTGGGCTGGACTTGCTAAGAGCGCTAAATCCTTAGAGTAGAGTAGATAATCTCTTCTAGCTCATCTAGGGGCGCAGAGATAACATTTTCAAACTGAGTTTTGTTAAAAGTTTGTTGTCGTTTAGCAAGCCCAGCTGTGTGGGTAGAAATTTTCTCTATCATCTCATCCTTTGAGATAAAACCATCTATATACTCTAGCGTCTCAACTATGCCAATTGAGCCCATAGCATGGGGAGCTCTTGTATATTTTTGCTCTAAATATGCCACTTCATTTATAAGCCCTGACTCCAGCATCTTTTTTGTACGACTAAGTATTCGCTCTCTTAAGAGGTCTCTTTGAACTTCAATGTTAAAAATAGATATATTTTTTATGACTGGTTTTGGAGGATTTTGCCTAAAGTACTCTGTTGGAGTAAGTCCAGAACCCTCATATATAAGGAGAGCTTTCTCTATTCTATAGCTATCATTTGGAGATATATTTTTCATATATTCACTATCACGAGAGTACAAAAAATCATAACAATTTTGTAAGTTTTTAAGTTTTATTTTTACATTTAAAGATTGCTCTTGTGTTATTTTTGGAATCTCGGAGAGTCCATCTATAAGGGATTTTAGATAAAAAGAGGTACCACCAACAATGATAAGATTTTTCTTGTGTTCTTTACATATCTCAAGAACTTCTTTATAGAGATTTATAAAGATATCAACACTAAAATAATCATTTACATTTAAAAAATCTATCCCAAAATGCTTTACTTTTTGTAGCTCTTCACAAGACGGTTTTGCAGAGACTATATCAATCTCTTTATAGATACTAAGGGAATCAATAGAGAGTATATAGGCATCTATTTTTTTTGCGATTTTTATTGCTAAATCGCTTTTTCCAGATGCTGTGGGGCCAATAATTGCTAATTGAATCATAAAAAAATTATATCAATATTTAAATCAACTTTGGGTAAAATAAAACAAAAGAAAGCTTAAGGTTGGATTTGAAACGTTATATAGATAAATTTAAAGATTTTAACGAGCTGGTGATGTTTGAGCACTCCATCTTTTCACTCCCTTTTATTTTTATAGCTATGATAGTTGCAGCTGATGGTTGGTTTGGTTTTTGGCTCCTGTTTTTGGGGGTACTTGCAGCGCTTAGTGCTAGAAATTTTGCTATGGGACTCAACCGATTTGCAGATAGAGATATAGATGCACAAAATCCAAGAACAGCTTCTAGACCAAATGTAGATGGCAGACTTGACTCAACTACTATATTGCTCTTTACAGCGTTAAATGGTGCTGTTTTTATTGCAGTTGCTTACCTTATAAATCCTCTTGCATTTTATCTTAGTTTTGTGATTCTTCTTATCTTAGGAAGTTACTCGTACTTTAAGCGTTTCTCATCTTTAGCGCATATTGTCTTAGGGCTCTCTCTTGGACTTGCTCCAATTGCAGGTGTTGTAGCTGTGAGTGCTGAGATAACACCATGGTCTGTTTTACTTAGTTTTGGAGTTTTATTTTGGGTTGCTGGGTTTGACCTTTTGTACTCACTCCAAGATATAGATTTTGACAAAGAAAAGGGGCTTTACTCTATCCCTTCAAAGTATGGAGAGGATGCAACACTTATTCTCTCTGCTCTGTTTCATGCTCTAGCAATAGTGTTTTGGGCTCTTTTTGTTTGGGTTGCAGGACTTGGCTTTTTTGCATATAATGCAGTAATTCTTAGTATGTTTATGCTTGGATATGAACACTATCTAATTAGAAAAGATTTTACAAAGATAGATAGGGCATTTTTCACTGTAAATGGCTATCTTGGCATACTCTTTTTTATTTTGATAGTGATGGATAAGGTATTTTAATGAGTATTCGTTTAGTAAAAGCACCAATTAGTATAGCTTTTAGTCCTATTGCTCTACATAGTGAAGAGTACTTAAGAGAGTTTGACAAACTAGGGGAGAGTGATGATGATCCGATAAGCCAATGGTTAAAGCTCGCACGTGGAAAAGGTGACACATCAGACACTGATCCAGTGCTTCTAAATCTAATGATTGAACTTCATAGAAAGATTGATTCATTAGAGAAGTTTTTAAAAAATGAAGAGCCAAATAGAGTTTCACTTACAAACGCTTGCGAGATAGAATCCATTGGATTTGAGCATTTTAAAATGGAAGATGATGTCTTAGAAGAGGGCATGGAGTATTATGGAAGAATCTCGATGCCAATTCATCCAAAGCGTGATATAGCAGTTTTTTTTACAGCACTTGAAGGCTCACTTGCTAAGATTACAAAGATGCATGAACGTGATGAGAGAGAGTGGGGAGCTTATTTGATGGCAAGAGAGAGAGTGTTGAT
>NZ_JAQVKA010000003.1 GCF_028694895.1 Sulfurimonas sp. | reverse complement strand
CTCGTATTGAGGTTAGATTCCCTGACTCTACTGCTTGTACATACTTAGCGTTCTCAGCTCTTATGATGGCTGGTCTTGATGGAATTAAAAATAAAACTGTTCCAGTTGGCCCGATGGATGAAGATCTTTTTGAATTAAGCCTTGATGAGATTCGCCAAAAAGGTATCCCTCAAATGCCACATACTCTAAGAGAGGCAACTGAAGCTCTAATCGCAGATAACGAGTTTTTAAAGCCTGTATTTACAGATGTATTCATCGATGACTATCAGCACTACATGTTTGAGAGACAAATATGGCCTGATGAGAGTCGCCCAACTGCTTATGAGTTCAAATCAACTTATAGCTGTTAACTCTTTTTAAAACCCTAAACCTCGCTTTTTGCGGGGATTTACTCTTTACTAAAATAATCAACTAACCACAATTTTGCTATAATTCGCATCACAATAACTGTATATAAGAGTGCATTATTGAAATTTTACTTTATGAAGGTTTATTATGAAAAATATTCCACAAGGGAAGTATCGTCCCTATCCAAAAATAGATTTGCCAGATAGAACATGGCCAAATAACAGCATAACAAAAGCTCCAAGATGGTGTAGCGTAGATTTACGTGATGGTAATCAAGCGCTTATCAATCCAATGGACATGAACAAAAAACTTTCACTATTTGCACTCTTACTCAAAATCGGATTTAAAGAGATTGAGGTTGGTTTTCCATCTGCTTCAAAAGTTGAGTTTGACTTTTTACGCCGCTTAGTTGATGACAAGCTTATCCCAGATGATGTAACTATTCAGGTCTTGGTTCAAGCAAGAGAACATTTGATAGAGCGAACTTTTGAAGCATTAAAAGGTGTAAAAAAAGCGACTGTTCATCTATATAACTCAACCTCAGTAGCTCAAAGAAAGATTGTTTTTCAAAAATCAAGAGATGAGATAATTGCTCTAGCCCTTGAGGGAGTTGACCTTGTTAAGAAATATGAAGCCTCTCATGATGGCGAGATATACTTAGAGTACTCTCCTGAGAGTTTCACGGGAACTGAGCTTGACTATGCAGCAGAGATAGCAAATGCAGTAACCGCAAGATGGGGAATTAGTGAGAGTAGAAAAGTTATCATCAATCTTCCAGCAACAGTTGAGATGGCAACGCCAAATATCTATGCAGACCAAATAGAGTGGATGAGCAGACATCTAGACAATAGAGAGCATGTGATAATTTCAACTCATACACATAACGACAGAGGAACAAGTGTCGCCGCTACTGAACTAGCTCTTTTGGCAGGAGCCGATAGAGTTGAGGGGACACTTCTTAGTAATGGTGAGCGAACTGGTAATGTTGATATCATAACTTTAGCACTCAACATGACAACTCAAGGCCTTGATTCTAAGCTTGACTTCTCAGATGTAAATGAGGTTTTAGCTGTGGTTGAAGAGTGTACAGAGATAGAGACTCATGTTCGCCATCCATATGTTGGAGAGCTTGTTTATACGGCGTTTTCTGGCTCTCATCAGGATGCTATTAACAAAGGTTTGGCACATAGAAAATCAAACCCAGCCTCTCATTGGGAAGTTCCATATCTACCTATAGATCCTGATGATGTAGGAAGAAGTTATGAGAGTATCATCCGCATAAACTCACAATCTGGAAAAGGCGGAGTAGCTTACATACTAGAGAAAAACTTTGGATATCAACTTCCAAAAGCAATGCATCCAGAGATGGGTAAGTTAGTTCAAGATGTAAGCGATAAAAAAGGTCAAGAGTTAAGTAGCGAAGAGATTTTTGAGATATTTAACGAAAACTATTTTGGCGTAAAAGAGCATGTTTCATTGATTGATTTTACGGTCTCTAGTGTAAAAGGCATCTCAAAATGTACGTTGACATACCTATATAACGACAAAGAGATTGTGGCAGATGGGGAGGGTAACGGTCCAGTTGACGCCTGCAAAGATGCTTTAATGAAAAACTATACAAATGAGTTTAGCATCAACTCATACTTTGAGCACTCATTTGGAAATAAAAGCTCTGCAAAAGCGATAGCATATATAGAGATAGAGACTGGCGACACCCTCTCATGCTTTGGTGTAGGAGCTGATAACGATATAGCAACTGCATCTGTAAAAGCTCTATTTTGTGCATTAAACAGAGCCTTTAACTAATAACAAAAGCAAAGAAAATAGTATATTCTTTGCTTTTTCTTAAATTATAATCGTGAAAATTTTAAAAATCATCTCTTAACATTACTTGCAATCAAAAGACATTATGCTACAATTAATTACTGTAAAATAAAGGATTTTGTTATGTCTAAAAATATAGTTGTAATTGGTTTAGTGGCGCTACTGTTTTCATCACTAAGTGCTTATGATTTAAAGTCTAATATGCTACTCTTAAATGCAGAACTTAGTGAAGTTCAAAGAGCATTTATTGCAAGCGATCAAGATGGTGTAGAGCAATCTATCAAACGTTTTGACAAACATGCACAAGAGTTGCTTGGAAACAAAGAGAAGTTCTCTGCAATGCTCCCTGAAAAGAAAAAAAATAAAGCTAATGAAGCTGTTATGAGTGCTCAAATAATAAGTCATAATGTTCAAATAATTTTAGATGCTATTGATAATAAATACAACCAATCTGGTCAAGTTAGAAGAGAAGAAGCGCAAAGAGCTTACACTTATATAGAGCATGCTTGCTTTAGATGTCACAACATTGTTCGTGATGAGTATTAAAATATAAATTTTAAAAACAGACACGCTCTAAAAGAGTAGTGTCTCGTTTGTATTTGTATCTGTATCTGTGCGTGGCGGTTTTGAAGTATCGCTAAAGTACTCTTTTTTACCATTTACAATAATCTCTTTAATTCCTTGTGGTACTTCAAACTTTCTTGGAACTTGAGGATATAACTCTAATAGTTTCTCATAGTACATAGCAAAAGCGGGTCCTGCTATTCTACCACCTGTCTCAATTCTATCCATAGGTGTATTGTCGTCATTTCCAAACCAAACAACAGTTTCAACGCTTGGAGAATACCCTGCAAACCAACCATCCATGTTTTTGTTGGTAGTCCCTGTTTTTCCAGCTATCTCAATGCCAGCAACTCTAGATAAGCGTCCAGTACCACGCTCAACAACATCTCTTAGTATGGTTGTCATGATATATGCTTGAGCTGGATTTGTAATGTAGTGACTCTTTGACTCACTCTCAAAAACAGTAGTGAGCCCTTTTTCGATGTTTCGTATAAGGATTGGCTCAACTTGAACCCCATCATTTGCAAAAGAACTATAGTAATGAGCTAGTTGTAGTGGAGAGAGTGTAATACTTCCAAGTGCGATAGATAAATCTGGTGGAAGGTTTTTGATACCAAATTTTTTAAACTCTCTAAGTAATTGCGGTAGCCCTATATCATTTACTAGATTTATGGTTGCAAGATTGCTTGAGTGAACAAGAGCCTCTCTAAGAGTTAAGAGTCCTTTATAACTTTTTTCATAGTTCTTTGGCTGCCACTTCTGCTCTTCTCCATCTTTAAAGTAAGTATATGTTCGCGCAATGTCATATAGTTCTGTTACCCCAGAATAGCCTAAATCTAGGGCAACTTGATAGATAAATGGTTTAAAAGCTGAACCTGGTTGACGTCTTCCTTGTGTTGCTCTATTATATGAACTCTTTTTATAATCAACGCTCCCAACAAGAGCTAAAATATCTCCATTTTTTGGATTTAGCGAGATTAATGCACCATTTAAAAGTTCCGTTTTTATACTTTGTTTATCTTTGGAAGAGGTATTTGCTTTTATTCTAGCCACTGAGAGATCATAAGCTTTTTTAAGTGAAAGCTCTGCTGCTTCTTGAAGCTTTAAATCAATTGTAGTATATACCTCATACCCACCAGTTTTAAAATCAGCTATACCGATTTCAGCAACTCTTCTTTGCACTTCATCTACAACAAATGGTGCGCTGTTTTGAGTTAGCGTGTCATCAAAAACTACAGGCTTTTCGAGTAAAGAGTTATTATATGTTTCATCATCTACCCATCCAAGCGCATACATTCTTGATACAACACGATTTGCTCTACCCATTGATATATCATAGTTTTTTGTTGGTGCGTAAGTACTTGGCGCTTTAGCAAGGCCAACAAGAAGTGCTGTCTCTTTTAGTGTAAGCTCATTTAATTTTTTATGAAAATATCCATCAGCCGCTGTTTTTATACCATAGTAACCATGCCCAAAATATATCTCATTTAAATATCTCTCAAGAATCTCTTCTTTACTAAGAGACAACTCAACTTTAAATGCAAATATAAGCTCTTTTATTTTTCTTGAAATTTTTTTCTCTCGTGTGAGAAGTCTATTTTTAACTAACTGTTGAGTGATAGTACTAGCACCCTCAACCAATTTACCTGCTTGAATATCTTTTATGATTGCTCTAAAAATAGCATCAAAGTTTATTCCAGAGTGCTCAAAAAAAGTGGTATCTTCGATTGCTAAAAGTGCTTCGATAGCCCTTGGAGGTATCTCATCAAATCTTGCATAGTATCTATGCTCATCTTCAAAAAGGTTTGCTATTTTTTCGCCATTTCTGTCATATATTCTTGTAGTAAGTGGTGGATGATAATCAATGACCGAAGAGATGTCATAGCTATACTCCTTTAAAAAATACCCTACAATAATAAAAGGCGTTAAAATCCCAACCAACAATAGGGTAAAAAAGATATTTCTAATGATTCTCATATTCTAAAATTCCTATTTGCAAAATTTGCGTCTATTAATATTTTTGTATACTCTTGTGTAGGATTTTGAACTACATGTGACATCTCTCCACTCTCTACTACTTCACCATCTTTTAGCACACAGATATCTTCACAAATCATCTTAGCAGAATTCATATCATGTGTAACAAAGAGCATCTTAAAGCCAAACTCCTTTTGGAGCTCTTTTAAGAGTTCTAAAATCATAACTCTAGTTTTTGGATCAAGCGCTGTTGTAGGCTCATCAAGCAGCATTAGTTTTGGCTCATGGCTCAGCGCCATAGCAATCACTACTCTTTGAAGTTGCCCACCTGAGAGCTCTGGAGCAAATCTCTCTAAGAGTTCTATATCCAAACCTACTTGAGCAAAGAGCTTCTCAACTCTCTCTTTTGGGACAAAAAATTGTTTTTTTATCTTTGTTAGAGGAGAGAGCGCTGTAAAAGGATTTTGTGGGACAAAGGCCACACTCTCACCTGCAATGAGTTCAAAACTATTTTCATACTCTAATGATACCTTCATGCTACTTGGCAACATTGAGAGCAGTGCTTTTATAGTAAGGCTTTTCCCGCTTCCGCTTTGCCCAACAAGAGCGAGAGATGAGTTGATGTTAAAGCTGATATCTACTAAAGTTTTATCACCTATAGTTATGTGTAGTTTTGATATCTTCATCTTTTTATCTTATCCAAACTTCTGCATAATGCTCTTAAATCTTCACAGCTCTCGCCAACTCTAGCAATAAGACGTATAATGGCGCGCTCAACCGTTGGCTGTCTTATACCGCCAACTGCGTAGCCTTGCTCTCTTAGTTCATTGCGGATTTTTATAACCCTTTCATTATCATTTATAACAACACTGCATATTAAACCATCCATCTTAATACCTAGCTCGTTATAAACTATCTCTTGTCTATTTTTAATCTCTTGCTTTAAATACTCTGTGTTTTGTAGCATAAAATTAAGAGCATTATGAGCCAAAAGAGTATCATACAAAGAGAGTGAGGTTGCATAGATGATAGGCTTTGCTCGGTTTATAAGGTATTCTATGATGTGCTCGGAAGCTAAGATAAATGCACCAAAACTTCCATAAGCTTTACCAAGTGTTCCCATCTTTATATGGTTTGGTTTTATGCTTATGTTGTAGTGATCATAAACACCCATCAAACGCTCTCCAAGAACTCCGCTACTATGAGCTTCGTCAACTATCAAGATAGCATCATGTGCGTTACAAAGCTCAAAAACAGCTCTATCAACTACATCGCCATCCATTGAGTAGATTCCCTCAACTGCAACTATTTTTCTCTGCGCCTCAGTTGATTCAAGAAGTTCTTTGAGTTCTTGCATATCATTGTGTTTAAAAAATTTTACATTGATTTTTTTAAAGTTTGTTGCTAGTATGCCCGAAGCGTGATAGCGCTCATCCATAAAAAGCACGTCTTTAGGGCGAACTAACGCTTCAATAAGAGCAATATTTGCATTAAAACCACTACCTAAAATAACTCCATCTTCAAAACCATTTGCAGCGCAAAGAGCATCTTCAAAACCTTTATGTATCTGATGATATCCATTTACTAAAAGAGAGGCTTTTGAGGCGTGAAGAGGCATGCTTGAAAGTGTTTTACATGTAGCTTCATGTAACTCTTTATTATGAGCGAGTCCTAGATAATCATTTGAGGCAAAATCCAAAATTGATGTATCTACAATCTCTCTGCTTCTGTACCTTTTTGCTCTCTTTAGAGCTTCAAGTTCATTTGTGTAGTACATTATCTAACAACAACCTTGTTTCTTCCAGCATTTTTTGCCTCATATAGAGCTTTATCTGCTCGCTTAAAAGTGACTTCTAAATCTTCACCTTTTACATACTCTGTTACACCAAAACTCATAGTAATAGGAAGTATCTTTTTATACTCTTGTACTTTCATTCTAATTTTATCAGCTATTTTATAGGCGTCTGATTTGTTTACGTGTGGAAGGATAAGAGCAAACTCTTCTCCTCCAATTCTGCAAAATATATCGCTATCTCTTAAGTATGTAGTTATAAGTTTTGTGTACTCAATTAGAACTTTATCACCAACGTCATGTCCATAGTTATCATTAATCTTTTTAAAATGGTCCATATCGAAGATAACTAATGAGAGAGGATAGAAGTATCTGTTTGAGCTTGCACTCTCTTTTTTTATCTGCTCATTATAGTAGTAGCGATTTCTAATCTTTGTTAGAGGATCAGTAATATTTGTATGTTCTAACTCTTTTTGGTAAATCTTCTCTTCTGTTACATCAGTAAAAATCACACTGTAATGAGCGTTATCTTCTGCTATTAGCGAGATACTAGCAGTAAAGTAGTACTCTTTTTCATTATAGAGAATTTTTACAAGATTATTTCTTGGGTTTTTCATTAGATACTCAAGCCAGCTTACACCATCCATATCTTCATCTATACATCCATCTTCTTGAGCAAAAAAATCAGAGATAGATTGATACTCTGCTTTGAACTCTTCTAGAGTATCAAACTCATTAAAATATTTAAAAAATGTTTTATTCACATCGATAATACGCTCTTTATCAACTACCATCACGATATTTGAAGATGAGTCAATGATGTTTTTATAGTACATCTTCTGTCTTTTATTTCTATAAAATGCAAAGTTTCCAAAGATACTAGCCATTATCATAAAAGCGACTATTGCAATACTAAACCACTTATACATAAAAAAATCTAGGTTAATATTTAAAACATCCTCTTGTTTTTTAAACATTATATAGTGTCCAATAACCCTATTTTGAATATTTTTAAGAGGAAAAGTGCTTATAATATAACCGTTTTCAAACTTTTGTGATGTGTGTATATAGTTATGAACACCATTTCTTCTTAAGTACCCCATAAGCGTAATAGGCGCATCTATATTAGCTATATAATAATCTTCTATAAACATCTTAGTAAAAGGAATTTTAAGAGCGTTTTTATACTCTTTACTTAAAACTACTACAGAGTCAATCCCTATATCTTTCATCTGCGAAGAGATTGAGTCAAATCCTGAAGAGACTTCTATCAAACCGATAAATTTATGATTTTTTATTATTGGAGTTATTGCGCGCATACATAGATTATAATTTCCTACACTTATAGACATTATAGGTTTCTCAAGCGCAGATGATTCCATCAAATCTTCTCTTACACTGTTTAACTCTACACTATTTTGTCTATTAAAACTACTATAAATAGGGTTTAAATCTTTATCTAAAATCTGCATCCAACTTCTCTTATACAAGCCATTTGCACTGAATTTTGAGATGATATCATCATAATAATCGTTTTGCATATTATTACTTAAAATTGTATCCGCTAGAGATTTGTCATTTGCTATTGCAAAAGCCATAGCAAGTGTGCCCTTTTGTTTATAGACAATCATCTTCTCTACTTGTTCTCTCATCAAAGAGGCCTCTTTTTGATAGCTCTGCTCTTTTATCTTATCTTGTTCATTGCTGATAAAACTGACATAAAGGAGTGCTACTAAGATGATTAGAGCTGCGACAATTGTCTCAATAAAATAAAATTTGTTAAGTTTTAAAATAGGAATCTCCTTAGAAGATCTGTATTTAAACCCATGGCGGTACTCTCATACCCTTTTGTACTTTTGATATACTTTTTACAAAAGCCCTCAACCATACAAGCCCCAGCTTTACCGCGCCACTCTCCGCTAGAGAGATAACTCTCAACATCATTCATATCAAAGGCATCAAAAAGATACTCAGTCTTAGATATATCAATAATGTTCATCTCACATGACTGAAAAATCATACATGTAATGATGCTAGTAACACTCTGGCTCTGTGTCATTAAGATATTTCGTGCCTCATCAGCACATCTTGCTTTTCTAAGTATTTGACCACTAGAAGTAACAACTGTATCAGCAACTAAAAGAGGAAAATCTTCGTATCCAAATGCCTTTAGATTTGCTTCAAATTTTCCAAGAGTTGCTTTATAAACAAAGTTTTTTGCAGAAGTAGCGATAATCTTGTCTTCATCAAAATCAACACACTCTTGCACAAACTCTATCCCTGCGCTTTGCAGAAGTTTTGCTCTAGTGGGTGATGATGAAGCAAGTCTTATCATTTAAAGATTACTTGAGAGATATGTTCCTAAAAATATTGCCAATATTCCAAGCACTATATTTAGTGGAACCATAACTTTTCCAATAAGTTCTATCTGCCCTTTGGCACCTACTACATTACCCTCATTTAAAAATCTCTCACCTCTATTTCTTCTTAAAATCATAATTATAAGATTAACAAACATGATGCTCCAAATAGCCTCTTTTAAGTAAGATATAGAAGAAAACCCACTTTGTGAGAGTCCATATCCCTTAACCATAAAAATAGCTGTTATAAGAAGTATGATTACAAACGGAATAACTATGATAAAGAGTCTCTTAAGTGCGTGAGCAACGTGTTCTAAGCGCTTCATAGGTGACTCTATCTCCAAAAATGAGTGATGAGCCGCGTAGCGCATAGCAATCATTCCACCAACCCATATAACGGCACTCATTACATGTAAAAAAACTATAACTACTTTATACTCTAAAAATATATCTTGCATTATGAAAGTACCTCTCTTATATATCTCATTGCCTCAGTTTTTGCTTCTTTTAGTTTTGAAATATCTTTTCCACCAGCTTGAGCAAAGTCTGCTCTTCCACCACCGCCACCGCCTAAAAGTGGAGCGATATGTTTAATCCAATCTCCAGCTTTTGCACTAGAGTCTTTAACACCAGCCGCCATCATAACTTTGTCATCTTTTACTTGAAACAAAATTGCGCAAAGCTTCTCATGTTGGTTTTTAAGCTCATCTATCTTCTCTTTTATATCACCACTTGTAAGTTCATCAACCACGACACTAACACCGTTAATAGACTCAACTTTTATATCTGTTTTTATACTACTCTGTGCATCATGAAGCTCTTTTTTTAGTTCAACTACATTTGCTTTTAATCTCGCAACACCAGCTAAAATATCTAAGTTTTTAACTTCCGACTCAACTTCTCTTACAAGCTCTCTTTGCTCCACAAAGTAGTTATATGCCGCATTTCCACACACAGCTTCTATACGTCTAACACCAGCACTTACACCGCTCTCTTTTGTGATGATAAAAGAGCCAATGTTTGCACTATTTTGTACATGCACGCCACCACAAAATTCGATACTTGCGTCCCCAAAACTTACAACTCTAACCTCATCACCGTACTTCTCGCCAAACTGAGCTTTTGCACCAGATTTTTTAGCTTCTTCTATACTCATAACTTCTGTATTGGCACTAATTCCACGCATGATTTCATAATTTACTCTGCGCTCAATCTCGCTTAACTCTTCACTAGAGATTGCTTTTGGATGAGAGAAGTCAAATCTCAGTCTTGAAGCTTCAACAAGTGAGCCCGCTTGAGAGATATGGTCTCCTAAAACATCAAATAAAACTGCATGTAAAAGGTGAGTTGCTGAGTGATGTTTTGTTATCTCGCCTCTTGAGATATCAACAACTGCTTCAACCTCATCTCCAACTTTTAACTCTTTATCTGCGGTGATTTGAGATAGATTCAAACCAAAAAACTTTTTAGTATCAAGGACTTTTGCAAAACCATCAAGAGAGCCGCTATCTCCGCACTGTCCACCACTTTGAGCATAAAATGGTGTTGAGTTTAAAAACACCCAGCCATTAGAGCCAGCTGATAATTTATCAGTGTGTTTATAGTTCTCATCAAGAAGAGCTAAAACTTTACTTTTATGTTTTGTACTCTCATAACCAACAAAGCTGTTCTCACCAAACTTCTCTAAAATCTCTTTAAAGTCTCCATGAACAGCGTCATCTCCGCTACCTTTCCAAGCAGCTTTTGCACGAGAACGTTGTTCTTGCATCAACTCTTCAAATTTATCAGAGTCAAGTTTTAAGTTCTTCTCTCTTAACATATCCTCTGTCAAATCCAGTGGAAAACCAAAAGTATCATAAAGTTTAAACGCCACTTCTCCACTAAATATCTCTTTAGTGTTCTCAAGTTCAGCATTAAATAACTCAATACCTGAAGCGATAGTTTTGAAAAATCTTGCCTCTTCAAGCTCTATCTGCTCTTTTATAGCATTTGCTTTTGGTGCTAAATAGTCATACTCACTACCCATAATCTTAACAACACTATCCACAAGCTTAAACATAAAAGGCTTACTAAAGCCCAAAAGATAGCCATGTCTTACAGCGCGGCGAAGGATACGGCGAAGAACATAACCTCTTCCCTCGTTTGAGAAGTTTACACCTTGAGCAAGTAAAAACAGAGCTGTTCTAATGTGATCAGCTATAACTCTATATGACGCTCCAGTTGAGTAAACATACTTTTGCCCAATAAGCGTTTCAACCTTTTTGATGATTGGCATAAATAGTGATGATGAGTAGTTACTACTTACTCCCTCGCTAATTGCCACAACACGCTCTAAGCCCATACCCGTGTCAATTGATGGTTTTGGAAGAGGTGTAAGAGTACCGTCACTGCTTCTTTCATACTGCATGAAAACTAAGTTCCAGATCTCTAAAAATCTATCGCCATCTCCACCCATGTAATCTTCAGGACCGCTAAACTCCTCGGCACCTTGATCAAAAAAGATCTCACTACATGGCCCACAAGGTCCAGTATCGCCCATCTGCCAGAAGTTATCTTTATCTCCAAGACGCATAATTCTATCAAGGCTTACATGCTTCTGCCAAAGAAGCTCCGCCTCATCATCGCCCTCATGAACAGTAACCCATAGCTTCTCTTTTGGAAATTTTAAAACCCCAGTTATAAATTCCCAAGCATAATCAATTGCATCTTCTTTAAAATAGTTACCAAAACTAAAGTTTCCAAGCATCTCAAAAAAAGTGTGGTGTCTTGCAGTGTAGCCTACATTTTCAAGGTCGTTATGCTTTCCACCAGCTCTTATACATGTCTGGCATGAAACAGCGCGAGGATTAGCAGGAGCTGGCACTTCACCTGTAAAAATAGACTTAAAAGGAACCATTCCTGCGTTATTAAAAAGTAGCGTTGCATCATCTGGAACAAGCGGAGCACTCGCTACTCTATCGTGGTTTTTTGACTCGAAAAATCTTAAAAACTCTTCTCTTATATCCATAAAAATATCTCTTATTGTAAAGTTACGCGATTATATCCAAAAATTGCAACGAAGGTATTTAAAATAAGAGTTTAACAAATGATAACACTCTTTATTTCACTCATCTCTTCTATCGCAAATCTTGGGCCTTCTCGACCTACGCCGCTTAATTTTACTCCACCGTATGGTTGAATATCAAAGCGTAGTGTTGGCATGTCGTTGATTACAATTCCTCCAGCATCAAGCTCATTTATCGCTCTTTTACTAAGAGCCAAATCATTTGTAAAGATTGAAAACTGTAGCCCATAAGGGGAATTATTCATCAAAGGCAGAGCTTCATCAAAACTCTTTACTTTTATCAAAGAAACAATTGGTGCAAAAACCTCTTGACACACTATCGCCATATCCTCTTTTACATCAGCCATAACACAAGGATAAAAAACTCTCCCCTCAACGCGAGGAAGAAGCATTGGAGTTGCACCCTCTTTTATAGCACTTTGTACCCACTCCATGGCTCTAAGTGCTGCTTCATCATTAACAAGAGGACCCATAAAAGTATCTTCATTATAAGGTGAACCTACAACTAACTTTTTAGTTGCCTCAGCAATTTTTGAAGCAAATTCACTATAAATTTCCTCGTGAACATATATACGCTGAAGTGAGATACAAACTTGTCCTGAGTTTACAAAAGCACCTATTGCACATCTTTGAGCTGCAAGGTCTAAATCAGCGCTCTTATCTATAAATGTTGCCGCATTTCCTCCAAGCTCCAGTGAGATTTTTTTTATCCCTGCGCTCTTTGTTATAATCTCTCCAACTCCTACACTGCCAGTGAAGCTGATAACTCTAGGTATCTCGCTTGAGACTAGTGCGCTACCAACATCTGCGTCTCCATAAACAACACTAAGAGCATCTTTGATAGCAAACTCACTCTCAATAAAGAGCTTTACAAACTTATAAGCGGTGAGTGGAGCTTCTGGAGTCGGTTTGAGCACAACAGCATTTCCAGCAACAAGTGCTGGAGCTAGTTTATGCGCTATAAGATTTAGTGGAAAATTAAAAGGGGTGATAGCCACAACAACACCACAAGGAACCCTCGAAAAATAGGAGATTGTTTTTTTACCAGAAGCAAAAGCGTCTGTGTTTATAGTCTCTCCATGCATAGTTCGCATAGTCTCAGCAGCTAGTCTTACAGTCTCAATGCAGCGCTCAACTTCTATCCTTGAGTAAGTTATAGGCTTTCCAACCTCATCTGTTATGGTTTTTGCTATATCTTCTTTAGCCTCTCTTAGTTTGATAGCAACATCTAAAAGCCAAGAGCATCTTTGAGCAATGGTTGTTTTTGCAGCCTCTTTTGATGCAAGAAGTGCAATACCAAGAGCTTTTTGTGCATCATTTGCATCACACTTTGTATACTGTGAGGCAATCTCTCCATTATAGGGATTTATTCTATTGCCAAGATTCTCTTTTGTCTGCTCAGATGAGCCAAAATATACATTTGCTATCATACAAATCTCCAACTCTTTTTTATTTTATGTTATTATATTATAAAAAGAAAAAGGAGGATGTTATGGAAGTAACTCGCTATTTATTTCAGTCACCTTATTCAAGTCAAGTTCAAGTTGGAAGAGCCGAGACAAGTACAAACTCAAAAGCTAAAGAGTCAGATGCTAAGAGTAGTTCTGATGAAAAGAGCACTTCACTAGAATCAAAAAATGTGCAAGAGAGCCAAAAGGTAAAATCTCCAGAAAAACTCTTAGACATATATGCATGAAGCACATATTTTCTCTTCTTTTAATACTCTCCAGCCTTTTTAGTGCTGATTTAAAGTGGCTACATGATTACGATGAAGCAATTAAACAAGCTAAAGAGCAGAACAAAGAGGTTTATCTCTTCATTGGGGCTGATGAGTGCAGATGGTGTGATAGATTTAAAGAGATGACACTCTCAAAAGACGAAGTTATTTTAAGATTAGAAGAGGAATATATACTTCTTTATATGTCAAGAGATAGACACAATATCCCAAAAAAATTTGAAGTTCAAGGAGTACCTAGACACTACTTCTTGACAAATAAGGGCGAGATAATTCATGAAGATAGAGGTAGTAGAGAACCTGATGGTTTTTTTGCTCTTCTTGAAGAGGTTGAACTTAAAAACTAAAGAGTGATGTTTTGTAAATGACAAATATTCTCAGGCGTAACTATAACTGCGTCGTACATATAGTCCACGTTTAGGGCATTTTTTTTAAGATAGACATCGCCAGTTCTTATTAGTTTTGAGAGTTTACTCTTTGTTATATTTTGAACTGCAAGCTCATAATCAAGGGCACTCTTAACCTCTACAAAATGCAAAACTTCATCTTTATACGCGATTATATCTATCTCTCCAAAACGTGAGTAGAAGTTTCTTTGAAGTATCGTATATCCATTTTCTAATAAAAACAGTGAAGCTTTATCTTCGGCCACATTTCCTTTAGCTCTGCTCATCTAATATTTACCATCCCTACTTTTAAAGCAACAAATTTACAATCTTATCTCTTAAAAATTGCGGAAGCAGCTTAAAAAGAGAGATGATTAAATAAAATCTAAGTGGAAATGGATAAAAAATCTTCTCTTTTTTAATTGCATCATAAATTCTCTTCGCCCCATTTTCGGTACTTAGAAAAAACGGCATCTTAAAGCTGTTTTTATCCGTCATCTCACTTTTTATAAATCCTGGTAAAATATTTATAACTTTGATTCCATCATTTTTATATTTATATCTCATACCCTCTGCATAAGCATTTAAGGCTCTTTTTGAAGAGCTATAAGCAACTGAGGTTGGCATAAATATAAGTGAAGCTAAAGATGAGATAAAGACAATCTTTCCACTTTTTTTAGCACAAAATTGTGGCAAAAGAACTTCTAAAATAGCATGATTTGAGAGAAGATTTATATCGTAGAGTTTTTTAAAGTCGCAAAAAGGAGTAATTTCTAAAGAGTGTCCAAGAGATGCACCAGCGTTGAGTATAACCATGTCGATATCACTTACAAGTTTTATCTTCTTTTGAAGCAACTCAAAGTCGATAACATCAACTACAACTAACTCAACACTTTTTGCCTCTATAAGTTCTGATTTTAATATTTCTAGTCTATCTTCTCTGCGAGCAAGAAGAACTAAATCATGTCCATCTTTAGCGTAAAGCCTAGCCAAAGCCTCGCCTATTCCGCTACTCGCTCCAGTGACTAGGATCTTCAACTTTTTTTATACTATTCTAATCATCACAGGTTTTGAGTTTGCAAACTCTAGTTTTTCTAAAGATAAAATTAGGTTTTGAATATCATGTTCATATGCTTTATGAGTAGAGATTAGAAGGTTTGCGCTCTCTATAGAAGATTGTCTTTGAAGAACTGCTTCTATTGATATAGCATTCTCTTCAAATATTTTTGTAATTCGTGCCAAAACACCAATCTTATCTGAGACATTTATACGTAGATAGTATTTTGACTCTATATCCCCAGCAGCCTTTAGAGTGAGTTTACCCTCCATTGGTCTATCAAAACCTAACATTGGTTTGCTCTTTCCACTTCTTGCTATATCTATGATGTTGGCAACAACAGCGCTAGCAGTTGCGTCTCCACCAGCTCCAGCTCCATAGTAAAGAGTCTCGCCAACTTTGTCTCCAACCACGCTAATTGCATTCATAACACCATCAATCTTTGCTATCATCGCATCTTTTTTTATTAAAGAGGCATGAACTCTAAGTTCAACCTCATTTTTATCTTTTTTTGCGATTCCAAGAAGCTTGATAACATATCCAAACTCTTTAGCAAAAGCGATATCATCTCTAGAGATATTTTCTATCCCCTCGATTAATATATCTTCTGGCTTTGCATCTATACCATAAGCGATACTTGCTAATATAAGAAGCTTGTGCGCTGTATCAAACCCACCAACATCAAAGGTTGGATCAGCTTCTGCGTAACCTAACTCTTGCGCTTCTTTTAAGATATCATCATAAGCAACGCCATCATTTGTCATCTTAGTTAACATGTAGTTACATGTACCATTCATGATACCCATGATTGACTCTATATGATTAGCTGAGAGCCCATCACGTAGTGCGTTAATGATAGGGATACCACCAGCAACACTCGCCTCATACTCAAAAGCTATATCTTTTGCAATATCTGCTAGCTCATAACGATGATAAGCCAGAAGAGCTTTGTTTGCCGTTACAACTGCTTTTGAGTTTCTTAGAGCCTTTTTTACAACCTCAAAAGCCTCTTCGACTCCACCCATAAGCTCAACTACAACATCAATCTCTTTATCATCTAAAATATCATCAACATTGTCGCTAAGTTTTATTCCCAAATGACTTCTATCTTTACTTAGATCTTTTACTACGCCACTCTTCACTACTATATCAACACCAGCACGAGCGGAGATAACATCGGCGTTTTCTCTGAGTATATTTACAACACTGCTTCCAACAGTGCCTACACCGATTATTCCAACTTTTATCATGCTACTTCTCCATCTCTATTATCTTCTACTCTGTTTTAGTACTCTTTTACTCTGCTTTATCTTGAAACTGTTTTAAAAACTCTTTTATATTTCTTGCTGCTTGGCGGATACGGTTATCATTTTCTATAAGTGCAATACGAACATACTCATCTCCATAAACACCAAAACCAATCCCTGGAGCAACTGCAACGCCAGCCTCTTTTAGAAGTCTTTTTGAGAACTCTAGTGAGCCTAAGTGAACACAATATTCAGGTATCTTAGCCCAAACAAACATACTTGCTTGATTTTTTTTGATATGCCAACCAGCTCTATCAAATGCATCAAGAAGAACCTCTTGACGGTGGTTGTACTTGTCTGTTATATCTTTTACGCACTGCTGATCTCCATTTAGCGCGATAGTAGCCGCAACTTGGATAGGCGTAAACATTCCATAATCTAACCATGATTTTATCTTTTGAAGTGCACCGATTAGTTTTTTGTTTCCTACAAAGAAACCAACACGCCAACCTGCCATATTGTAGCTTTTAGAGAGTGTAAAACTCTCAACTGCAACATCTTTTGCCCCTTCAACACTCATGATAGATGGAGTTACATAACCATCAAAAGTTATATCTCCATAAGCAATATCGCTAATAACATAAAATCTTTTCTCTTTAGCCATAGCAACAAGGCGAACGTAGAAATCTTGTGTTACAGTTGCTGTAGTTGGGTTATGTGGAAAGTTTACAAGAACAAATTTTGGTTTTGGAGAAGTTTCTTTAAAAACTCTATCTAAATCTTCAAAAAATTTATCTTCATTTAGTTTATAATCTTCATCAAACTCAATTCCAAACTTTGCAACATTTCCACCAGCAAGAATAAAAGAGTACTCATGTATCGGATATGTAGGATCTGGTACGATTGCAACATCGCCAGGATTAGTAATAGCGTAAGCTAGATGTGCATAACCCTCTTTTGAGCCCATAGTTGCTACGCACTCAGTTGCTGGATCTAAATCGCAGTCATATCTTCTTTTGTACCAATCAGCAATTGCCAGTAAAAGTTTTGGGATACCTTTTGAAACAGAGTATCCATGCGTTCTCGTCTTTTGTGCAGACTCTATTAGCTTCTCTCTAATATGCTCAGGAGTATCGCCATCTGGATTTCCCATAGAAAAATCTATAACATCAACACCAGCTCTTCTCTCAGCCATCTTTAACTCATTTACCTCAGCAAAAACGTACTTTGGTAATCGTTTCATTCTATCAAACTGTATCTCATCAAACATGATTTTTCCTACTCAAATAATTAACGACATTCTATCGAAAAAAATTCAGAATTACGTTTATCAAATCCTTAATATTTTCTCTGCAGAGGCAATAAAACCAAGTCATCTTTAATATTTTTAAGAGTGTAAATATCTGATATTTTTATATAATAAACGTCGCTGTTGATATCTAGAGTTATATTTGTTTTTTTAGTATCAAGCTTTATTACACTAAGAAGCTTTAGTGACTTATCATAAAATGCAATATATGGGTACCAATCATTTCTTAGTGAACTAGTAATATCTAGTGTCTGGATTTTTGAAACATCAAGCCAATAAGCATAAAGCGAGCGTTTTAGGCTAAACTCAACTCCACCTTCTAGTACACTCACATTTAATCTTGCATCTTTCATATCTATCACATAACTCCAATCACTCTCATTATCACGTACAACGTCAATGATTTGGCAACCATTTTTTTTGAGTTCTTGAGAGAGGATTATCGGATCTGCTGCGTATTCTGATGTTAGATTTATTTTCCACATAAACTCTACTCCATCAAAGCTAGACTCCTTTGTCATATACTTATAATATCCTATGTTTTGAAGAGCATCACTCATGATTTTTATAAAAAAGAGGTCATCACCAGTAGTTTTAAAGCTTATATTTATATCACGAGGTTTTTTAAAAAATAGATTTAATATACCATTGTCTTTTAACGTTTTTATAACCTTTATGGAATCGACTTCTCCATTATATTTATAAAACTCACTCTTTGGTGAGAATATAGTCTCTATAAAAGCTCTATCTTTAGCAAATGTTTTTGGATGCACTAAATTTTGAATCTTTTTTATAAGAAGATCTTGTGCAGTTAAAGAGGATAATAAAAACGCTAATAGAACAATTATTTTTACCATAATTTGCCGCTGTTTAGCTCTTTGAACTCATCAAAACTTAGCTCTTTTAACTCGCCATCTTTATACATAAATCTTAAGTTTTTTGCTGTTTGATACTGATGGAGTTTACCATTTACTTCTATGTCTAAATGACCATGCCCAAATGTCAAAAGCCAATCTTTGCTAGCGTCTAAAGATAACTTATCTGAAGAAACCGTCTGTGATTTTTCGCCTGTATTTAAATTAATATATCCTATCCAAACTTTACTTTTTGGAGTAATTTTCAGTAGTGTTGATTTAACTTCTGAGTCTAGAGAAGCTTTTTTTTGAGGCACTTCTCTTATTACTTCTTTAATTTCTTCTTTTGGTACTTCTTGAACTTTTTCTTGTGTCTCTTGTGTATTTTTTATTAAAACTTCTTCTATCTCTTCTATGTTTGTTTGGTTGTGTTCTATCAAGCTGCTGTTTTCATCTGTAATTGTGGTATTTTCTTCAACTAAAGCCACCGCAACTTTACTACTTTCTTCACTTATAGCTGGCTCATCTTTTGTAATATTTGTATTCAAATATGCAAAGAGAATAAAAATAACAATACCAAGAGCTATATAGAAAAATGTTGCTTTTTTCTTTTTATTGTCTACCAAAAATAGGTTTGTTGTTGAGGTTTGAATTTGCGTATATTTTGCAACATGTTCAAAATGCTCATTTGCTTTTGACTTCAAGTCACTCAAATCTACTCCATACTCTCTCTCAAGTATTGATAAAAACCCATTAAGTTGGACTTTGTTATGCATGTCTTCAAAATTTTCTTGAAAAATAGCCTCTATATGCGCTCTTGAAATATGAGTATTCTCATGAATTTTTTGAACACCAATTTTCTTTAACTTATCGATACCAATACTCATTTTCTCATCCTGTCCATCAATATAGCTCCTGCAACACTTACATTTAAAGAATCAAATTCATGTGACATTTTTATGCTAACAACCTCATCAAGTTTTGAGCTTACTCTTTGAGTAAGACCCTCTCCTTCACCGCCTAAAAAGAGTGCTCTCTTTTGCTTTATTTTAACATCGCGGATATCTTGTGCACCCATATCTGCGCCATAAGTAGTAAATCCTGACATTTTGAGATCATTTAAAACATCATGTACATTTTGCTCTATCGCAAAAGGCATATCAAAGAGCGCACCAGTGCTTGTTCGAACAATAGCTTCAAGTGGAAGCGATTTTACTCCACAAGCAACTACTCCATCAACTCCAAGAGCATACGCTGTTCTAATAATTGCACCTATGTTACCAACGTCAGTAAGTCCAGAGAGCACAAGTACAAACTCATAGTTTAAAAATGCTTTATAGTTATGAAGCACATACTCATCAACTTCAGCTAATATACCTTGATGTGAAGCATTTTTACACATCTTTCCAGCTGCATCAGCGGGGATTCTTTTTATCTCAAAACCTATTTTCATTAGGCGTGAGTACTCTTTTTTATCCATCTCTTTTGCAAGATAAAGCGTCTTTATCTTAGAGGGATGATTTTGTATGATGTAGTTTATTGGTTGTTTTGCGTAAATTAACATGTGGGTATTTTATCCAAAATTATTAAAATAGTGTACATTTAGAGATGTAACAATCTCTCGTAACAAGCTTTTGTATTTTCATTAGTTATTTTGCTGATTAGTTTGGCTTGGACTTTTTTTGGTAAATCAAGCTCTAAAATATCACTCTGACTTATTGCTGAGCTATTATGAGCTTTAGAAGCCTCAATTACTACAACCCACTCGCCTCTTAAGTTTTCATCAACTTTACTCTTAATCTCATCAGCTGTTCCAAAATAATATTTTTGATACTTTTTAGTAAGCTCTTTTGCTAAAAATATTTTTCGCGAAGGCTCTTTTGTTAAAAGCTCACTTAAGAGTTTATCTAGTCTATGTGGCGATTCATAAAGAATTGTTGTAAACCCACTATTTAGCGCACCTTGGAGTGAGAGTTCTCTATCTTTACCTTTATGAGGCAAAAATCCCCAAAAAAGCATTTTTGTATCAACAAATCCACTCGCAACAAAAGCCGTAAGAAGAGCATTTGCACCAGGGAGGACATCGTATTTTATACTGTTTTCTTGACAATACTTTACAAGAAGTTGTCCAGGATCGCTTATTCCAGGCATCCCTGCATCACTAGCGTAGATAATATTTTGATCAAAAAAAGATATGTCGAGCTTTTCTATAAACTCTTTTTCATTGTGGGAGTGGAGTGAAATGAAATTTTGTTCGTCTTTAAAAGTGGTGTTGTATCGCTCTTTGAGGATTTGGATAAGTTTTTTTGTGACTCTTGTATCTTCACAAAGAAGTGTGTCGGCGCTACTTAGAGCTTCGATAGCTCTAAGTGATATGTCGCCTATATTTCCAATGGGGGTTGGAACTAATGTGAGCAAGAAAAATCTTGACTAGTTGTTAGCGTAACGCTTCTTGAACTTGTCAATTCTTCCAGCAGTATCTACCATTCTCTCAGAACCTGTAAAGAACGGGTGACACTCATTACAGATGTCAATTCTCATCTCATCTTTTTGACCTTCAGTTATAAAACTGTTTCCGCATGAACATGTAACAGTACATGCTACTAATTTTGGGTGAATATCTTTTTTCATCTTTTTGCCTTTTGATACTCGGTAGTTTGCGAATATCTATATATTTTTTAAATCCGTATGGGGGCGGATTTTTAAGAGTGGCATTATAACTAGATTTATCTTAATTTAAATAAAGTGTTATAGTAGAATTTTACTTGCAACTGCCAAAGTCGCACTCTCTGAGCGTAAAACCATAGGGGTATCTAGTCTAAAACTCCCTAAAGATTTAAAAATCTCTCTCTCATTTGGCGAAAACCCTCCCTCACATCCAATAAGAACTGTACTTATATCACTATAATCTGCGAGGGTGTTATCACAAAAATCAAAAACTTTTGTATCTGGGTGTTTTGCTATAAACTCTTTTACACTTTTACATGTATCAAACTCTATATAGTTACTTCTGCCACTCTGTTGCATTGAAGCTTCAAGCAGTCGCTCAAACCTTTTAAAATCTAGTTTGAAATTTTTCTGGCTTCTCTCGCATGAGATAAAAGTTATCCTCTGTACTCCTATCTCACAAAGAGAAGGAAGAACCTTTTCGATAGCATTTGAGTCTATCGTGCACCAACCTATATGAAGATTTTTTGAACTTTTAACCTCTTTTATCTCTGAAGAGATTAGAGTAAGCTCGGCACTTCTTGGCTCAAGGCTCTCTAGCTTGTAAGTATGTAGGGGTCTTAGATCAACTCTAGCTCTGAAGTGTAAAATATCACCCTCTTTATGACGGCGTACTTTAATCAGATATTTATATAACTCAGCCCTTACGTGAAGTGTTTCTTTACCTGCTTCATCATCAAGTATATATATCAAATCCACATCCAAAGAGAGATGCTAAGCACAACTACTATCTCTGTAAGAAGGATTTTAAGCGCCTCCGCTCTATATTTTAAAAACGTCTTTTCATCTTTTACACTTACTCTCTTTAGCCTTTTAGAGCGCTTTGCTTCAAGATATATAAAGATTGTAGCAAAGAGTATCATCGCAATGTTCTCAATAGTAAAATCTAAATGTTTAGAAGCCATCATAATAACGCCAGTAAAGATTACCATACCAATTACAGTTCCAACAATGGGTGCAAAAAGGGAGTTGGCTCTTGTGTATTTTGCGCTGCTTTTTATACCAAAGAGCATTAAAATATTTATAAAAATCACAGCCAAAACCGCCATAACACCCCAGTTATGTGTTACAATACTCATATCATACATTTCATTCATGCCGAAATGTTACAATAAAAATGCAAAAAGAAGAAATATGGCTACCTCAATAGAAGAAGCACTACAACTTATCTACAAACACACTGTACCAAAATCACTAAAAATCATACCTATTGAGAATGCTCTTGGATATGTTCTAGCACAAGATGTGATAGCTCTGCACAATCTTCCTTCATATGATAATTCAGCTATGGATGGATATGCTATAAAAGCTGATGATGCGCAGATGAGCCTAAAAGTAAAGCATACAATTTTTGCAGGTGATAACTCGATTGAAGAGTTAGAGAGCGGGTTTGCCATCAAAATAATGACTGGTGCAAAAATCCCTAAAGGAAGTGATAGTGTTGTAGCTTTTGAGAGAGTACAGAGTCTTGATAACACTATAACTATGATGGATAAAGTTAAAAAAGGGAGCAATATTCGCTTATGCGCTGAGGATATAAAAAGTGGCTCTACTCTACTTCACAAAGGGGAGAAGATATTTGCGCACCATGTAACACTTCTAGCATCTCAAGGTATTAGCCATATAAAAGTATATAAAAAGCCAAAAGTGGCTATTTTTGCATCTGGAAATGAGCTAAAGATGCACTTTGAGAGTGTTGAAGCACATCAGCTCTACAATACAAACAGCCCTACATTTTTTGCAAGAGCTGAGGAGCTTGGATGCGATGTTGACTTTATAGGAACAGCGGTGGACACTCTTGAAGACATACATGAACATATAAAAAGTGCTCTTGATAGCGATCTTATAATCACTTCAGGCGGTGTAAGCGTAGGAGAAGCTGATTTTACAAAAGAGGCTTTTGGCGCTTTTGGGTATGAGATTTATTTTGATAAAATAGATATAAAACCGGGGAAACCTACAACATTTGGTAGGATAAAAGATACGCTTGTTTTAAATCTTCCTGGAAACCCACTTGCAGCTGCACTAAACTTTGAAATCTTTGCGCAAAGTATCATTTTAGCGCTTAGCGGGGATGAGGCAAAATATATCTGTGCAATTGAGACTAAGATAGCAGATGATTATGCTATAAAAAGTGGCAAAAGAGCTGTGATGCCTGGATTTTTTGATGGCTCTTCATTCAAACTATATGCAAGTTATTCACCTGGTATGATAATGCCATTAGCTCTATCAAACGCGTTTATCATTGTTGATGAAAAGTGTGAGATGCTAAAAAAAGGTAGCAGTGTTAAGATAATATCTACAAGATTTAGTTTTAACTCAAAAGAGCAAAAAGAGCTTTTAAACAGTTGTGGGGTTTAAAAACCTCTCACCTCTTTTTATCTTATCCCAAAAGTCACTATCTACCCAGTCATCTTTTATAGCGTCACTAAATATAATCTCATCTAAGTTTATAATACCCATATTTTTTGAGTAAGCGTCCTCTTCAAATGCCTGTGCATAGCCTGTGTCTGTCTCATGTACTATCACGCTGTGTAGCTTTACCTCTTTTTCTCCATTTACTGAAGTTGTAAGTGATAAAAGCTTATCCATTAGCACAAAAAAGAGTCTTGAGAACTGTTCTGCTGATGGTGAGAGAGGTATAAGCACCCATCTTGCTGAGTGTTTTTGCATTGAAGATATGTACTCTTTGTCATCTTCATCCCAAATGGTGATAGCGTGATCAAAGCTATCAATGATTGCTTTCATATTTTGCTTCATAAGCCCAAAGTCATAAACCATCTGTCCATTGTCTAAGAAGTTTGATTCAAAGAGAAGCTCTATTTTATATGAGTGTCCATGAATTGAACTTCTGCATCTAAGCGTGGAGCACCCTCTAACCACATGCGCATTTTCAAATTTAAAAAGTTTTCTTATTATCACTACACACCTCTATTTTGATCCCATATTCGTATATGGAGCCTATCGCTAAAATTGTACCCTTTTGCTTTACAAAACTCTACTAAAGGCTCTGTATTTGCCTCTACTTCCTCTTTTGTGCCACCAAGAGGCATACAATAAACACTACTCTTTGATGCATATGAAGTTATCTCAAAGATTTCATCTTCTAATGCTGCATTAATTGAATCTGCATCAATTGAAAATTTAAAAAAAGCCTCTTTTGCATTTAGTGCAATAGTACTGATAACCTCACCTTTTACTCTTTTTGCAAACGCTTCATTTGAGTTTGAGAGTTTTACTGAGAGTGCAAATATACACTTTTTGTAAACTTCATATCGCTCAAAATCAACACTCAAAGTACCATTTGTCTCAAAAGTTATTTTGTGACCCATCTCATCGAGTTTCTCTAAAAACTCTACAAAAAGAGCCTCATTTGCATATATAAGTGGTTCTCCACCAGTAAAGACAACATCAACAGCAAATGGCAAATCATATAAGTTTAGTATGTTTAAAAGCTCATTTGCAGATGTTATTGGAATCCAGTTTTGTAAAAAGTGCTCTTTGTTTACCGCATAGATAGTATCACATCCTATGATTTTTTCTCCATTTGGTGCAGTCTCTTCGCAACCAAAACCTTCACATCTCATATTGCAACCGCCAAAGCGAAAGAAGAGTGAAGGAGTTCCAACATAACGCCCCTCACCTTGTATGCTATAGAAATGCTCTACTAGATATACCATCACCCACCCGTTTCATAAAACGCTCTGCTAGAGATTTCGCCATCATCTGCACCCCAACGGTTTTTCTCAGGTTTATTTTTGACAACTTCTCTTAAAACCTCAGAAGCAGCAACTATATCCCCAGCTTTGATTGATTTTGCGATACTTAGTGCCTCATCAAAATACAAACATGGTATAAGATTTCCCTCAGCAGTTAAGCGAATACGATTACATTGCTTACAAAAATCATCTCCATAAGGCTCGATTATCCCAAATCTATATCCATCACTCATTTTATAATACCGCGATGGAGAAGCACCATCATAACCCTCATCAACAAACTCATAATGCTCTCTTAGCATAGATAGGAGTTCATCTGATTTGAGTCCGCTTATATCTTTTGAGGCATATTGATTTTCCATATACTCTATAAAGCGTATAGTCATTCCACGCTCTTTTGCGTACTCTAATACATCCACTATCTCATTAGCGTTCATATTTTTCATAGGGACCATGTTTACTTTTACTTTTAACCCAACAGCGAGTGCTTCATTTACGCCTTCTAAAACATTTTTTAAAACATCTTTTCCAGCGATTGCAAGGGCTACTTCTGGCTTTAGTGTATCTATACTTACGTTTAAGCGTTTAAGCCCTGCATCACGGAGCTTTTGGGCAGTAGATTTAAGTAAAAAAGCATTTGTAGTCATCGCCAAATCTATATGCGGGGCATAATCGTATATCATCTTTATAAACTTATCTAAATCTTCTCGTAGAAGTGGTTCTCCACCTGTAATACGTATCTTTTTTATACCCTCATCAATCGCTACTTTGACAAATAAAAAAAGTTCTTCAAAAGTAAGTAGGTTCTCTTTTGGAACCCATGAAAATGGTTTTTCAGGCATACAGTATTGACATCTAAAGTTGCAGCGCTCTGTTACAGAGATGCGCAGATAGTCAACAACACGCTCATAGCTATCTATTAGCATAATAATTCCTAAACTGTTTTATATGTTTGTATTATATCTTTTGGAGGTAAAAAGTAAATTAAATGTTTTGAGGTTTTGTATGAAGAGGCTTTTGCGCCATAAAAGAGGCGCAAAAAGTTTTAACTATTTTGTAGCGAATTTATAATCTAACATTGCCCAGAATTTTGTAGTGTCTAAGTTTGCAGCGCCAGCAGTTCCTAAAGTTGCAGTTTCTGAATCTGCATTGTAATCAGCAACTTTTATAAGACCAGTTAGGTTGTTAACACCTGGAATAGCTCTTGAGTAAGTTACGTCAAGCTCAGTACCATAATCAGTGCTTCCAACTTCAGATGTATAATCATGATATGTTGCTCTTAGCATACCGAAATCTTTTGATTTATATCCAAGACAGATACTTAAATCCTCTAAACCCTCTTGTGGAGTAGCTAAGAACATATCAGCGAAACCGTTATGAGCGTGTAGTGTAGCGAGTGGTGTTGCAAATGCTGTCTTTCCATCAGTTCCATTTGAACCACTTAATACTTCATACTGAGCTCCAACTAAGAAACCACTTACATCAGCATTAAGTTGGAAGTTCATGTAATCTGCATCAACATCACTAGTTGAGTTACTAAATCCTGAATTTTCCATAGTTGCATCTGTTTGATTTGCATACTCAGCACGGTAACCTACTTTAACACCATCAGCAGCTTTAATATCTCCTGTTAATGCTATACCGTAAGTATCACTTCCCATTCCTCCAGCTGTTCCTGTACCAATCATATAGTCATAAACAGTTACTTTTAACTCATCCATAACCTTATATGAAGCGTTTAAAAGTAGAGTTCTTGTCTCCCAATCTCTAGCAAATGGCCCAGTATCATTATCAAATACTCTATTTATTTGATTAACATAAGATGCAAATAGATTTAAGTTCTCAATTGAGTTATCTGTTAGCGTGTATGCATCAAATGTTTGTGGCATTTGTCTCCAGCCAACTGCACCAACAAATCTTTCATTATCAAGATTGATCATTTGACGACCAGCTCTGAATTTTGTTTTGCCATATTTAACATCAAGATATGCTTGTGTTAAACGAGTTTGCTTAGGATCAGCAACAATAGCATGAGTTGTTTCTCCATTAGAAGTACTGTTATAGTTGTCGTTTAATGCACGAACATCAGTCATCTCAGCGTACGCACTTAACCAGTCAGTTCCTAATAAATCAGCACTGATTCCAACACTTAAACGGTTAGTAAATGCGTTTGCATTGTTTTTAGTGTCTTGGTCAACCATCTCATAACGAGCTCTGATTTCACCTTTTGCTTTAATATTAGTTAAGATATCTGTTCCCTCTGCTTGTGCAGTAACTGCACCAACACCCATAATCATAACTGCCGCCATAGACATTTTTATCATTTTTCTCATTGTACTCTCCTAGTTTTTTTTGCTAACTTTTATGTGAAATATCACTCTAAGTTATACGATTTATTCGAACAATGAACATTCTACAGCCAGAAATTTTAAAGTAAGTTTAAATTATATGCATTTTGGATGATTTGTTAACTTTTTGTTATTTATTCTACTAACTGTTCTTTTTTGACACACTATAAACAAATAAAATACTTTTTGAATCTGTTATAATTGCCATATGAGATTTAGAAACATTAAAAACAGACAAAAAAAAGAAGACATTAAAGAGCGTCCAAGATATATCTATGCGACTTATAGTAGTAGAGTAAAAGCTTTTATAACAGATATGTTTATGATTTACGCGCCTATACTTTATATAATCACTTATGTTGTTATGAATGGAAAAGAGGAGTTTCAATCATCGCAATTAGCGCCATTTGCAGGAGTTATACTTTATGGCCTTATATATGCGCTGCTTTTGAGTAAATTTGGCCAGACACCAGGAAAAAAAGCATATGAGATTAAAGTTCTTGATGATAGAAGTGGTGAAAATATTGGATTTTTTAGAGCAATTTTGAGATTTTTTCTATTTTTAGTAACAGCTTCAACTATTTTAGGACTTTTTATACCTTTTTATAGAAGAGACAAAAAAGCTCTGCATGATATTATCTGTAAAACGATTGTTGTTCAAAAGAAGAAAATTTAATTGAATTGAAGGTTTTGTCTCTTCAGAAAAACTCTGAAGAGATATAGAGAGCTAAAATAACGTTTAGTGTAGATCTTTCCACACTTGCTTTTTCCATAGAAGAGCAAAGATTGCAAAAATCACAGAATAAATCATCACTGTTTTACCAATTGAATCTCTTTCGTGTCTTTTTGTATCACCAGCATCTGCTAGGTGCTCTATTACTTTCTCAGCAGCATCTGCAGTAACACCAACTCTTGGCATTGCAGTACCTTCTAAGTGTGCTTGTGGGTTTTCTATAAATGTGCTTATAAAATGCTCACCACGAGAACGGATATACATACTTAAATCAGGTGGTAATTTACCCATATACTTTGTTAAATGCTCTTGGTACTCTAACACTTGAATATCAAATGCTAAAGAGTCTTTTTCAAACTTAAATGCAGGTTTTTCACCGATTTGAGTCCAATTTTCATACTTCATTGCATGACATCTACCACAAGCATTTTCGTACGCCATCTTTGGAGTAACTTCGCTTGGCTTTGGAGCAATTGATTGTAAATATGAAACTATATCAGCAACCTCTTGATCTATATCTCCACCAGCACCATAGAATGCCGTCATTGGGTGCATTTCACCCTTTGCCGCATCAAATTTATGCTCAACTTTTAGAGCATGCGCAGGGTTTACTACCAAGTTAGCCAAAAATTTTGCATCATATATTGCGCCTGCTTCACTTAAGTCTGGTGGATTTACACCATAACTAGCAGCAGCAGATACCGCATCCATCATAGCTGGCATACCCTCTTTTTCAATAGAGTGACAGCCTGTACATGCAGCAGCGCCAGTAACTAACTCTTTACCATTTGCAACATTACCTGTTTTTGAAACTGGCATTAAGTCTGGATAAGTAAAATTAACACTCTCTACATGCTTATGCATTACAGAGTGTGCATATGGCTCAACTAACCAATAAGTTAGGAGAGTAAAAGCAACAACAATAACCAGAATCAAAGGTTCTTTATTTTTCATCCTATTCTCCTTATACTTTTTTTTCATATTTAGTTATAAATGGTAGTGCAATCCATAAAACAATGAATGCAACAGCCGCAACTAAACCGATAGTACTAAATGCACCCTCTGGAGGTAATTTACCCATTGCTGTTAGAACTATCATATCGATAAGTAATAACCAGAACCAAACACTAAATAGCCCACGGCGACTTGCAGGAACAGCATTTGGACTTCTATCTAACCATGGTAAAAGTACAAAAATAACTTGTGCAAAACCAAACGCTATTAGACCTATGTTAATAGAGAATGGACGAAGAATCTCATAAGACCATAAGAAATACCACTCAGGGTAGATGTGTGCTGGAGTTTTAAGTCCATCAGCAGGGTCAAAGTTTACAGCGTCAAGTGCGAAACCATACTGAAAAAATACAAGATAGAAAAAGAAGATTAAGTAAACTCCAACAACCATCAAATCTTTAGCCATAAAGTCATTTGCAAAACGAATAACTTTTGAACCAGCTTTATCACCAGCTAAATATTTTTTAGCTTCAGCATTAAAGTCAATCTCTTCACCATCTTGGTTATTAACGTGTGGAATTCTAAGAGCTGCAAAGTGAAGCCCGATAAGTCCTATAATAACTAATGGTAAAAGAAGTACGTGAAGCATAAAGAAACGGCCTAAGAAAGCTTGAGCAGGAACGTAATCCCCTCTAATCCACTCAACTAAACCATCTAAATGTAATCCACCAAGACTAAAGATATTTGTAATAACCATACCTGCCCAGTAGCTCATTTGTCCCCATGGAAGCATATAACCACTAAACGCTTCAGCAGAAAATGTAACAAAAAGGAGCATACCAGAAATCCAGATCATCTCACGCCCTTTTTTATAAGAGCCATAATAGATACCTGTGAACATGTGGATATAGATAACTAAGAAAACAACTGAAGCAGCAACTCCATGAACATGTCTCCATAACCAACCAAAATCAACATCTCTCATAATCGTATAGTTTACGCTATAAAATGCATCTTTAACATCTGGTTGATAATACATCAACAAGAAAATTCCTGAAACTAAAAGTAGTGCGAATGTGATTGCAAGAACCATACCCATCGCCCACAAGAAGTTAATGTTTTTTGGAATCCAATACTCAGATGCCATAACTTTTTCAACTTTTTCAATTGCTAAACGTTGGTTTAACCAATCTTTAACACTTGTTGCTTTTGTAAAATGTGCCATAATTTATCCCCCCTTTAAAGCGTTATGCCGCTATCTTTCATAGCTTTATACTCTGGACCAGCTTCACCTAAAACAAGTGTTGTACCCTCAATCTTAAATGGAGGAATATCAAACGCGCGTGGTGGTGGAACTTTTGTTACTTCACCAGCCCAGTTAAACTTACCACCATGACATGCACAAAGAAATCCTTCTTCCGCAGGGATATATGCTGGAATACAGCCTAGATGCGTACATAAACCAATAGCAAGCATAAAGTGAGAATCACCAACAACAACGTCTCTTGCTTTTTGGCTCTCTGTCTGCTTTGCTACCATCGCAGCTGTTTTTTTCAAAACGAAAATTGGTTTACCCCTCAACTTTTCTGTTACTAACTCCCCCTCTGGATATATTGTCATATCCAAAGTAGTAAAACCAGCGGCTTTTACGCTTGGAAGCGGATCCCAAGTTTTCTTCATTGCGATCAATGAACCAACTGCCCCCACACCTGCAACGGCGCCAAATGCTTTACCCATAAACCCTCTACGGCTACTGTTATGCATGTTTGCTCTCTTTCTTGTAAAATTAAAGGCCGATTATATACTAAAATACTTTTAATTAATTATAAATTTAAGCTTTCTTTTATAAATTGTACAATTTTCTCTGTAGTATGTTGCGTTTTGAAATAGTTTATGTTATTTATCGAGCTTATGATTTCAATAAGGTCTTCTTTTTTATAATTTTTTACAACTGGTATATTTAAGCTCTCAAAAAAGTCTAAAAAATCTCTTGTATAATCTTCTCTTTGGACATATATAGGCTTTGCTCCTGAGGCTAGGCTCTCTAAGATGGCTTGTGGAGATGAAGAGATAAGAATTTTTGAATTTTGAATCATCTCATCATACTCTTCAAATTCATAACAACTTTTAAACCTTTTTCTAAGCATCTCTTCATAATCTAAAAAGTAGTAAAAACCAAGTTGAAAAGCTGGGTTTAAATCTTCTATAAATGAGAGATTTTTCTCTAAATCTTTCTCATAATCATCGTCCCCAAAGAAGTAACTAAGCTCTACTGTTTTGTCTTTTTTTTCAAAATATTTCTCATCAATGACTACTGCATTGCATATTCCATCACCACTCAAGTATGGAGAAATCAGAAATTCTTTGTCCATCTTTACATCATCTTTGTTATCACTTATACGTATAAAGGTAGAGAAAAAGTTTCGCATATCTTCAAGCATAATAGGGTTTGCTTCTGCTGAGTCAAAGATTAGTTTATCACCATGATTTGCTATATGTGGAATGTTTCTTACAACATCGATACCAACGGCTTTATCCACCCCAAAGTGTCTTGCTTCATTTGCAATCCTAAAGTCAGAACAAAGAAGCGTAATATCAACATCTCCCAAAGCTCTGATAATAGTACAAGCTCGTCTAAATCTATCAAGCCCTATACGGTGTCCTGTGTGTACGTAGTAGTATATTTTCATAAGTTTTCTCTATTTTTTCGGGCATTTTAGCATATTTTTAAGGCGCACATTCTGAAGCACTTACTTGTTTATTTTTGTAAGCCTTGTTGTTGGCTATTCCTATATTATCACTTCCAGAGGGCGATAACAAAACAATCCCCTTTAGAAGCCTACCTTCTAATTGAATATCAAATTCATAATTTTCTCTCCAATTTTTTGGAGTTACTATGTTAAAAGCTTTGTAAAAGAGCTTTGCTGCATTGTTTTTACTAAATGCACTTGTAAAAAATATTGTTATTATTTAAAAAGGTTAATATATTTTCTAAATTATTCAACTCTAACGAACAAGCATTTGATAAAATCTTAAAATTTAGATGCCTAAGATTATCTAGCTATCAAACTTTTTTGTTTTTAATATCTATTTTTATATAGATATGCAAAATCTCTATGGCAGCTGGGGTTATTCCACTGATTTGTGAAGCTGCTTGAAGAGTTGGCGGGTTAAATGTTTCTAGTTTTTCTACTATTTCTCTGCTTAAACCGCTTATCTTGTTAAATGCAAAATTTTGGGGAATCTCAATCTTTAGATACTTTTTCATCTTTTGTATCTCTTCACTTTGCTTTTGAACATAGCGAGCGTATTTTCCCTCTACTAAAATCTCATCTAGTATATATGATTCATATTTTTCAAATTCTGGAACAAGTTTTAGCATCTTTGGCACATCAAAACTTTTTCTAGCCACTATCTGCTCGGCAGAGATAGTATCTCTTACTGGTTCTTCGCCGATAGAGTCTAAAAATGCTATGAACTCCTTGTTTGGCGTAAACATAGTCTCTCGTAAAACCTTAGCACCCTCTTGAATCTGTGCTTCTTTAGCTTTAACTCTCTCATAAACTTCATCGCTTATAAGACCTAGTTCATGGCCATAATGGCTAAGTCTTGTATCTGCTGATTCCTCGCGCAAAAGAAGTCTATACTCTGCGCGAGAGGTAAACATTCTATATGGCTCTTTTGTCCCTTTTGTAACCAAATCATCAATCAAAACGCCGATATAAGCCTCATCTCTTCGCAGCACAAGAGGTTCTTTACCTTTGAGACTAAGAGAAGCATTTATTCCAGCCATCAGTCCTTGAGCAGCGGCCTCTTCATAGCCAGTTGTGCCATTAATCTGTCCTGCTAGATAGAGTCCTTTTATCTTTTTTGTCTCAAGTGAGTGTTTTAGCTCTCTTGGATCTACAAAATCGTACTCTATAGCGTATCCATAACGAACAATCTTTGCATTTTCTAGCCCTTTTACAGAGTTAAGCATCAGCTGTTGAACGTCTGGTGGAAGGGATGTGCTCATACCGTTTATATAGCACTCTGTGTTTTCAAAAGTTTGAGGCTCTATAAAGAGGTGATGTCTCTCTTTATCTTTAAAACGATTTATCTTATCCTCTATACTTGGGCAGTAACGTGGCCCACGACCCTCGATTTGACCCGTAAACATTGGTGCTCTGTAGAAGTTGCTCTCTATAATGTCATGAGTGTTTTGGTTTGTATAAGTGATGTAGCAAGGAATCTGCTTTTTATCTCTTCTAAACTCTTCACGGTTAGTTCTAAAACTAAATGGGTTTGGAAGTTCATCACCGCCTTGCTCTTCCATCACAGAAAAGTCTATCGTAGAGGCATCAACTCTTGCGCATGTTCCAGTTTTTAATCTTCCCATCTCTAGTCCGCACGCTTTAAGTGAAGCACTTAAATTTTCGCTACTTTGCTCACCAAAACGCCCGCCTACTTGCTTTATCTCGCCAACATGTATAAGACCTCGTAAAAATGTACCACTTGTTACTATCACTCTCTTGGCACTATACTCGTTTAAAAGATTTGTTTTAACGCCTTTGACTTCATCATCTTCAATGATAAGCGATTCTGCCATCTCTTGAACTAACTCTAAATTTGGAGTATTTAAAATCTTGTTTCTAGCGATTACTCGGTATCTATCCATATCTATCTGCGCGCGACTTCCACGAACTGCTGGACCTTTTGTCTGATTTAGTATGCGAAACTGTATACCTGCTTCATCGGTTATTAAAGCCATCTCTCCGCCTAGAGCATCTATCTCACGGACTAAATGTCCTTTTGCTAGACCTCCAATTGCGGGATTACAACTTGTTGCTCCAACATTTTCTGCGAGCATAGAAATAAGGAGAGTTTTCTCTCCCATTCTAGCACATGCTAATGCTGCTTCAACTCCTGCATGACCACCACCGATAATAATTACATCATATTTCATACACTACTCCATCTATCTTAAAGCGAATTTTATCATTTTTGAGTATTATTTGGACAATATATTTTAAATACGGTTTAACAAATGATAAAAAAAGCACACGACGCATACAATAAAAAAGATTTTAAGAGCGCATTTGAACTCTATACAGAGCTTGCAAAAAGCGGAAATGCGGACGCTATGGCATCTCTTGGTTACATGTACCAAAATGCTCAAGGTTGTGAGAGTGATGAAGCAAAAACATTAGAACTTTATGAAAGAGCAGCTGAGCTTAAACAACCTTATGCTCTTTATAATTTAGGAGTTTTATATATGAATGGTCTTGGCGGGGTAGTGCATGATCAATTTAAGGCTCATGAACTCTTTGTAGAAGCAGCAACTAGAGAAGTTGTTCCAGCGATGTATGAATCAGCACTCATGTTAGAGCGTGGACTTGGATGTTTACAAAATTACTCAGAAGCTGCTTTTTGGTATGAAGAGGGAGCAAAAAGAGGACATTTAGAGTCTTTTAATAACCTTGGTGTTTTATACAAAGAGGGGCATGGTGTTGTTGTAGATGAAGCAAAGTGCTTTATCTGTTTTAAAAGAGCTGCTGATGGCGGACTTGCGGAAGGACTTTATAATCTTGGGCTACTTTATGATCAAGGTTTTGGATGTGCGCAAGACCACGATTTTGCACTAGACTTATGCCGTAAAGCCGCTTACAAAGGGCATGCTAAAGCTCAAGAGATTATAAGAGGCCTTCAAGAAGAGGGTAAAATTGTATTTTAGGAGAACACTTGTTCACAGGATTGATTAGAGAGATAGCACATGTTAAAAGTTTGCGTGGCTCTAAACTGAGCATTAGAGCCAAACATAAAGCTTCTATTGGTGATTCTATCGCGGTAAACGGTGCTTGTTTAACAGTTATAGAACTCTCAAATGATGGCTTTAGCGTTGAACTCTCACCTGAGAGCCAGAGAGTCTTGGCAATGGAAAACTACCAAGATGAAGTTCACATCGAACCTGCCATGATGATGGGTGATAGATTTGAGGGGCATATCGTTCAAGGCCATGTTGATGCAGTTGGCGAGATAAAAGAGATAAAAAATAGCGGTAACTCTTACGATGTTTTTATAAAAATTGATAAAAAGTTCATTGCATTTATAATCCCAAAAGGCTCAATTACAGTTGATGGCATAAGTCTTACTGTAAATGAGGTTTTTGATGATAGTTTTCGTCTTACTATCATTCCACACACAATGAAAGAGACTCTTTTTAAAAACTACAAAAAGGGCTCAAAAGTAAATATAGAGACAGATATGTTTGCTCGTTATGTTGCACACATCATCTCTCACAAACAAAACTCTCTCTCATGGGGCGAAGTTGACGCCATATCAGCCATATACCATTGAAATACAAAGTACTCAAAGACAACTTTGGGCATAACAGTTTTAGAGAGCTTCAAGAAGAGGGAGTTGATGCCGTCTTAAGTGGTCGCGATTTGCTTATGATTTTGCCAACTGGTGGTGGAAAATCACTTGTTTATCAGCTCCCTACACTTCTTATGGATGGCATAAGCATAGTTATCTCTCCACTTATCGCACTTATGCAAGATCAGGTCTCTTCACTTAGAGCGCAAGGGATGAGTGCACAGATGATAAGCTCCGCGCAAAGCAGAGATGAAGTGGATGAGATAATCCAGCAAGCACAAAATGGCGAGTTAAAGTTTTTATACCTATCTCCCGAGCGACTAAACAATCAAGCTACAACCGCGATGCTAAGAGGCTTAAATATAAATTTTTTTGTAGTCGATGAAGCGCACTGTATCTCTCAATGGGGACATGAGTTTAGAGATGATTATAGAGCGCTTGGAAACTTAAGAGCTAACTTTCCATCTACTCCTATCTGCGCGTTTACTGCAACTTCAACCCAGCATGTAACTGAGGATATACTGCGAGAGTTGCGGCTTCATGACCCGCTTGTGCTAAAGGGAAAAATATTTCGCAAAAACATCTTTATCTCGCTTGAGCGTAGAGTTGCAAATGGACATGAACAGCTTAAAATCTTTTTGACAAGACATAAAGGTGAGAGCGGAATCATCTATGTAAGTTCAAGGAAAAAAGCCGAAGAGTTAAGTATTTTCCTTAACAAAACTGGCTACAAATCTCTACCGTATCATGCAGGTTTGCCTCAACATGTAAGAGAGCAAAACTTCAAAATTTTTGTAAATGACAAGATAGACATCATGGTCGCTACCATCGCTTTTGGAATGGGAATCGATAAGAGCGATATCCGTTTTGTAGCGCATATGTCACTTCCAAAATCGCTTGAGAACTACTACCAAGAGATAGGACGAGCTGGAAGAGATGGCGATGATGCCGAGGTTCTGATGCTCTTTAATGCAGCAGATTTAGCGCAACATAAGAGATTTTTGGATGATATTCAAAACAGCGAGTACAAAGAGCATCTCAGCCAAAAGATAGAGACTATCTACAAATACGCAACGAGTGAGATATGCTTTCACAAGCAGATAGCAGAGTACTTTGAGAACACTTTAGATGAGTGTGTGAGCAGATGCGACAACTGCGCAAACTCTAAAGAGATAAGAGAAAACATCACAAAAGAGGCACAAATGCTTCTAAGTGCTATCTACAAAACAGAACAGAAGTTTGGGAAAAACTATATCATCGATATTTTAAGAGGTTCAAAAGAGCAAAAACTCTTAGCAAATGGTGCTGATACGCTCTCTGTTTATGGGATTGGTGAGGGAAGAGAGAAAAAGGTCTGGTTTGTTATACTCGAGAGGCTTTTAGAGCTAAAGATAGTCTATTTGGGTGAGTTTAGTGTTCTCAAACTTACTCAAGAAGCAGCAGATATATTAAGAGGCAAAAAAGAGCTCTTTATAAGGGCTTCAAGACTGCATATAAGCGATAAAGCAAAGAAAATAAAGCTTGAAGATGAAGAAGAATTTGATGCAGAGTTGTTTGAGAAGCTAAAAGAAAAGCGAACACTAATAGCAAGTGAACTAAAAGTTCCAGCCTATATAGTTTTCTCAGATAAAGTGCTTAAAAATCTCTCAGTTGCAAAACCACATGATAAAGAGAGCATGCTAAGAGTTAACGGCGTTGCCGAGAAGAAGTTCCAACTCTTTGGAGAGCAGTTTTTAGAATTATTCAATAACTGACAAATAACTAAAATTTATACTTCAATTACCTCATATTATAAAAATAGTGGCAATTTCTGACATTATTTTCACTATTTAGAGACAATTCTTAAAAAAATAAGATAGAATTAAAAATTAAAAATTCAGGAGTGAGTAAATTAATGAAAAAGTCTAGTATTAAAACCAAATTGTTGCTATTAACAATGCTCCCAGTCATAGCAATTTTGTTACTATCGATAGTAATAATAGAGCAAAAAGTTGATGAAGAGAGCACTCTTGAGATAACAAAGAGTCGTGTATTAGAGACTGAGTCTTTAGCAAAGGCCGTTCACTACTTGCAAATAGAAAGAGGCCTTAGTGTAGGTTTTGCAGCCTCAAGAGATAAAAGCGACGCTAGTGCTATTTCTAAGGCCAGAGGAGATGTAGATAGTGCAATCTCTGAAGCTAAAACTGTTTATACAAAAACAAAAGGTAATAGCTCTGCTTTAGACTCTTTTAGTGAATTAGTTAAACAAAGAGGCTCTATTGACTCTTTAAGTATAGGTGCGCCTGAGGTTGGAGCATATTTTACATCTATAATCACAGCCCTAATAGATGCGACAACAAATGCTCCATCACTTATAGAAGATAAAGAGATTAGAAATACCATCCAAGCATATACACATATGGCTTCAGCAAAAGAGTCTCTAGGACAGATAAGAGCTAATTTAAATATAGCTTTTAGTAAAGATTTTTTTGTAGAGAAAGATTATTTTGCCTTTTTGGGTCGTATTAATACTTATGCTGTAAATATTCATAAGTTTAATACTCTAACATCATCTGAGCTAAAAAAATTTTACAAAGCCACTTTTAGTGGTGATGTAGTAGATAAAACTATGTCAATGATAGATATAGCAAAAGTCAAAGGTATGGGTGGAAATTTTGGCGTAGACTCATCTGTTTGGTTTAGTGCAGTAACTACTTCAATTAACCTACTTAGAGATGTTGAACTTGAATTATATAGAACAACTCATGATTCTATTGATAAAAAGCTATCTGATGCAACTTCTGCAATTATAAATATTATCCTCCTTGTAGTAGTGGGTATAATTGTATTTACTGCATTTATACTCTACCTCACAAAAACAACTATTTCAAACCCTTTAGAAACCTTTGAAAAGACACTTTTAAACATAAGTAATACTAAAAATCTAACCCTAAAAGCAGATGAAAATGCTCCAAAAGAGTTAGCAGAGATGGCAAGAGGTTTTAACGATTTAATGGATTCTCTAAAAGAGTTAATAGAGACTTCAAAACAAAGTGCAAGCGAAAATGCTTCTATCTCACATGAGCTCTCAACTACAGCTATGGGCGTTGGAGAGAGTGTTGAGAAATCTGTATTCATCATAGATGAGGCAACTAAAAAAGCACAAAGTATTCAAGATGAAATAAATCAAGCAATTAATGATGCACAAGAGAGTAAAAAAGAGATACTAATGGCAAATGAAAACCTTGATATGGCTAGGAAAGAGATTGTTTCTCTTAGCCTAAAAGTTCAAGATAGTGCAGAGCTAGAAGTAGAGCTCTCTAACAGAATGCGAACTCTCTCAAGTGAAGCAAATGAAGTTAAAAATGTTCTTGAAATCATCTCAGATATTGCCGATCAGACAAATCTGCTTGCTCTAAATGCAGCTATTGAAGCAGCCCGCGCAGGAGAGCACGGACGTGGATTTGCAGTTGTTGCTGATGAAGTACGTAAACTAGCAGAAAGAACGCAAAGAAGTCTTACTGAGATAAATGCAACTATAAATGTTATCGTTCAGTCAATTGTTGATGTAAGCGAGCAGATGAGCTCAAACTCAGAAGAAGTTCAAGCTCTAGCGCAGAGTGCTTCTGCAGTTGAGGATAAGATAAATGACAGTGTTGCTATAGTCGCAAATGCTGTAAAAGCAAGTGATAAAACAGTAGGTGACTTTGAGACAACTGGTAAAAATGTTGAGCATATCGTCTCTCAAGTTACTCAGATAAATGAGATATCTGCAAGAAATGCAAGAAATGTTGAAGAGATTGCAGCAGCAGCTGAGCATCTAAACTCTATGACTAATGAACTCCATACTAAACTAGAGACTTTTAGAACTTAAGCCTAAAGAGCACAATCCCTAAGTGAAGTCACTTGCGGATTGCACTTCATCTTATGTTCTACATCTACTGCGTCAAAAATATCTATGTGCGATGGAGATGCTACAGTTGCATCTCTAAAGCCCTCTCCAGAATTTAAAAAAACTTTAAAACCACTCTCAAAAAGAGCCACTCTAATAGGCAGCGCTATTGAGTATGTACTAAGGATACCATCATCTTTTATGATATTTTTTATATCCATAAAGTACTCTTTTGTCCATAACATTGGATTTGTTGTTGGCGAGAAAGCATCTTGAAAAACTACATCAAATGTTTGCAAATTAAACTTTTTTATATATTCTCTCGCATCGCCTAAAAATAGCTCTATATATAGGGTTTCATCCTCATAAATTCCATTTTGTGATAGCTCTTTTATTATCCCTTGAAGTGGCTCAAACTCTTGAGGATAACTAAAATTTACAAGGGATTTAACTAAAGAGCTATCAAGCTCAGGTGAATATATACGTAGTTTTGAAGTTAATTTGTTTTGTCTATGATGCCAAATAGCGGCGAGTGTGTTAAATCCTAAACCAAAACAGATATCCAAGATAACTATCTCTTTTAAATCCTCTTTTAGTTTAAAAGCTGGGATAACGTGCTTAATAAGAGATTCATAAAGCGCACCATCTTTTGTAGAGTGATAATGCTCCTCATACTCCTTAGAGTAGGCAGTATAACTCCCATCAGAGCTTTGAACCATCAAATGAAGAGCGTCGTTAAACATTTGCATCTCATAATCCATTTCCCCACATATGCATCTTTTTGGCTATAAAGAGGTCGTATCCTTCAACTACTTCTATCATGTTTGGTGTTCTAAACTCAAACTCTTCTAGTTGCTTCATGACCTCATCTATATCCAAGATACCTTTTTTTTCCATGATGATTATATTTGCGGTGTTTGCAAGGGTGAGGTATGATAATTTTAAAATCATATTTTTATTTTGATGAAGATGGAATATATCTTTTAGTAGTACTGCATCGTGGTCTCTTGGAAGCGCTCTAAATGGAGTTTTAAAGTCATTTATAAACTGCGCCTTTGCGGTTATGCCCTCAAGGCTTTGCTCATTCTCTGCATAAAGAGCCAAGTTAAACTCTCCGCCAACACTTTGCATCATATCGCTAAAGAGTTTAGTTATCTCGTCTGTTTTTGTTGTAACTTCAAGATAATGATTCCCTGGAAGAGGTTTAAAAATATCTCTAAAGAGCTCTAAATCTAGCATTTTTAGTACGCTAACTCATTTAGCTCTTTAAAGAGATAAGCTTCAACTATATCATCAACACTACGCTGTGTATGTGCTACTAAAACCATCATATTTTGCTCCATAAATGGCCAAACATACTCGTTATCATTTTTTACAACTGCAACTTCACTTAGATTAAGAAAGCTATCTTTATCAACGTTATGAGCAACCTCTTTTACTTTGCCCTCTTCTACAAAGAGTTGAGTCCACACCACAACATCATTTATTGCAACTATTTTGGACTCTTCTATATCATCGCTATCCATCGGGATTAAAATATACATTTTTTACCCTATCATGGATTCATCAAGAGTTAGCGCGTCATTATCCATAACACCGATATGTCTCTCTAGTACTTTTGAAGCTATCTCTTTTGCATCCTCTAGTGAGTGCATCTTATAAGTTCCACACTGATAAATATTTAACTCTGGAATATCTTTTTGCTCTTTTACGCCCAAAACATCCTTCATTGAAGCGCTCCATGCATCTGCAACCCTCTTCTCATCTGGAGTGCCAATGAGGCTCATATAAAAGCCTGTACGGCATCCCATAGGTGAGATATCGATTATCTCAACATCTTTAGAGTTTAAATGGTCTCTCATAAAACCAGCAAAAAGGTGCTCTAATGTGTGGATTCCTTCTTGAGATAAAACTTCCTTGTTTGGCTGAACAAATCTCAAATCAAATACTGTAATATCATCACCGCTTGGTGTCTTCATTCCTTTAGCACGACGAACTGCTGGGGCTGGCATAATTGTATGGTCAACTTTAAAACTATCTAATAGTGGCATATAAATCTCCTTGTATTTTTGGCTTATTGTAGCGTTTTTATAAAAACGATATCTCATAAAATGGTTAAATTACTACACTACATATGATAAAATAGCCCAAATAAAGATTTGTAAAATATATCTCTTAGGAATTTATGTGCCAAATAGCTACAAACTTGATAAAGTTCTCTTCATAGGCGCTTCCACTGGAGGACCAAGCCAGATAGAGAGCATTATAAAGGCACTTCCAAAACTTGAGCGTACAGCAATTATTATCGCTCAACACATGGCTCCTGATTTTGTTGTAAGTTTTGCAAAAAGGCTAGATGAGCATAGTAATAACTCCATACAAATAGTAAAGGAGTCTCTTAAAATAGAAGCAGGTGAGATATATGTTTCTCAAGGATTCTCTACCATACACGCCACAAACATGGGTTTAGAGTTTCATCTTGCATGCTCAAATGGATATAAATATAACCCTGATATAAACACACTCTTTAGCTCTTTTGCACCTTTTGTAAAGAGTTATAAAACATTAGTAGTTATCCTAACGGGAATCGGCGATGATGGAGTTAGCGGAGGAAAAGAGCTCTCTTTGATGGGGGCAAGAGCCATTACTCAAAGCCAAGAGAGCGCCATTGTAGATGGTATGCCGCTTCGAGCAAGAGCATTAATAGAGTCAATTGAAGTCTATGATACTAATGGTATAAAAAATAAAATTATGGAGTTTTGTAACTAATGTTTTTTAATTTTTTTAAAAAAAGTTCTTCTACCGAGGTCGAACAGACAAAACCACTCACTCAAAATTATGATGATGTTTTAAAGATTGCCAATTTTTTTAAAGGTGAAACAGGCGTTACGTTTGACAAACAGACATCTATCTTAAAAAACAAAGTAACAACATTTTGCAAACATAGAGAGATTTGCTCATTTGGCGAGCTACTAAAATCTTTAAAGCAAGATAGCGTCTTAAAGCAGGCATTAATCGACGCTCTCACAACAAATGAGACATTTTTTTATAGAGAGTTCAAGCAGATAGCACAGCTTGTTGATATTGTTAAAAAGGGTGGCCAAAAAGTAGAAATCTTGTGCGCTCCATCTGCAACTGGAGAGGAGCCTTACAGTATAGCTATAGCCCTTTTAGAAGCTGGCGTGAGAGCTGAAAGTTTTAAAATATTTGGCATTGATATAAACCAAGATGCGATAAGCAGAGCAAAAGATGGAGTTTACAAAGAGAGAAACGTAAGAAATCTCTCAAAAGAGCAACTTAGCAAATATTTTAAAGAGGAAAATGCTCTATTTATTCTAAATGATAGCGTTAAGTCGAGAGTCGAATTTAGAGTGCAAAATATTTTTGAGCCTTCATTTAAGAACATCGGAAGTTTTGATTATATCTTTTGTAGAAACATGCTTATTTACTTTGATAAAGAGACAAAACTAAAGGCAAAAGAGATTTTACAAAGCCTTAGAAAAAACAAAAATCAAGAGATATTTTTTGGGCATGCAGATTTGTTTTAACTTACCTTGATTATGACTTTTTATAATTTGTCCTAAGTCAAAATTTGATACAATCACAAAAAAGAAAAAGGGTACTTAAATGAAGTTAAAGTTGAAGTCTAAATTACTTTTTCTTTCAATCCTTCCTACTCTTTTTATAGCTATTCTCTCGTTTATGCTTCTCTCAGACATTATCAAAGATAGACAAAACTTAAATCTTACAAAACAATATATCCTTGAAGCTGAAGCAATTTCAAAAGTGATTCACTATATGCAAATAGAGCGCGGTATTACCGCAGGAATGATTGCACATAACAAAACAGATGAGAGAGACATAAATCTTCAAGATATAAAAACATTTACTGATAAAGCAGTTTTAGACGCATACAATATCCTATCTAAGTGTGACTTGTGCGATAGCGCTGAGATACTAAATACTCTACAAGAGATTAAAAACAGAGACAACTCCAAGCTTCTTACACTTTTAATACATGATGCAAAACAGTACTACACGAAAAAAACAGAATCACTTTTGCTCTTTATTAAAAAAATTCCTTCTATGATGAATGACAAAGAGAACAGAAACCATCTCCAAGCTCAAAGCTACCTCTCTTCTGCAAAAGAAGCGCTAGGACAAATAAGAGCAACTTTGATGGAGGTTTATTCAAATAAAAAATTATCTGAGAACTCTTTAATGTCGTTAGTAAAATTTTTAGAAATTTACAATCTTGAGTGTGCAAATTTTAAAGCAATCGCTACTGATGATTTGATTGCTATATATGAAAATCACTTTAAGGGAGAAGCTGTTGAGAAAACTATGAGTATTATAAACTCGATACTAGAGCATAGACATAATACAGACCTCTCTTTAGTAGAGTCATCGTATTGGTTTGAACAATCGACAATATCCATAAACGCATTAAGAGCTGTAGAGCATGATCTTTTTGCGCGTGTACTCAGCCTTATAGATAACAAGAAGAATCTCATTTTTTATAAGATTCTTCTTGTTTCGCTGTTTTTACTCTTTACTATCATTACCCTTGTATTTATAAGCGTACTTATTGTTAGAAAAATTCTCTCTTCAACTGACTCTTTAGAGAAAAACTATGATGATTCAATCTCACTTTTAGAGCAGTACAGAGCAACAGTTGATAGAAGTTTTATAGTCTCTAAAACAGATGCAAAAGGAATTATCACTTATGTAAATGATGAGTTTTGTAAAATCAGTGGTTTTTCAAGAGATGAGCTAGTTGGAAAGTATCACAACATATTAAGACACCCTGAGATGCAAAAAAAGATTTTTAAAGAGATGTGGCATACTTTAAGAGATTTAAAAAAACCGTGGCAAGGTGAAATACTAAATCTTAAAAAAGATGGCTCATCTTATTGGATAAAAGCTATCATAAATCCTATTCTTGATAAAGACTCAGAGGTTGTAGAGTACATTGCAATCCGCACTGATATTACAGAGATAAAAAATGCTCTTATTATCGATGCCCTGACTGGTTACAATAACCGAGTCAAACTCTCAAACGATATAAAAGAACTCAAAAACATCTCTTTATCGGTATTTAACCTTGATGATTTTAGACAGCTTAATGACTTCTATGGACACGAGTTTGGAAATCTAGTCATCATCGAAATGGCAAATAAAATCTATAATTTCATCTCAAAAGATAAAAAACTAAAGTTCTTCAGGCTTCAAGGCGATGAGTTTGTGGTAGTTGGAATTCAGTATGATAGAGAGCTCTTCATTAAAAAGACAAAAGAGATTCTTCTTTTAGTAAAAGAGAGATTTACTATGCAAAATGAGGAGATTCTTCTCTCGTGTAGCTGTGGTATCTCTTTTGAAGATGACGATCATATACTTTTAGGTGCAAATATGGCGCTAAAAACTGCCAAGAAAAGTGGCATCGACCTTTTAGTCTATAATGACTCCCTCTCACTAAATGAGCAGTATAAAAACAACATGATAGTTACAAAAAAAATAGCAGACGCACTAAATAACAACAACATCATCACTTACTATCAACCTATAGTCAACAACACAGACTTAGCATATGAAAAGTATGAGTGTTTAGTTAGGATGAGAGATGGTGATGAGATTTTACCTCCTGCGTTTTTCTTAGATATTGCAAAGCAATCAAAGCAATATTTTGGCATTACAAAAGCCGTGGTTCTGCAGGCTTTTGAGATGTTTAAAGATAAAGAGACAGAAGTTTCTATAAACTTATCAATCAATGATATGTTAGATGAAGAAGTCTCTAATTACATCCTTATGATGCTTGATAAATATAAAATTGGTAATAGAGTGATTTTTGAGATTGTCGAGTCTGAGTATATAAATAACTTTGAAGGGGTATTAAAGTTTATAAAGAGTGTAAAGAGGTTTAACTGTAAAATAGCAATTGATGACTTTGGAACTGGTTATAGCAACTTTGGATATCTTATAAAATTAAGACCTGAGTACTTAAAGATAGATGGCTCACTCATCAAAAACATAGATAAAGATAGAAATGCTCGCCTTATAGTCTCAACTATCGTTGATTTTTCGCATAAACTAGGAATGAAGATTGTTGCCGAGTTTGTTGAGAGCGAAGAGATTTTTAAAATAGTTAAAGAGTTAGGAGTAGACTCCTCACAAGGATATTTCTTCTCAAAGCCAAAAGAGAGTTTGTAAAACCTCAAACCCTCTTAAGTAACTTTTTAAGGATGTAGAGCTTATCTTTTAGGCTTTTTTTCTCCTCATTTTTAAGAGCAAGCTTTAACTCTTTTTTTGTTTTTGCTATCTTCTTTAGAAGCTTCTCTTTTAATCTTTCTCGTTTTTTTTCACCATTTGCACTAAAGAATAGCTCTTCTATCCCTTTAAATAGTTTATCTATTTTCATATCTCTGCTCCTAATGTTCTTAAATCTTTATCTTTTATCCACAATATTGTAGCTGCTCGTAAGAGCTTTTGCGTTACTTCATAAGCAAAAGAGTTGTCATTTATAAGCGAAGTTGCCATCTTTGAGTCTATCTTATTTTCTCGTATTAGTGTATCTATACGACTGTTTTTTATGTTATCAAGAGACTTTACGCTCTCTTTTAAAAGCTCTATTGAAGAGAGCGTGTCCATCTCATCTTCGTGCTCTTTAACCCTGTTTATCGTATCAATAGTCTTTGCGATATAGATTCTTATGTTGTTATACTCATCTTTTATATAGTTGTTTTTTGATTTTGAATAGTAGTAGATATTTCTTTGTAAATCACGCATATTTTTTATGGCTTCAACTATCTCCCTTGAAGCAAGTTTTAAATCGTACACATGGTTTTGATCATCTTGAGACATATTTTCTTGAGATAGTGTTGCATAGTGAATTATATCACCATAGAGAGATTTTATCTTCTTGGCATAAAACTCATCTACATCTGTATTCATATTTACTTGCGAGTTTTTTACAACATTTGGTATATCTTTACTTTTTAAAAACTCATGTCTATGCAGGGAGATAGCGTGAGCTATCGCCTCAGTTGCACTTTCATACAGGCGAATAGTCTCTTTTTTTGTAGCCTCTATTGCAGCATCTGGAATATTTATAACAACCTCATCCAAGTAAAGAGGTTTTAGTGCATAAATATTTGCCTCTATAAAAAGTGTTTTTAGATATTTAACTAAAACTGATGTAAAAGGAGTAACTATAAGCAGTCCTATAACATTGAAAATAGTATGAAAAAGTGCCAATTTCATAGCATAATCATCATCTGCGATACCTATTTTTGAGGCTACAAAGGTTGTAAAATCACTGAGCTGATAGAGAAAAACGATAGCAACAAAGGCTGCTGAGATGTTGAAAATAAAGTGTGCAACCGCTAACCTCTTACCATTTGAGTTTGAAGAGAGCGCGCTTAGAATTGCTGTTACAGTAGTTCCTATATTTGCACCAATGGTTAGCTCAAGAGCATTTATATAAACTATCTGATTTGTTGCAAGAGCCGTAATAATAAGTGCCATAGTTGCACCACTCGAGCGTAAGATAGCCGTAATTACAACACCTATAAATATATAAATTAATGCGCCAAAGTATCCCTCAACTGCAAATTTTGACATATCAAATGTCTCTTGCAAGAGTTCAAAACCATCTTTAGTGTATCCAATTCCTAAAAAAACAAATCCAAGTCCTAGTAGTACCTTGCCTACACCTTGATAACTCTTTGAGTCTGAAAATTTTAGAGCAACTCCAAAAATTATCATAGGCATTGCAAAAGAAGCTATATCTATCTTTACGCCAAGAGTAGCTACTATCCACGCTGTAGTAGTTGAGGCCACGTTTGAGCCAAGCATAACTCCGACAGCTCCAGTTAGGGTTATGAGCTCTGCACTTAAAAAAGAGATGATAATGATAGATACAAGTGATGAACTCTGCATCAGTGTAGTTGCTATAAAACCAGTTCCCATTGCCTTTAAAAGCGTATCTGTGCTTACATGCAAGATTTTCTCAAGAACTCCTCCACTAAAGAGTCTAAACCCATCTTCCATAAAAGACATGCCTATTATAAATATGGCAATACCCGCTATTATCAACTTATAATCATGGCTATAAACAAGAATAAGAACTAATGAAACTAGAAAAAAATAGTAATAATACTTCTTTAGCACTTCTCGCCTTTACTTGTGTTGTTCGCGCTTATTATAACACTTATCATGCTATAAAAAATCTACTTAACTTTTTTCAAAATCACTTTAATTATAACCATGATAACAATAGCCTCTATTATCGCAGCTAAAACAAATGCGTAGTACTCATTTAGACTAATAGCATTGTTACTTATAGCTATTGTGGCGATTGCTATCAAAAATGTCAGAGGCATAGAGTCTCCAAGGCTAAATAACACCGTCCCTTTAGCTCCGAGATATTTATAATATGCCACAAATGAGCTAAATAACCTCGCTATAACCATAGCGATAACTATCAAGCTCGCTGTGTAGAGTATCTCCATAGTAAATAAGACGTTGATGTCGAGTGTTGTTCCTACATAGATAAAAAACAGAGGCACCAAAAATCCAAATCCAACGCGGTGAAGCGTATGGGGAAGTTCGACTTTATGATCAAAAAAGTTTGCTATAAAAACACCTGCTATAAAAGCTCCTAAAACCATATCTATATGAAGATACTGCATAATTGCTATGAGAATAAAAAAGAGCGCCATTGATACTCTAATATCCTGACTCATACTATCATTGTCTGGCATAATGGTTTTTCTAAGCATTGGAAACCACCAAAAAAGCATATCTAGCGCTTTAAACGCATACACGGTAACAAAAAGAACAACGATAAGAATTGAGATGTTTTTATAGAACTCTTCACCAAAACCATGAACTGCTATTGCATCAAAGATTACAAGTGCGGAGATACTTATAAGCTCTCCAATTACACCTATTATCAAAGAGAGTTCAAGCCATTTATGCTCTTTACCATGCTCATTTATAAGCACCATAATCATTCCTAAAGAGACTATAGGGATAACGACTATATAAACAGGGTTTAGATCAAAAATAAAATATAGTAAAAAGGAGATGCTATATAAAGAGCCAAAATAAATGGCAATATTTTTTAGATATTTATCTTTAAAGCTTATAAACTTTCTAATGTTTACCTCTACGCCAGCCAAAAACATTAGATAAAAGAAACCTATCTTTGCAATATCTTTTAAAACTTCGTTACCTGCATCTACAAACCCTACCCAAACAACCAACGCACCTAAGATTATCTCTACTACTGAAACCGACACTTTGAGTGTTCTAGCAAAGATAGGAGCGACTAAAATTAAAATAACTATTCCCGACAAGAATGCAACACTTTGCATGCAACTCCTCTTACTTTTTCTTTACAAATTCATTAAACTAAAACTAATTTTAAAAAAACGTTGTTATATATCTAACGTAATCCCGCCGCTGCTTCTCTTGCTTTATCCTTCTTACTTTTACCTTTACCTTTAAGAGGCTCTTTGCCCTTCTCTTTTTTTGGTGCTTCTCCAAAAAGTTCAAAACCCGCTATCTGCTCTCGCTCTAATTTTATGTTTGAGCGTTTTTCTATCAGACGAAAATGTGCCTCATCTTCATGGTCTATAAAGGAGATAGCCATTCCACTTTTACCCGCTCTCGCAGTTCGTCCTATTCGGTGGATATAGTCATCAGTAGAACGAGGAAGATCAAAGTTGATTACACATGTAATATCGTTGATGTCCAAACCTCTTGAGATTAAATCCGTAGCAAAAAGCACTTGGAGTTTTTTCGCTCTAAACTCTTCAAGTGTGTAGTTTCTATCTTCTTGGTGCAAATCCCCATGAAACGACTCTGCAGCAAATCCATGTTTTCTAAACTTCTCAGCTATATTATCAGCTGCTCTTTTACCTGACATAAACACAAGTACAAGTTCATGCCCTTCACTACGAAGCAGATGTCTAAGAAGAGGAGCGCGGTTTTCATGGCTTACCGAAATAGCGCGTTGAATTATAGTTCCAACTGTCGGCTCTTCTTCTTCGATACTAATCTCAAGAGGATTTTGTGTAATCTTTGAAGCAATGGCGAGCATTTTAGATGGATAAGTAGCTGAGAAAAGCAGGTTTTGACGCTTTGGAGGAAGTGCTTCAAGGATAAGTTCAAGTTCCTCAGCAAAGCCTAAGTCAAGCATATTATCCGCTTCATCAAGAACAAAAAATTCAACACGAGAGAGATTCATCTGTTTTTTGCTCAAAATGTCTAAAAATCTACCAGAAGTAGCCACCAAAACATCGCACCCTTTTTGAATCTCAAAGAGTTGATCGCCAATCCCCTCTCCACCGATTACACCAACAACTTTTGGCTTCTTACTCATAAGTGCACCAAAGGTATTAAAAGCTTCAACTATCTGTTGTGTTAGCTCTCTTGTAGGCGTTAAAACAAGCACTTTTATCTTCGCTTTGCCCTCATAACTTTCACGAGACAAAAGCTCTAAAATAGGCAGAACAAAACTAGCACTCTTCCCGCTTCCAGTCTGCGCCTTTGCCATAATATCATGACGCTCTAGCACAAGCGGAATAACTTTTTCTTGAATAGGTGTAGGTTTAGAAAAACCGCTTTTTTCTACTGCTTGTAGTATTTTCTCTGAAAGTCCAAGTTTTGAAAACGGCATTTATCACCCCTCTATTATTTGAGCGTATTTTAGGTGATTTTGCCTTTAGAGGATATTTTAGGTTTATTAATCAAATGATTTCATCTTTTAAAGTAGCTATTATAAAACTGTTTCGCAGTCCTCGCACTCTTGCTTGCTCTGCTTTGTGCAAAGCGTAGAGCCTCTACATGTAAGAGTTTCCTATCACCTTTGTAATCTTTAAAGTAGCTATCTACAACTGCTAGATATTCATCTTGGTCGCCATGATAAAAAGAGAGCCATAAGCCAAACCTATCGCTAAGTGAAATCTTCTCTTCAACGCTATCGGAATAGTGAATCTCGCCATTGTTTCCTACTTTTGTGCCCTCGTTATCTCTTTGGTATTCTGTTATAAGATGTCTTCTGTTTGAGGTTGCGTATATTTTTACATTTTCAGGTGGAGCTTCTATCGAGCCTTCCAAGGTTCTCTTTAACCCTTTGTAGCCCTTCTCGCCCTCTTCAAACGACAAATCATCACAAAAGATGATGAACTTGTAAGGCAAATCGCGGATAACATCAGATATCTCTATCAAATCATCAAGGTCATCTCTATCTATCTCAATAAGTCTCAAACCTCTCTTTGCATAAGTGTTTAGAACTGCTTTTATAAGCGAAGATTTGCCCGTACCTCTTGCACCCCAAAGAAGGACATTGTTTGATGGGAGATTATCTAAAAATCGCTCTGTATTTTTTATGAGTGCCGTTTTTTGCTCCTCAATCCCGATAAGGTCTTCAAAACCAACATCTTCAATCTTTGTAACAGGCTTTAGATACTCTTTTTTAGCCCTATAAATAGCAGCGTAAGTCTTATCCCAATCAATATTTTTTTGCATTCATTTCCCACTCTAATTAACTTGCTACAATTCTACAATAGATATATGAAGCTTATTTTAAAAAGGGTTAGATTATGCAACAAAAAATAGTATTTGTAGCTGGCGCTACTGGTGTTATCGGGATAAGATTGTGCAAGATATTAGTTAAAGATGGTTGGAGTGTTTTTGGAACTACTCGCTCAAGTGAGAAAACAAAAATGCTTGAAGATATCGGTGTAACTCCAGTTGTAGTTGATGTTTATGACAAAAAAAAGTTAGAAGATGCTCTTGTAACTAGTAAAGCGAGCGTAGTTTTTCATCAACTAACCGACCTCCCAGCTGGATTAGACCCACAAAAAATGGAAGCGGCACTAGTGAGAAATGCAAAACTAAGAATAGAAGGCACAAAAAATCTCGTTGATGCTGCAACTAAAGCTGGCGTAAAAAAGATGATTGCACAAAGCATCGGCTTTGTTTATGAGGCGGGAGAGTTACCACATACCGAAAAGTCTCCACTGCTTAACTTTAAAGACCCAGTTTACGGCGAAACATCTCATGCAGTCGCAAGCTTAGAAGAGCAAGTAACTTCTGCACCTTTTATCGGTATAGTGCTTAGAAATGGGCTTCTTTATGGCGATGGCACAGGGTTTGATGCTCCAGTAGATTTTGTACCACCAGTGCATGTTGATGCAGCGGCACATGCGGCCGCTTTAGCACTAAATCAAAACTCAACTCAGATATACAATGTAGCAGATGACGATGATAGGTTATCATCTGAGAAAATTAAGTTGGCTCTAAATTGGAGCCCTAACTACCGCATGTAACCCCTCGTTCCTCAAGCTCCAGCTTGGGAATGTTTACTTACTTATTGCTTATCTTGTTGTTATGGATTGACTCACACGCGATAAGTATCTTTTTTCTCTCAATCCCCCATCTATAGCCACTCATCGCTCCGCTTTTTGCGATGACTCTGTGACAGGGAATGAGATAACCGATGTGGTTTTTACCTATGGCGGTGGCGACTGCTCTTGTGGCTTTTGGCTTCTCAAGGTAGTTTGCTATATCTTGGTAGGTTGCTACTACGCCGTTTGGGAGGTTTAAGAGGGCTTTCCAGACATTTACTTGAAGGTTTGTTCCCTTTACAAAGAGGGAGTATTTTTTGTTTTTTATAAAGATATTTTTTAAGTACTCATGAGCCGCTTTTTCATCAAAACATAGATTTGCATTTTCCCAAAGTTCGTTGAATCTTTGAAAAATCTCTTCTCTGTTTTCATCAATAAAGCCCAGATAGCAGACACCTTTATCGGTAAAACCTATGAGTGCTTCACCAAAAGGAGTCTCACCATAACCGTAAGTTATAAGGACATCTTTTCCTTTTTCTCTCCACTCTTTAGGAGTTACTCCGATAAGATTTACAAAAAGTTCATGAAGTCTGCTACTGCTCGATAAGCCTATATCTAGACTACTATCAAGGATAGATTTGGACTCTTTTATATGCTCTTTTGCGTAGTTTAGAGTTACAGAGTGCAGAAACTGTTTTGGGGTAACGCCGACATACTCTTTAAAAACTCGTATAAAATGAAATTTACTCATACCGATATTTTTAGCAACCTCATCAATAGACGGATGCTCTTTGAAATTTTCATCAATATATTTGATGGCTTTTTCAATCTGTTTATAGTTATCGTGTAGGAGTGAAATTTCATCCATTTTTTACTCTTTTAAAAAGTTGATTTGTTGTAAATCACAAAGCCTTTTGCTAACTCTTCTAACTCTTTGTTTATCTTTACATGTAGCTCTGTATCGTTTATATTATCCAAAACATCACAGATTTTGTTTGCGATTAGTTCAAACTCTGCTTCTTTCATACCTCTAGCCGTTAGTGCTGGGCTTCCTATGCGGATACCGCTTGTTACAAAAGGACTTCTTGTATCATTTGGAACACCGTTTTTATTTACCGTGATTCCCGCTCTCTCAAGCGCTGCATCTGCATCTTTACCTGAGAAATCTTTGTCAAGAAACGATACTAAAACTAAGTGGTTATCCGTTCCACCAGAGACCAAATCATAACCTCTTTTTGTTAAAACAACTTCAAGCACTTTTGCATTTGCCTTTACTTGTTTCGCATACTCTCTCCATGATGGGTCTAAAATCTCTTTAAAAGCAACAGCTTTTGCAGCGATTACATGAACGAGCGGACCACCTTGGATACCAGGGAAGATAGCAGAGTTTATCTTCTTAGCGATATCTTCATCATTAGTCATAATCATACCGCCTCTTGGACCTCTTAGAGTCTTATGAGTGGTTGTAGTTACTACATGAGCGTGAGGGAAAGGGCTCATGTGCTCGTTCGCTGCAACAAGACCAGCGACATGAGCGATATCTGCAAACATAATAGCTCCAACAGCATCAGCAATCTCGCGGAACCTTTTAAAGTCTATCTCTCTTGCATAAGCACTAGCGCCACAAACTATGATTTTTGGCTGAACAGCTTTTGCGATTTCCATAATTTTGTCATAATCCATTCTACCATCAGCCTCAACACCATAAGTAAAACTTGAGTAGTTTTGACCTGAAAAACTCGGTTTACTACCATGAGTTAAGTGTCCACCGTGGCTCAAATCCATACCTAAGAGTTTATCTCCAGCTTTAAGAAGTGCCGCATAAACTGCTGCATTTGCTTGGCTTCCTGAGTGTGGTTGAACATTTGCAAACTTACAACCAAATATCTCACAAGCTCTATCAATCGCCAACTGCTCAACAGCATCAGCGTATTCACATCCACCGTAGTATCTCTTATATGGATAACCCTCAGCGTACTTATTTGTAAAAACTGAACCCATAGCTTCCATAACCGCTGGGCTTGTAAAGTTCTCACTTGCAATCATCTCTAAGTGGTTAGTCTGTCTCTTTAACTCACCCTCTATGATAGAAAATACCTCATTGTCCGCTTGCTCTAAGTTTTTATTAGATATAAAACTCATTTTAGTACCTCCGCTATTATTTTATTTTTAAAATAGTATCTGATGCAGAGTTATTTAACAATCCAAAAATTGCTATCTTTTATCTATTATTGACAGATAAAATAGTTTAGAATATACTTCGTTAAAAAATAAGGTAAGGATTATGCCAGCAAAAAATAAAAGTACTAAGGCTAAAAAGATAGATATAATAGAGTTTTTTTTCTCAAAGATATCAGCTTTTGATATGTTTTTAGATCAAAAATTAGATCTTATACTTCTAAAGTTTATAAATATCCTACGCTATGCTTTTATTATGATTATGATTGCATACCTTGCCGTTTGTCTTATGAGTCTATTTCACAAAGTTGTCTCTTATACCCTTATTCAAGGCGTTTTAGACTTTGCTTCTATAAAAGTTATTTTAACTGATGGCCTCTTTACACTGATTGTACTTGCTATCGTAAAAACGCTTTTTATTAAAGACAATTTTGACTATACAATAACATTTTTAGAGATCACTTTTGTTGTTTTAGTTAGAAAGATGATTTTACTAGAGACAGATCCATCTGAAACTATACTTTTATTTGTTCTTGGTTTAACATCGGCTCTATTTTTTATCCTTATCGTCTATATTCATATGTTAAAAAAGAAAGATAAAAAAGAGCAAAAGCTTTTAGAAGAAAAATAGGTATTGATTTATGCAAGCCATAGAGAGATATTTAAAAAGTATAGGTATTGAAGATACTCTAAAAGATATTGCTGATGTAAATACTCTTATCAAAAAGCATCTTCAAGCACTTAGTTTTTGTAACATCCCTATTTTACTTGGCCAAGAGATATCGCTTGAACTGGGTGAGATAGTTAGCAAGATGGTAGAGCACAAAAGGGGTGGCTACTGTTTTGAGCATAACAAGCTTATATATGAAGCTTTAAACTATTTTGGTTTTGAGGTGCAAGCTCTCTTTGGTAGAGTTTTAAACAACCAGAACATAGATGTACCAAAGACTCACCGCTTTACACTTTTGACATTTGAGGGCGAGAAATACATCGTAGATGCTGGTTTTTCTTTTATGTCTCCAAACTCTGCCATAAAGTTCTCTAGAATTCCAACAAAGACCATCTTTGATAGAGACTACCTTATAAAAAAGATAGACGCTAACAACTTTGAGTTAGCTATGGTGCGTCCAAATGGGCTCTACGCTCTCTACTCGTTTGACTTAGCAAAGTACAATGAGAGAGACTTTGAGATGGGCAACTTCTACTCTTCAAAGCATAAAGATGCGACCTTCGTAAATAACCTTGTCCTCTCAAAGATAACAGATGAGAAAATATGCTCTTTAAAAAACAACTCATATCATGAGATATCTAAAGATAGTAACGAGGAAAAAACCATAACAACCCAAGAAGAGCTAAGTAGCATTCTAAAAAATGAGTTTAACTACAACATCTCTGATGAGGAGATAAAATATTTGTTTGAGAAGTTTGTTAAAGAGTAAAGATTACTGATATGTTCTTCCATTATGTTTTATCCAGCCTGCGGTATGGGAGCCACGAGGGTCTTTATGTGTCCAATGTATAACCCCACCTTTTTTGTTCCACTCGTATTCTCCATAAAATTCAACTCTCTCACCTTGCCTAATAAAAGAGATTCTAGGAGCAAGATCGATATTGTGAGCAATCAACAATGTATGCCCCATAGAGAGTTTGATTAAAAACCTTTGATGCCTACTACCGTCATTATCGTCTGCTAAGAGCTTAGTAACAATACCTTCACCAGATACCTGCAAATTACTTCTATGACTTTTAAATGCATCAGAAATTATTGAATCTGCGTCTATTGCGTGAAGCGGTAAATTTTGTTGGTAAAAAATACTCAAGGCTACTAAAATAAATAAGATTTTTTTCATTTTTTTCCTTCTAACGATTTATAAAGCGATTACTATAATATAATTTAATTAAAAAATTATGTTAATTTCTTCTTACCACTCTTCATATTAAAAAGAACAACTGCTACAAAGGCAAGTAGACACCCTATAAGCGTTGAGAGTGCGAGGTTTTCACCATATACTACCCAGCTTGACGCGATGGCGCCGATTGGAACTATGAACATAAAAACACCCGTTCTATGCGCTCCTATCTTTGCGGCTGAGATGAAGTAAAGAGTGGTAGCAAAAGTTCCTGGGATTACGCCTATAAAGATGATATTAGCCCAGAAAATAGCGTCATATGCGCCAAAGTCAAACGGATGGTATGGGAGTGCAAACATCATATTTGTAAAGCCAGCTATACCAAAAACGATGAGCGAGTAGTACATAGGGTTTGTTCGCGATGAGGCTTTTTGAGAGAAGATAGTAACCAAGGCCCAGACAAGAGCGCACCCTAGAAAATACGAACTCTCTATATTTAAAAATGCAAACCCTTCAAATGGTACTCTAAGTAAAATCAATGCTCCAAAAATCCCAATAGAGAGTGCCGCAACTTGTCTATTTGTAACCTTTGTACCTAAGATAGTAATCGACATAAGATATGTAAAGATAGGTGCAAGAGAGGTAACCATAGTTCCACCATATCCAGCTGCACCATGTGAGAGCCCAGCAAAAAAGAGGTAGTTAAAAAGCGAAGTCAAAACCCCAGCAATTAGCATGTAGATATACCCCACTCTATCTGATTTAAGAGGACTCTTAAGGTACCAGACAATAGGCAATAGAGTTATAAATGAGATAGCATAGCGCCAAAAAGCAGCAACTTCTGCGTGAGAGTGTGCTGCTGCTACTTTTCCAGCCGTCCAAGAAGTACCCCAAAAAAGCATAGCAATTATCATAAGTATAAAATAGCGTGTTTGGTTTTTCGTGTTGTTCATCTTCTAACTTTGTGTTTTTAACGAATTATACAAGCTAATTTCTATTTATCTTTAAAATATTGCAAAGCTATCCTCTTTGCCTCTGCTCCACTTGCTCCATCGCCTTTTATGTTAAAAGCAAACACCTCTGTTTTAGAGTCTTGTTTCAAAAATCCTACAAACCAGCCAACTCCGCCACAGCTTCCAGTTTTTCCCGCAAGGAGGTAGCCTTCATGCTCTTCTAGAGTCATAATCTCTTTTGTTACATTCATAGCGCGAGGAGAAAATGGCAACTCATTTTTAACAAGTCGTGATAGAAAATCTATCTGTTCATTTAGCGATATTTTCAAACTCCCACCACCAAGCCAAAAGCCCTCAAGTGAGCTAGAAATATCCATATTTCCATAATTTGCCTCTCTTACATGTAAGCTCATTTGCTCCTCGCCAATCCGTCTCGCCATCTCTTGATAAAACCAAACAGTAGATACCGTTATGGCAGAGCGCATAGAATGGTCATGATTCCATACCTCATATTCACGCTTTACGCCATCCCATTTCAGAGTTTCATTTTCATCTTTTATAACTCCGCTATCAAGAGCTATCATAGAGTTTAGGATTTTAAATGTAGAGCATGGAGAGAGTCTCTCGTCTGCTTTATTTCCAAAAATAGTTCGCTCTGCACTTTGCAAATCCAACACAACCGCACTGCCATCATATTTGCCAAAATCTGGCTCTTTTGCAAACAATGATAAAATAAATATAGATAAAATGAGTAGCTTTGGCACTGCTTTTTAACCCTTGATTGATAATTTAACTATAATACAAATCTTAATCAAAAGGAGCTTATATATGGCAGATGGTACTCAAAGAAAAGATATAAAAAGCGGTTTAAGTGTAGCTATCGTTTTAAAGCAAGACCAGAGAAGCGGGGTTTTAACATACGGAATAGTTAGAGATATTTTGACAAAATCACCAAATCACCATCACGGTATAAAAGTTCGTTTGATGAGCGGTGAAGTCGGACGAGTCAAAGAGATAAACTAAAATTTTATTTGGATGCGATTTTCATGGCGAGTTTGCGTACAAATGGAAAGACTAGAAGTATTGTAGGAAAAGCTATCATGTAGGCTATTATCCATGCATGAATCCATATCTCTACAAAGTTTTCTACTAATCCTAAGTTGATAAATGTTATCGCTGCAGACATGATAAAACTCATAAAACCTGAAAGCAAAAACGCTTGAACTTGATGAAGATATTTAACAGAAATCATCTCTTTATCCTTTTAATAATGGCTAAATTATCGCGATATTTTATCATTTATAATCTCAATTTTTTATCGGAACTATATTTGCTTGTTTTTTATAATAAAAAATCAAGGAGTTATTATGCAGGGCGTAACTACTTACCAAAGCTATGCGAATATGACACAGAACTTTCAAACGAAAGAAAATAGAGATTCTAAAACTGATTCTGAACAAAAATTTGAGATTCCTTATACCGAAGAAAAAAAAGAGGAAAAAGAGACTAGAAGCTCACAGATGGACAGTGCTGTTACAGATTTCCTAAAAAACCTTCGTGAAAAAGGTGCTGCAAAATTTTTAGCAGATCTAAATCAAGAGAAGATTGATAAACTAGTCGAGGAGTATAAACAAAAGCTCATAGACAACATGGGAGATTCTCCTGAAGCTCTACAAGAGATTGCAAAGCTTGTAGAAGATTTTAAAACGAAGCTCATTGAAGAGATGAAAGATAAGATGGAAGATGAGATAAAAAACACCAAAAACAAACTTAGTGGCAATACTCTTGTCGAGTCTCATCTAAATTCACAAAAGAAATCCACACCCCTAGAAGAGCTGCTAAAGTTATAAAACTTTATCTGCTCTTTCTATATCCTCCACCTTTTTTTATACCTTGCCCTGCATAGTTTTTCTTAAAACATGCCTGACAAATACCATACGGTGAGTTTGGCGGGAGTGGCGCGCTGCACATTCTACACTTCGTAGCAAGTTGGCTCTGCTGAAGTGAGTTTTCTATAAACCTATTTAGTACTCCTCTTGAAGCTCTTGCTCTATCTGCATCAATGAAATACTCTTTAAACCTATAACTAAGCCAAAGATAGAGTGAAATCTCTTTTACCATATCTTCTGCTCGAAGCAGTTCATCTGTTGTTTGCGCGTGCGTTCCACTTAGAGGTGGCACGACATAAATAACTGGCATGTTTTTTTCAAGTGTGCTCAAATAGTTTTCAAAAGCACTCATAATATATGGAGATTTAAGCGTCATTGGAGCACACGCAAGATGGTATTTTGTAGTTAAATCAAGATTATAACTATCTATAAGTATTGAGAGTTCCATCATATCTTCTAAGTTTGTTGCTAAAAACGGACCATCAAACTCCATATTTTTTACAAAAAACTTCAAAATCTCATAAAGTGATTTCTCCTCTAAGATATTTCCAACAAGTTTTATATGCTCTAGATTTGCCATAACTTTAAAAGGTATCGTTATAGTCTTTGCCTCTTTAAAAAAGTTTTTCTTTATAATATTTAAGACATCACCACTCAAAGCCCCGACACAACCCTTCTCAAAAAGCCCATATCTTCCAGCACGGCCAGAGATTTGATGTATTTCACTAGGGAGAAGATTTCTATCACTTACGCCATCAAACTTCTCCGCCTTTGAGAAGAGTATGGTTTTGATAGGTAGATTCATACCCATAGCAATAGCGTCAGTAGCAACTAGTATCTGAGTCTCGCCTGTGCGAAATCTTCTAGCTTCTTCACGTCTAACCTCTGGTGAGAGGTTGCCATAAACAACGCTCACGCTAAAGTATTTTGAAAAATTCTGTTTGAGTTTTAAGACATCTTTTCTACTAAAAGCAATTATCGCAGTATTTGGCTCCACATCTTTTTCATGTGTTGGAGCATCTAGTAAAATCAGCGGATTTTTTCTCGTAAACTCTATGATTTCAAGCTCTTCACCAAGATACTCTGCAAGTGCTATAACTGCCTCTTTTGCATTTGCTGATCCTGTCATGATAATCTCTTTTGCAGGTGCGCCGATAATAGCATTTGCCCATGCCCAGCCACGGTCACGGTCATCTAGCATCTGCACTTCATCAATAACACAAACATCCACATCCACATCAAAGTTTAGCATCTCGATAGTCGAGCTTATATGCGTCGCATCTTCATCTAGTATCTGCTCTTCACCAGTTATCAAAGAGGCGTCAATTCCATCTTCTTTTAAATCTTCATACCCCTCTAACGCCAATAGTCTAAGAGGAGCAAGGTAGTAGCCTGTATCTGCACTCTTTAGTTTTTGCATAGCTTGATAAGTTTTTCCGCTGTTTGTAGGCCCTACATGAAGGATTAGCTTTCTTTTCATATCACGAGCAAGTGGGAAAAGATTTTTAAAGTCTCGTATAGTTCGTGCTAAAAGTTCATATCTCTGTTTTTTTGCTATCTCTTCTGAGATGGAGTGGATAAACCTTCTCAAACTTTTTTGAGCTATTTTTGGCGATATATTTAGTGAAGCGTTTAGGAGTTCTAAGAGTGGTTCATAAACTTTGTCATAAAGAACCTCATCACTAAGATGTAAAAGCGCAGCATAAGATCTGCACTCATCAACTAAAGACTTTAAATCATTTAAAAAATGCTCTTCATGCTCTTTTTTAAACTCCTCGACAACAGTGCTAAAGTCTATATTTTCGCCTCTCCAAATATCTTCTAAGAGTGAATTTAACTCTACATGTATCTCAAGCGTATATGGTTGTTCTATCTTTGAATATGGCAGTTTTATACTCTGAGGCATAGATATAAGCATCTCTTCATCGCTTATATCTATTTCAACCTCTCCAAGAGCTCCACTAACAATACTATGAATTACATTTTCTTTTAGCATAGGGTATGAGAGTTTTGTTTTTGGCGGCATTACTCTTAGCGCATGTAAAATCTCTTTTTGGCTTAGATGAGGATGTGGATCTTTGAGATTTTTTATAAATGTATCTATCTCTTGTTGCTTCTTCTTTATGGAGAGATTTTTTGCTTTTTCTATCTCTTTACTTAGCTTATCTTCATCAGTATCTCTAAGATGTTCATACTCAAATGTTTTTGTATTTAGCGTCAGTATTTTATGAAAATGTTGCCCATAAATTGCATACTTTAAAGAGGCGTTAAACTCTATAGAGTCATCTATATCAAAGATACCATCTACTCTCTTTTGCAGACGCTCTTTTTTAAAACTAAAGCGAATATGTAAGAGTTTTGACTCCATCTTCTCTATAGTTATCTTTTTACTTCTAACGTCTCCAAAGGCGTTATGCAGGGCTTTTGCCTCTTCTGAAGTAACTTGAAGCTGTGATATAAGAGACTCTATCTTATCATCTCTCTCTAAGCTCGGTTCGACCTTGGATGTTGCTTTATAAACTGTACCATTGTGTGCAAAAAAGCTAAAAATATCTACTCTGATGCCACTGTCTGCTTCACTCCAAAGCATTCTTGCCATCTTTAGGAGCATATCTTTGCTTTGTTCTATATCGTAGATTCCAAGATAGTTAAAAAGCTCACTTAGAGTTTGAGTACTTACTCTAGCAACTCCTACATCAAAAGGATCATCATCAAAATACTTCTTGATTTTTTGGTTTACTTTAGAGTTTTTCTTATTTTTTGCCATTAAAGCGGCTCCATATCAAGATAGTATCGCTATGAGTCACTATTGAAAATATCTCTTGTATAAACTTTATCTTTTATATCCATGATGTTATCACTTAGTCTGTTTGCCACAACAACATCACTTATCTTTTTAAATTCATCCAAATCTTTTATAACTCTTGAGTTGAAAAATTCACTCTCTTCAAGTACCGGCTCATATATAACAACCTCAACACCTTTTGCTTTTATACGCTTCATAATTCCTTGAATAGCCGAGCTTCTAAAGTTATCACTCCCACTCTTCATCACAAGTCTATATACGCCAACTATCTTTGGT
>NZ_JAQVKA010000126.1 GCF_028694895.1 Sulfurimonas sp. | reverse complement strand
TAAACTCTGTCGCACCCTCTTTGTCTATAACTGAGAGAACTGTAACATTATACTCTTTACTCCAATTTATATCAGAAGCATAGAGTCCATTAAAATACTGAGCATTTTTTACCATAACTTGAGCAATCTTTAGATTACTTTTCTCATATAAGATATTGTGTAAAACTTCTGTTATCATCGGCTTTTCAAGCATTTCAACAATAATATTTGCAGTTGTTTGTGTAGTCGGGAGGATTTTAGATGCTCCTGCTAACATAAGCTTATCGGCACTCTCTTTATCTTGAGAGAGCGCTATTATTTTTAAGTTTTCAAATGTATCACGCAAAGAGAGCGTTAAAAATATATTTTTTGACATATCTTCTAGTATACAAAAAGCCTCACACTCATCTATATCAACGCTATCTCTTAACTCATCCCAATCTTCACTCAAATCAAAAGTTTGTATCTCATAACCATTACTCTCTTTAGATACACTCTCAGCATCAAGCTTAAAAATATATATCTTTTTATAGTGAGATTTGATGTTTTTTTCTATCTCAAACGTGTACTCATTATGACCAAATATCAAAGCTATCTTCTGCATTACTGCTTCCCTTTGTACAAATTGTCTGTAAAGTCTTTGATAAATTGTATATTTCCAATAAGAAGAAGATAATCTCCAATGTCTATAGAGGTGTCATAAGTTGGGTTAAAGTAGAAATTCTTTTCACTTTTTTTATAAATGCCTAAGAGTATTATTCTATGCTTATGACACTCTAAATCTTTTACAGTTTTAAAATTATCTATGATTCTCATATTTATAAGAAGTTCTTGCATATCTATGCCATTATAGTTAGAACGAAGAGCATGAATAGCCTCAAATGCAACAGGCTTTCCAACAAACTCTTTTGCTATCATCCCAACCAACTCTTTCTCATAAAAAAGCTCATTTACACCGGCAAAGAGTAGTTTGTTTTTATTTGCTTTGGCTTTTAGGATTGAGAGTATAAAAACATCTTTATTAAAAGAGCGAACGGTCAAGGCAGTGTAAACATTTTCTACATCACTATGACTTAAGCATAAAATAGCTTTCACCTGTGTCTGTAGATTTATGCGAAGATTTTTATAACTATCAATACTTCCTGGATCATAATTAAGTGCAAAAAATCCATCTTTTTTTGCCTGAAGAGCTTTTTGTGCATCCTCTTCTAAGATGATTACTTCACTATTTTGTGTTAGTTTTTTTGCAACTTCTTTTGAGATGTTTTCATATCCACAGATAAGATAAAACTCTTTTTTCTTTGCAATATCATCAATAAACTTTGTCTCTTTTATCTCATCTAACTTTTGGGTAAATGCGGTAACTATCAAAGATGTCGTAAATGAAAAAACAGCAATACCCGCTATGATAACAAATATTGCAACTACTCTTCCAGCATCTGTGATAGGAGTAATATCTCCATAGCCAACAGTCGAGATTGTAACAATAGCCCAATAAAGCGCTTCAAAGAGTGTATTTATAGGCGAAGCTGGATTATTAGCTTCCATCACGTAAATAAGTACAGATGAGATAAAAATCACAATGGCTGCAAAAGTAAGAAGTGTTAAAAACTCAAACTTTTTAGAAGCAATTACCGAGGTAAAGACCTGAATACTCTTTGCATATCGAAAAAGTTTAAATACACGAAAGAGAATGAAAAGTCTAAGAAGTCTTAAGCTATGGAAAAACGGAAGAATAGCAAGCAGATCTATAAGTGCTTTTATAGAGATTATATATCTTAGTTTTTTTAAAAAAATATCGCTTAGAGCAAGGGAGAGATTAAACTCATTTCCTAGCATTACATCACGTTGACTCTGCTTGATGATTGCCTCTGTAACGCTACTGCTTATCCAAAATCTAAAAAGATATTCAATTAGAAATATTGTTGAAACTATATAGTTATTGTAAAATAGTAGCTCATCGTTTACCTCTGATTTTACCTCTCTTATCAATATAAAAACGCTTGAAAATATGATTGCTATCATAAAAAAATCAAAAATCTTTTTGTATTTATAGTTACCGTTTTCTAGAAAATTATAAAAAAAGAGTTTTGTTTTTATATAGCTTTTTGAAGTATTTATTTTATATGCAGTATCTAAGAGTATAGATTTAAGCAAAGCTCTTATCCAAGCTTTGCTTTTAGTATATCGTTAACCGTTTGTGGGTTTGCACTCCCTTTTGACTCTTTCATAACTTGCCCTACAAAGAAGCCAAAAAGCTTATCTTTTCCACTTTGATACTCTGTTACTTTATCACCATTTGCAGCTATGACAGCATCGCAAATAGCCTCTATAGCGCCACTGTCACTTACTTGTTTAAGTCCTAATGTGTCAATCGCGCTATCTACATCAACACTATTTTGCATCAGATAATCAAGTACATCTTTAGCCGCTTTACCGCTTATTGTGCCATCTTCGATTCTCTTTACTAAAAGAGCTAATTTTTTTGCATCAACTGGAGAGTTTGATATATTTATCTCTCCCCTAAATCTGCCTTGAAGTTCTGTTGTAAGCCAAGTAAGAGCATTTTTAGCGCTAACTCCTTCTTGCATCATACTCTCAAAATAGTGAGCCATCTCTATAGCAGAAGTTAAAACACTAGCACTATACTCATTCATCTCATAATCTTTTACAAAACGTGCCATCTTCTCATCTGGAAGCTCTGGAATCTTAGAGTATTTTTCTAGCATCTCGTCTGTTATAACAGTCTTTAGCAAATCAGGCTCTGGAAAATAACGATAATCAGCAGCTTCTTCTTTTCCACGCATAGAACGCGTCTCTTGTCTTACTTGATCAAAAAGGCGCGTCTCTTGAACTATCTCACTCTCATATGTGCCATCTTCCCAAGCATCACTTTGACGCTCAACTTCAAGCTCTATAGCTCTTTGGATAAATCTAAAACTATTTATATTTTTAATCTCTACACGAGTGTATAACTTCTCATCGCCCTTTGGGCGGATAGAGACGTTTACATCCACACGAAATGAACCCTCTTGCATGTTTGCATCGCCGATGTCAAGATAGCGAATTATTGAGTGAAGTTTTTTTAGATAGAGTGTTACCTCTTCTGCACTTCTCATATCAGGCTCTGAGACTATCTCTAAAAGAGGAGTTCCTGCACGATTTAAATCTACCTTTGAGATAGCTCCATCGTGTATATTTTTTCCAGCATCAGCTTCAATATGAGCACGATTTATACGAATAGTCTTATGAGTTCCATCTTCAAAATCAATGCGTAGTTTTCCATGCTCAACTACTGGAGTATAAAGCTGTGTAATCTGATAAGCAGATGGAGAGTCTGGGTAAAAGTAACTTTTTCTATCAAAATATGATGTTTTATTTATAGTGGCATCAACTGCCGAGCCAAACATTATAGATTTATGAAGCACCTCTTTGTTAAGCACAGGAAGTGCACCTGGAAGTGCTAAGCAAGTTGGACATGTGTTAATATTTTGTTTGTGATTAAAACTCGTTGGACATGAGCAAAAAAGTTTAGTTTTTGTGTTTAGTTGAACGTGGACCTCAAGTCCGATAACTGTTTCAAACATATATTTCCTTGATAAAAGAGTATTAAGATTGTGTTGGATTTTACCCAATTAATGCTTTTAAGTTTCATAAACAGAGTCTAAAACATAGATAATCTAGGCTTTTTACACAAAGCAAAATAGAGCAAAAAAAATATTCTAGCGCTATTTTTGCAGTAGTATTATTTTTATATCAAACTTATCTGCAACTGTTTTTACTCTTTTTATATATCTCTCATCACCATCTCCAACTATAAATCCAATAGCTGGCCTTTTGCCTGTCATATGAGCATAGTAAAGTG
>NZ_JAQVKA010000033.1 GCF_028694895.1 Sulfurimonas sp. | reverse complement strand
CTTTATAACAGCGAGTGGAGTTTTTAGCTCATGGGCTGTTCCGATGAAGAGCTCTTTTTGATATTTTACGAAGTTTTGTATTCTCGCAATAAGATGATTGATAGTAGCTCCAAGTGGTTCAAACTCTTCAGGTAGCTCCTCAACAATAATAGGGCGCATAAGATGCTCATTCATGTTTGAGAGCTTATTACTAAGAGTTTTTACCGGAGAGACTAGCATCTTTGATAAACCAATCGCATAAATGATAACGAGTAAAAATCCAGCAACATTGATAACTAAAAGATAGTTAAGAATTTTATTTAAAAGGGCACGTGTTGGGGTTATATCTTTTGTTATTTTAAGAAAACTAAGTTCTTGTAAATTAAAAGGGTGTATTAGAGTCAAAAAGGATTTGTTATTTTTTGTAGTCTCGTAAAAATCGAGAGTTAAATGCTCAGTATTTAGATACATAATCTCAATAGTTAACCCTAGATACTCTTCTGGAGTTGGAATGTCTGAGCCATAAATAGACTCATCGCTAGCAGCATTTTTTGCATATTCAGAGAGTTCAATATGTTTTTCATCGATGATTGATTTTTCAATATAAAAGTATAAAATAGATGAGAAAATAAGGATTAGAGATGATGAAGCAATGATAAGTTGTATTAAAAAACTTTGTCTAATACTTCTTTGTGAGAACATACAATTACCTAATATTTAAATATGTGTAATTGTATCGAATAAAAAAGTGATTTGGTAGCCAAAGGAGTAAGTTCTCCTTCGCCTTTTTATGTTAGTTTATCTCTTTTGGAAAACAGAAACGGTATCCGCGACGGCGAACTGTTTCAATAGTAGTTATATTAAGTGGTTTGTCCATCTTTTGTCTAATCTGATTAATTGCAACTTCAATTACGTTTGGAGTAACAAGTTCTGGCTCTTCCCAGATAGCGTCAAGTAGTTGCTCTTTTGAAACTATTTGATCACGGTGACGAGCTAAGTGAGTTAATACTTCAAAAGGTTTTCCTTTTAGTTCTATCTCTACTTCTTTATAAGTAATTTTTTCTTCTTCAGGATTTATGATTAAATCTTGAATTTCGATTATATTACTACCACCAAAACGAAGACGTGCATCAAGACGCGCAACTAAAACATCAAAGTCAAAAGGCTTTCTGATATAGTCATCAGCACCGCTTTTTAGTGCTAAAATTTCGCTCTCGTTATCGTCTCTTGCAGATAAAACTACAACAACTGTTTTTGGAGTCTTTGTTTTAATATCTCCTATAACGTCAATACTATTTCCATCTGGAAGCATCCAATCCATAAGTACTAGGTCATAGTTACGAATGTCAAGGTAGTATTCTCCGTCTTTTAAAGTCTCTACTACGTCACTTTGGTAGCCATACTCTTTTAGCCCCTCTGCTAGCATTTTGTTTAATGTAACTTCATCTTCTATAATAAGAATTCGCATATATTGTGTCCTATGAGTGAATATTTTGGCGAAATGATATCATAATTTTAGGTTATTTTAAAGAAAACTTCAATTATTTTAAAGAAAACTTTAACTTATAATTAAGATTCAAAAATTGTAAAATTGCTTACACTCACCATGCAGTCGGGTAAAATCGATGGTTTTGTTATCTTTAAATCTATGCTTTTTATGGCTTTGAATTCTTTATTTAACTTTAAATTTATCTCTTTTAAAGCATCTTCTATAAGTAAAAATTCACTCTTTATCATTGTTTCTTTTATAAAGAAAACTACCTTTGCATAGTCAATAAAATCTTCTTTATAGTCGTAGTTAATATGAAGATTTATAATTACATCTTGAGGAGAAGTCCTCTCAAAATCTAAAATCCCAATAATGCATTGAAATTTTAGATTTTCGACATGTATTGTCATACAACTCTTTTTTCTTCACCCTTAAAGAGGCGAATAAGATTTGGGATATGCTTATATAAAAGAACAAACCCAATGATTATAACAGGAGCATGAGGCATGTCAGGATGCAGTATAAAGCTAGCAATGATAAGTGCGCCAAGAGCTATAAGTGAAGATAGTGAAGAAATACGGATAAGTTTAGCGCCAAGAGCCCAAACAACGAGTGCGATAATAGTCTCTAGTGGAAGCATAAACATCATAACACCCATACCAGTTGCAACGCCTTTTCCGCCTTCAAAACCTAAATATGGAGAGTAACAGTGACCAAGGACAGCCAAAACAGATATGCCCCAAAGTGTTGCTTCGCTTAGACCATAAAAATATGCAACGCTTAAAACAAGAACACCTTTTAGAGCATCTAGTAATAGTGTTGCAGCCCCTAATTTTTTTGCTAAAGAGGGGTTAGTCTCTTTTACAACTCTTAAAACATTTGTAGCACCAATGCTTCCAGAACCACTTGATTTTACATCTACACCAGCATACTTTTTAGCTAAGAGAAGACCAAATGGAATAGCGCCAATAAGATACGCTGCAATGAAAAACTGAGCATTAGTGTTGAATAAAAAATCCATTAAATACCTTGAGAAATAATTTGAGCAAATTGTACATAAGATATGATTATAGAGATATAAAATATCATCAATACTCTTTTTTGATATAATTGTGAAATACAAAAATAAGGAATTATTTTGGAACTGACAACACAACAGTTAAAAGAAAAAATTAACGAATATAAAAAGAAATTAAGCGTTACAGTTGTTGCTCATTTTTATCAAAGAGATGAAGTTTTTGAGATGGGTGATATAACAGGAGATTCTCTTGAGCTTGCACAAAAAACTATGGCTGATAATTCAGAATTTGTAGTCTTTTGTGGCGTTGGATTTATGGGGCAGAGCGTTAAAGTTTTATCTCCAAATAAAAGAGTGGTTATGCCAAAAGCTGCGTGCTGTGCTATGGCCACAATGATCGATGGGATGCAGTTTGATGCTTCTGTAAAAGCGCTTAATGAAGCTGGAATCAAAAATGAAAATATCTTGCCAATTACATATATAAATTCAAATGCTGATGTAAAAGCAAAAGTAGGAGAGATGGGCGGTATGGTATGTACTAGCTCAAATGCAAAAAAAATCATTACAACAGCCTTAAAAGAGGGCAAGAAAATACTTTTTGTTCCAGATAGATGTTTAGGACAAAACATCGCAAATCAGATGGGGTTAAAATCTTGCGTTATTGGTGATGGAAGCAATGTAGCAGATGCAGATATCATCTGTTTTAATGGCTTTTGCTCAGTTCATCAACTATTCTCAGTTGATGATATAAAATTTTACCGCAAAAAATATCCAGGTATTTTAATAGCTGTTCATCCAGAGTGCGATCCAGCAATCTGTGATGCTGCTGACTTTGTAGGTTCTACTTCTCAACTAATCAAATACATAAAAGATTTAGATGAAGATCAAAAAGTGGCAGTTGGAACAGAGTTCAATCTCGTAAACCGTCTGCGCTCAAAAAATACATACGTTCTCTCATCTACAAAACCTGAATGTCCTACAATGAATGAGACAACATTAAAAGATCTTTACGATATCTTAAAATCAATTGATGAAGGCGAGCCTTTAAATGAGATTCATATCGATGAAAATACTCAAAAATGGGCAAAAATAGCACTAGATAGAATGCTAGCACTATGATAGAAGATTTTGTAAAAGAGACACTCTCTCAAGACGTTGGACGAGGTGACTTATATGCACTAGTTGAGCCAAGTGTAGCGGCGTCTGCTAAAATAATTGCAAAAAGCGATGGTGTCATGGCGGGAGTAATGTATTGCGATATTTTGGCAAAGTTAGAAAATTTTAGTATAGCTTGGAATAAAAATGATTCACAAAGTTTTGTAAAAGGAGACGTTATAGCAACGCTAAGTGGAACGTCACATGTACTTCTTCGTGTTGAGAGAACATTTCTAAATATGCTTTTACATGCAAGCTCTATTGCAACACTTACCAAAAAATATGCAGATATTATTGAGCCATACGGCGTAAAACTCTTAGATACAAGAAAAACAAGACCTCTGCTTAGAAATTTTGAAAAATACGCAACAAGATGTGGTGGAGCAGTAAATCATAGAATGGGTTTAGATGACTCTTTGATGATAAAAGACACACATCTAAAGACCATAAAAGATTTAAAGAGCTATATACAAGCAGCTAGAAAAAAGATTCCATTTACTGCTAAGATAGAAGTAGAAGCTGAAACACTTCTTATTGCTAAAGAGGCTTTTGAAGCAGGCGCTGATATAGTCATGTGTGACAACATGACGCCCTTAGAGGTTCAAGAAGTTCTAAAATATAGAGATGCAAATTTCGCACATATACTCATTGAAGCAAGTGGTAATATTTCGCTTGAAACTATACAGAGTTATGCCAAGGTTGGTGTTGATGCAATAAGTAGCGGTGCTCTTATCCATCAAGCTAACTGGATAGATTTATCTATGAAAATGGATTAGACTAGTATATGGCAGATGATGCAGAAAAAACAGAAGAACCTACCGCCAAGAAGATAGAGGACGCCCGAAAAGAGGGGAATGTCCCAAAATCACAAGATGCTTCGGGTGTTATGACACTCTTTGTTGCTATTTTAGCTTTTTTAATGCTTTTTCCATATATGAGCTCGCATATGCTTTTGCTCTTTAAATACTATTTCTCTCTTATTGGTATGACTATTGATAGACCTCTTATGGTAGATATTGCGATAGTAACTATAAAAGAGTTTTTTCTAATCGTGATGCCTCTCTCAATTTCAGTAGCAATCGCTGGTGTTATAGCAGCAATCTCTCAATTTGGATTTTTATTTACAACAAAAGCGATAATGCCAGACCTTAAGAAGATAGATCCAATTAAGGGGATGAAAAACCTCTTTTCTATGAAAAAATTGATAGATGGGGTAAAGATAACATTCAAATCCTTTACAACACTAGGTGTTGGATTTGTATTTTTCTTTTTGTTTATTATGGAGCTTCCAACAGTTGCTCTTTTTGGGTTTGATGATCAGATGTTTTGGCTTAGAGATAAAATGATAATCATCGCCTTTGTTATGCTTTTAATTATTTTTATCTTTGCAATGATTGATCTTATAATTGTTAGAAAACAGTACTTTGATGGGCTAAAGATGAGCAAACAAGAGATAAAAGATGAGATGAAAAATATGGATGGAGACCCACTCATAAAAGCAAAAATAAGACAAATCCAGATGCAGGCTTCAAGAAAGAGAATGATGGCAGCAGTTCCAACTGCAGACGTTGTTATAACAAATCCAACTCATTACGCTGTTGCCATAAAGTATGATGAGAAAAAATCACATGCCCCAATAGTTGTGGCAAAAGGTATGGACAATATAGCTCAACAGATAAAAAAAGTAGCTCGTGAAAACGGAGTTCATATAGTCCAAAATCCACCGCTGGCAAGGAGCCTTTATGCACAAGTAGATTTAGATAAACCAATATCTAGTGAGCTCTTTGGAGCAGTAGCAGAGGTTCTTGCATATGTTTACAAAATGAATAAGAAGTAGTATATAATCCCAAAAAAATAGCCAAAGTAGTCTTCAATTGAATGAAATTTTAAAAAAAATAGATAGCGCCACTCACATAGTTATCCTCACTGATGATTATTTTGACGCACAAGTTTTTGGAAATGCTAGTACTTTTTATACTTTTTTGCTTCAAAAACACAAAAAAGTCTCTTGGGTCTGTAAAACACAAAACATAGACTATAGACTTACATTTATCCCATGGGTACAAGATATAAAAAACTCTTTGCCAAAGAGTGCGGATTTAGTGATAAGTTTTGGCACTCTAGGCGAAGAGTATTTAGATATTGAGTGTGAGTTGATAGACTTTATGCTTAAAACAGAAGATTTTTTCTATTTTTTTAAAGATAATAATATAAAAATAAATCAAAAAATGGCTACTGCTCTTTATGCTGGACTTCTTAAGTCTACAGATGGCTTTTTGTCCCAAGAGCTCTGTGGTACGACATTTGCTATAGCTAAAGAGTTAATAGAGAGTGGTGCGGATTTTAAACTCTGCAATAAAAACATAATGAAAAGTGTGACTCTTGGAACTTTGAGATTAAAAGCGATTATGTTTAAAAACATGTTACTAAAACATGACGCAAAAATTGCTCTTTTTTGTGTGAGTGATGAAGATATAAGAGCAAGTGGAGCGACTATCTTTGATGCTAAGATAGCGTTAGAAGAGGCTCTTTCTTTGGCTCATATCGAAGTGGCTCTTTTATTAATACAGGCAAGTGATTTTAAGATTAAATGCTTTGTTAGTTGCGCTTCTAAGGTAAGTTGTGCGAAAATTGCACTAAGTTTTCATGCTAAGGCACAAAAGAATAGCTTAAGTTTTATAGTAGATGATATAACGTCGCTAGATAAGGCTAAAGAGATAGTACTTAATTCAATAAAAAAGGAAATATAAGTTGAGAAGAAGAGAGAATGGTTCTTTATATGGTTTGTTATTTATTTTAGCTGTGATAGTTGGTGGTGCTTTATATGTATACAATTCACTTATGTTTGAGAGAGAAACTCCAACAATCTCGTTTAAAAGTGATGGTTATTGGAATTTAAAAGATCCATTAAAATTATCTATTCAAGATTTAAGCGGTATTAAATCGTACAAAGTTACACTAAAGAGTAGCAGCGAAGATACAGTTTTATATCATGAACAATTCATGGAAGCAAAAAGTCCTATTGAGATTAAAATAGAATCACCAAAGAGTGCCTATACTATGAAAGATAAAGAGATAAAGATAGTTGTAGAAGCACTAGATGCTAGTAAGTGGAACTTTTTTCAAGGAAACTTTACTCAAGTGGAGTACACTCTAAAGATTGACAAAAAAAGACCACTTGTAAATATTGTTGCAAACTCATATAAAATCAGTAAAGGCGGCTCAGCTCTTGTTATATTTAAAATTGAAGATGAAAACCTAAAAGAGTTTTATATAGAGACAAACTTCGATAAAAAATTTAAAGCACAACCTTTTTATAAAGAAGGTTACTATATAGCTCTTATAGCGTGGCCTATAACAGAAAAAAATTTCAAAGCGACAGTTGTAGCAGAAGATTATGCAAAAAATTCTACACAAGTTTATGTTCCTCTTTATTTAAGAGAAAAAAGTTATAAAGTTTCAAATATTAAACTCACAGATAACTTTTTGCATGGTAAGATAGCTGAGCTTGCAGAAGAGTTTGAAGAGACTCAAGGTGTTAGTGATTCTATAGAGCAGTTTAAACTCATAAATGAAACTGTAAGACTTAAAAATGAGAAACTAATCCATGAGATTACTTCAAAAGTTCCACAACATATGATTCAAGATTTTCATATAAATAGTATGTATCCTCTTAAAAATGGTGCTGTTGTTGCTCATTATGGAGATCACAGAATATACTCATACAATGATAAAGATATAAGTGAGTCATACCATATGGGACTAGATTTAGCGAGTAATGCACAAGCTGAGATTAGACCTCAAAATGGTGGAGAAGTTGTTTTTGCAGACTACAACGGTCTTTATGGAAATATGCCTATAATAAGTCATGGTTTAGGTCTTTATACGCTTTATGGACACTGCTCAAGTATTGCTGTTAACAATGGGGATATGATAGCAGATGCTTCTCACCTTGCAAATACAGGTAAAAGTGGGTACGCTATGGGAGATCACCTTCACTTTGGAGTTTTAGTTCAAGGTATAGAAGTTCATCCTGCTGAGTGGATGGATAGCGACTGGATGAGGCTAAATATCAGTGATGTTATTAAGAGTTCAAAAGATATAATTGATAAAAAAATATAAATATAAGATTTAACTGCAGGAGCAAAAAATGTATCAAACAACTATAAAAAAAAGTGTTGAACTGGTTGGAATAGGTCTACATAAAGGCTCTGCAGTCAAATTAAGACTTGAACCATTAGAATCCAACAGTGGATTAATTTTTTACAGAAGTGATGTTGATGTAGCTATCCCGCTTATTCCTGCAAACGTTGTTGATACAAAAATGGCTACAGTTATAGGAAGAGATGGTTATGTAATCTCTACAATAGAGCATATGCTCTCAGCTATATACGCTTATGGCATAGATAATCTTAAAATCATTGTTGATGCAGATGAGGTTCCTGTAATGGACGGAAGCAGTGCGAGTTTTTGCATGCTTTTAGATGAAGCAGGCATAGTTGAACTTGATGTGCCTAAAAAAATAATGCGTATAAAAAAAGAGATAATTGTACAAGAGGGAGAGAAATATGTAAAACTTTCTCCTTCAAATGATTTGAAGTATGGTTTTACTATAAAATTTGCACATCCAGTTATTCAACATCAAGAGTACGTTTTAAACTTTACAAAGCAGAGTTATAAAGATGAGATCTCACGTGCAAGAACCTTTGGTTTTTTACACGAAGTTCAATACCTTCGTTCAAAAGGGCTTGCACTTGGAGGCTCATTAGAAAATGCAATAGTGCTTGATGACAAAAAAGTCTTAAATCCTGAAGGTTTAAGATTTGATGATGAATTTGTAAGACATAAGATACTAGACGCAATCGGAGATATGGCGCTGATTGGTATGAATTTTGTTGGCAATTATGAAGCACTAGCTGGAAGTCATGACCTAAATCACAAATTGACACTAGAACTTCTAAAGGATACTGAAAACTATGAAGTTATTGAGCTTGTTGATGAAAAAACAAAAGAGCTAGAAAAAGCGTATGCCTAAGAGTGTTGAAGTTGTTTTTGTAACTCTATCATCTCCAATTTTAATTGGTATATATGAAAATGCAAAACTTATAAAGACAATCTCAAGTGAAGAAAAAAGTTCTGAAATACTACCTATAATATTTAGTGAAATATCAAAACAATACAGTGTCAAATCTCTGTTTTATGCCAACGGACCAGGTAGCTTTATGGCTATAAAGATTGCTTATATATTTTTAAAATCTATGAGCATACTAAAAAATATACCACTATATGCAACAGATGCTTTTTATTTTAATGAAAATCAGCCAATAAAAGCGATTGGAAAGCTATATTTCGTTAAAATTTCATCAGAAATAAAAACTCAAAAGCTAGAAACAGTGCCTAAGACGAAATTTACGCTTCGTGATGTACTTGATTATAGTGAGTTTAGCACAACAAATACGCCTCTTTATGGTATTGAAGCGGTTGGAAGTTAAAAAACTTCTTCTTAGCCAAAGGCAAAGCTTTAGTGACTAAATATAATCTTGACTTAGTTGAGATTATATGAGATGTTGTTAAAAAGGAACAAAGTGACAGTAAGTGTACCAGCAACTAGTGCAAATCTTGGACCAGGATTTGATTCTTTAGGTTTAGCAGTTGATCTTCGTAATGTAGTTGAATTTCACCCATCGAAATTTTTTAGTGTTAGCATTAAAGGCGAGGGTGAAAACAACCCAAAATTAAAGGGTAACAACCTATTTATTAGTATCTTTAATGAGCACTACAACAGGCTAACTAAAAAAAAGCAAAATTTTAAATTTAATTTTTATAATCAAATACCAATGTCTAGAGGACTTGGTAGCTCTTCTGCTGTAATTGTATCAGCAATTGCAAGCGCGCATGAGGCAGCTGGAATAAAAGTTTCAAAAAGAAGAATATTAAATCACGCACTTGTATATGAATCACATCCAGATAACATTACACCAGCCGTTATGGGTGGTTTTAACGCGGCTACTGTAGAGAAGAATAAAGTTTTTTCTCAAAAAAAACATCTTCCAGACTATATAAAAGCAGTTGTAGTAATTCCAAATAAACAGATGAGCACTGCAAAGGCTAGAACACTTCTACCAAAGTCTTACTCAAAAGAGAGCGCTGTATATAATCTTTCTCATACAGCACTTAGTGTTGCTGCATTTTTTAATGAGGATTGGGAGATTTTAAAGATTGCTTCTCAAGATAGATTTCACCAAAAAGCAAGAATGAAAATGCTTCCAGAACTTTTTAACGTTCAAAAAGTTGCTTATGAGAGTGGAGCTTTAATGAGTACTCTCTCAGGAAGCGGTTCAACTTTTTTCTCTATGGTTTATGATGAAGATTCTGAAATGATAGCTAGCAAACTCGCTTTAAAATTTCCAGAATTTGCAGTAAAAATCCTTAATTTTGATAACGATGGCTTAATTATTGACAAATAAGTTAGGCTCATCTTTCAATAAATCAAGGAACTTTTAGATATAATGGCCAAAAAATTTAACCAACCTCTTAGGATGTGTATATCTTGCAGAGTAAGAGATATTCAGATAAATCTTTTCAGACTTCAGTGTTTAGAATCACAACTTAGTCTTTTTAGAGGAATTGGTAGAAGTTTTTATATATGTAAAATTTGCCTCAATGATGAAAAAAAAGTATTAAAAGCTCTTATGCGACAGTGTAAAAGCTCAGATAGAGACAAATTTTCGAACATACTAAAGGAGATCATCACTGATGACAGAAAAAGTTAGAGTACACGAAATTGCTAAAGAGTTAGGAATCACTTCAAAAGATGTAGTAAAAAAAGCCTCAGATATGGGCATTGAGATAAAATCAGCAAACAGTTCAGTTTCAATGGAAGAAGCCGAAGGTTTAATGAACTATATAATGAGCGGTGAGTTAGCGCAAGCACCAGCAGTAGAAACTAATACACCAAGCAATTCAACTAAAGAAGAAAAAAATCCTACAGAACAAAGCAGCAGCACTCAAGCAACTCTTTCTAAAAAAATTAGTGAAACTCCAAAAAAAGATGTAGTAGAAAAAACTAAAGAAACAAATTTAAAAGCTAGTGAAGAAAAAATTTCACAAGAATCTAAAGAGACTCAAGAAGATGAGATTATAGAGGCCGTTGATCCTATAAAGATGCAGATAAAAAAATCTGGACTCAAGATTGTTAAGAAAAAACAACCAAAAGAGGAAGAAAAAAGCCAAGAAGAGTTTACATCTTCATCAAAACATACTCAATCTTCAGTATCTTCATATGGAAAAATAAGTGCTGAAGTATTAGAAGAATTAGCTAATAAGAAAAAAGCAAAACAGATGATTTCAGCTGGCGCTAAGAAGCAAGAGCAAGGCGTAAAAATTGATATTTTCGGCGCCTCTTTATCTGAAGTTTCTATGGATATGGATGATCAAATAGTACTGCTTGATTTAAATTCTACTCAAAGACAAGAATTAGTTGCAGAAGAGCCAAGAAAACCAAAAGTTGCAAAACCAGCTGGTAGAAATGCAAACAAAAAAGCTGCTCCAAGAGGCAGAAATGTTTCTCGTGATAGAAGAAAAAAATATGCAAAAGATAAGCCAGAAGACATAATAATAACACATGTAGAAATCCCTGAAGATATTCGTGTTTATGAGTTTGCAGAAAAACTAAACCGCCCAATTAGTGATGTTATAAAAGTTCTATTTAGTCTTGGACTTATGATGACAAAAAATGACTTTTTGGGTCATGATGAGATTGAGATACTCTCAGAAGAGTTTGAAGTTGAAGTAACTATAGTTGACCCTAAAGATGCGTTTAACTATGAAGAAGACTTAAATGAAGAGATAGATGATGAAGCAACTGAGAGACCTCCTGTTATAACTATAATGGGACACGTTGATCATGGTAAGACTTCACTACTGGATGCTATTAGAAAAGCAAAAGTATCTCAAGAAGAGGCTGGCGGAATAACACAACATATCGGTGCTTATACAGTTGAGCAAAATGGTAAAGCTATAACGTTTTTAGATACTCCAGGTCACGCAGCGTTTTCACAAATGCGCCAAAGAGGAACTGATATAACTGACATTATCATTATTGTTGTTGCAGCTGATGATGGTGTTAAGCCTCAAACTGAAGAAGTAATAAAGTTAGCAAAAGAGTCTAAAGTACCAGTTATTGTTGCAGTAAATAAAATGGATAAGCCAACAGCTAACCCAGATATGGTAAAAGCTCAAATGGCTGAGCGTGGATTAAATCCAATTGATTGGGGTGGAGATATAGAATTTATTCCAATCTCTGCAAAATCAGGAATGGGTATCGATGAGTTACTTGAAAACATACTTTTAGTTGCTGAAGTTTTAGAGCTCAAAGCAAATGAAAACGCTATGGCAAAAGCTGCTGTTGTTGAGTCTTCACTAGAAAAAGGACGCGGACCAGTTGCTACTGTAATCGTTCAAAACGGAACTTTAAGCGTTGGTGATTATGTAGTTTGTGGAAGCTCTTTTGGACGTGTAAAAGCACTTATAAATGAGCATAAACAGCAGATAAAAAGTATAAAACCAAGTCACACAGCAGTTGTTGTTGGACTAAATGAAGTTCCATCTTCAGGTGAGATTATGATGGCTATGAGTAGTGATAAAGAAGCAAGAGAGTACGCACTAAAACGCCATGAGTACGATAGACATAAAGAGCTATCACATAGTACAAAGTCTACATTAGAAGATATGACAAGTATGATTGCTGAGGGAAGATTAAAATCTCTTAAAGTTGTTCTTAAAACAGATGTTCACGGTTCACTTGAAGCGATTAGAAGTGCGCTTAGTGAGCTAAGAAATGATGAAGTTAAGATTAACATCATCTCTTCAGGTGTTGGTGGAATCACAGAAAATGATGTTGAACTTGTTAGTAATAGCGAAAACTGTGTACTTCTTGGATTTAACGTTCGCCCAACTGGAAGCGTAAAAGCTCTAGCAAAACAGAAAAATGTTGATATTAAAACATACTCTATCATCTATCAACTTCTTGATGATATGACAGGTATGTTGACAGGTATGATGGCTCCGAAATTCTCAGAGATAAATACAGGCCAAGCAGAAGTTAGGAATACATTTAAAGCACCAAAAGGTATGGTTGCTGGATGTGTTGTTGTTGATGGTAAGCTTATCCGTGGAGGACTTGTTCGCGTTATTCGTGAGGGAGTTGTTATCCATGAGGGAGAACTTACGTCACTTAAGCGCTTCAAAGACGATGTTGAAGAGATTGGAAACGGTTATGAGTGTGGCGTTATGATAAAAGGTTACGATGATGTAATTGTCGGCGATGTAATAGAAACATTTAAAAAAGTTGAACAAAAAGTATCTCTGTGACAGAAGCTCAAATAAAACTAAAAAGAACCGAGTCTTTGCTATTAGAGCTTATACCCGCGGCTCTTGGCAGTTTAAATGATGCAAGACTTCATAAACTAGACATAATTGATGTTAAATGTTCACGTGGAAGAAGTGATGCAAAGGTTTTTATTCACCCTTCATCATACAGCCAACAAGAAAAAAATGAGTTTATTAAACTTTTAAAAAATGCTAGACCAATTGTTGAGACTTATTGTATGAAAAATCAAGGTTGGTTTCGCTCTCCAAGCCTTACATTTGAGTTTGATGAACAGTTTGAGAAGGCTCAAAGCCTTGAAGAATTATTTAAAAAAATTGCTAAAGAGTAGGCGGATTTATTAATGAGTTTAGAAAAAGATATTGAATCATTTGTTAAATCACTTGATTTAGAACTATATGAAATCTCTGTTGCTAAAGATGGCGAAGATTCTATATATAGAGTAAATGTACTATCGACTGAACTTGTTGATGGTAAAAAAAGAGGCGTTAGTTTAGATGAATGTGTTCATTTAAGCCGTCTTATATCTCCTCTTTTAGATGTTACTCCACCAATGTCTTGTGATTATAGACTTGAAGTTGGAACTCCTGGGATAGAGAGAAAAGTAAGCACACTTAAGCAGTTTGTTTTATCAGTTGGCGAGAGAGTATCTATTACTTTAAAATCAAAAGAGAAATACAAAGGTCTACTCTTAAGAGTTGAAGATTCCAGTATTTGTTTAGAAGTTGATGGCCAAGAGATTTGTTTCGAGTTTAGTCAAATCTCAAAAGCTAAAACATACTTTGAATGGTAATTGAGCAAAATTTTTATATGCGCCTTGCCCTCAATGAGGCTTGGAAATATCAAGGATTAACTTATCCAAACCCAGCTGTTGGATGCGCTGTTCTCTCAAAAGATGGCAAGATTCTAGCTGTTGGTGCCCATAAAAAAGCTGGATTACCTCACGCTGAAGTTGAAGCTTTAAAATTTGCTTATCTTTATTTAAGCAATGATAAGAAGATTTTAGAACTTACTGAGTCTGCTCAAATTCACAACTATCTTCTGCAAAATCATAATGACTGCTTTAACGGTGCGACTATATTTACAACACTAGAACCATGCTCACACATTGGCAAAACTCCATCATGTGCAACGCTTATCTCAAAACTAAAGATAAAAAAACTTATTGTAGGTTCACTTGACTCCAACGAACTTGCATCTGGTGGTAATAGAATAGTTCAAGATTCAGGTGTTGAAGTAAAACATGGTGTTATGCAACAAGAGTGTGATGATTTACTTTTACCTTTTAAACTTTGGCAAAAAGATAGATTTGTATTTTTTAAATGGGCGCAGAGACTAAATGGTACCGTGGATGATGGAGTAATCAGCTCTCTTAAATCAAGAACAAAAGTTCATGCGATGCGAGATGTATGTGACTTGCTAGTAATTGGTGGAAATAGTGTTAGAATAGATAGACCAACGCTTGATGCAAGGCTTGTAAATGGAAGAGCACCAGATATTTTGATACTCTCAAGAAGTGATGATTTTGATAAAACAATACCTCTCTTTAGCATTAAAAATCGAACTGTAATTATCTCAGATAGTTTTGATGTTTTAAAAAATTATAGAAATATTATGATTGAGGGAGGCTCTGAGATGTTTGAGTCTTCAAAAGAGATAGTGGATTTTCATCTTGCTTTTATATCACCTCAGTTTGGTGGGAAAAATAGTTTTACAAGTAGAGAAAAATTTAAGATTTTAAATCTACTCCAAGATGAGCAAGATATAATAACGTGGATAAAAAGGGACAGATAAGTATGGAAAAACAAGAAAAAATTGTATCTATGTTTGATGATATTGCACCAACATATGACACTGCAAATCGTGTTATGAGTATGGGCGTTGATAAGAGTTGGAGAAGAAAAGCATGTGATTTGTCATATGGTTTTTATTCTAAAGACACTATCGATAAGATTGTAGATGTTGCTTGTGGAACAGGTGATATGATGGACTTTTGGAAAAAAAGAGCAGAAACCAATGGCATAGCAGTTGGTGAGATTGTAGGCGTTGATCCATCAAATGGGATGGTTAATGTAGCAAGAGAGAAGTTCCCTAAATTTAACTATCATATATCAAAAGCTACCGAAATTCCATTAGAAGATAGTAGTGCTGATATACTTAGCATAACTTATGGCATAAGAAACGTAGTTGAGAGAGAAGCCGCTTTAGTAGAGTTTAACAGAGTTTTAAAGAGTGGCGGTTTAGTAGTCATACTAGAATTTATGAAAAATGAAAATCCATCACTTCTTGGACGCATTAGAGACTTCTACATGAATAAAATCTTACCAAAAATCGGCGGTTTTATATCTAAAAACTTAGAAGCATATGAGTACCTTCCAAACTCAATAGATGGCTTCTCAACAGTTGAAAATATGAAAAAAGAGCTTGAAGCTGCAGGATTTGAGATAATCTATGTAAAAAGCTTCTCAATGGATATCTCAACCCTTCTAATTGCAAGAAAAAAATAAACGCATAAAATTCAATCAATCACGCCAAACTTGAGTATAAATTGCTTGATTTGTCCAAAGATATGTAAAGAAAATAGATTTTTTTTTACATGTTATGTACTATATGTAAAAAAACAGAGTAAAATCTTACATGTAAAATAGTGAAAAAGTTCAAAATGGATATTTTTGATGAAAGAGTTTATACCCGATAAATTACCAATCCAAAAAGAGATAGAAACAAAAGAGATACTCAAAGCAACTACAAAAGCTCATAGAGCGTTAGCAGAGCTAAAGGGTATCGCAAACTCTTTGCCAAACCAAAAAATTGTAATCAATACCCTTGTTCTTCAAGAAGCAAAAGATAGTAGTGAGATAGAAAATATCATTACAACTCATGATGAAGTATATCGCTCAACTTTATCTGATAGCTTTTCAAATAGCAACATCAAAGAGGTGCAAAATTATAAAGATGCACTATATTTGGGTTTTGAAATCATCAAAACAAAAAAAATGCTAAGCGTAAACCATATAAAAGAGATTCAAGCCACGCTTGAACAAAATGATGCAGGTTTTAGAAAACAGAGCGGAACGGTACTAAAAAATCCAAAAACTGGAGAAATCAAACTCATCCCACCACAAAACCCACAAGATATAGTTGAGTTGATGGGAAATTTGAGCGAATATATCAACGATGCAACTTTAGAAGATTTTGATAGTTTAGTAAAAATGGCAATTATTCATTATCAATTTGAGTCTATCCACCCTTTTTATGACGGCAACGGTCGAACGGGAAGAATTATCAATATTTTATATCTTGTATTAGAAGATTTGCTAGATGTACCTATCTTGTATCTAAGTCGATATATCATTAAAAATAAAATAGATTATTATAGATTGCTACACGATGTAAGCTTTAATAATGGGCTTCACGACTGGATTTTATTTATGTTAAAAGGCATAGAAGAGATAGCTAAAGAGACTATCCAGACAATAAAAAGCATTGAAAACCTTATGAATGAAACCAAAGAGATTATCCTAAATAAAAAGCCAAAAATATATAGCAAAGATTTACTAGAAGCACTTTTTTATCATCCATACACAAAAAGAGTTTTCATAGAAGAACAACTGAGTATCTCAAGACCGACAGCGACAAATTATCTAAATGAATTAGAAAAATTAGGTGTGTTATCAAGCAAAAAAATAGGCAAAGAGATTTTTTATGTGCACAATAAATTGTTTGATTTATTTAAAGATATGTAAAGAAAATGGCAAAATCTTTACATGTAGCGTTTGATGTGTCAGAAAA
>NZ_JAQVKA010000032.1 GCF_028694895.1 Sulfurimonas sp. | reverse complement strand
TAAAACCGATGGGTCAAACGCTATCGTCAATATAAAAGCAAAATAGACACTAAGCATCAAGATAGTTAACTTTATGGCAAAGCCATTTCTCTTACTAATCAACTCTTGATAATTTGGGTCGTTTTTTATCTTTTCAATCATTTCTTTGTTCATCTATTTCTCCTTAGAAATTGTAGTTTACTATAAATCTATACTCATTCCAGCCAGTTGTTCCACTTGAATTTGCTGCATATCCTCTTGGGAAGTTTCCGCGAAGACGAAGTTGCAAGTTTTTTATCTCTTGCAGATTGTAAATAGCATCAAATCCAGCTTCACTAGCAGTTCTCTCTAATCCATATCCACTGTTTTTATCCATATCAAACTCCGCGTAGTACGCCGATGTTATTAAATTTGCTCCTGTATCTTTAAAATTATAACTAGCAGTTACTTTACTAGCTGCCGTTCCAGCCATAAAAGCATGACGAGTAACCATCCCTTGAGTATAAGCAGGAGTTCCGCCCCATGGAGAGATAATTGCATTTGCAACTCCACCAGCAGCTGCCTCAGAAGAGTCGTTATCGCCAGTTTTAGAGTAAGCAAAAGAGAGGTCAAAGTTTTCTACTTTAAAGCCAAGCTTTGCAGCAGCATATCTACTGTTGATATCTCCACCTACCTCATCTCCTACGGAATCCTCTTTAATCACTTGAACTCCAGCATAAGGCTTAATCGCATCAGTTATCAAACAACTCCATGAGATATCTGCCTCACCATAAACAATGTTCATAATGTCATGTGCATAATAATCCCAAAGAGTTAGTTTTAAGTTCTGTATACCTGTATATGTAATAGATGCCATCGTGATACCATCAGTTGAGTTGCCAAAAGCATAATCTCCTACATTTTTAAACTCTCCAGTTTGATTTAAACTATCAACATATGAGTAACCAGATATTGCAGATAACAACTTATTTGCGTTTGTTGCAGTTGGTGTAGCGCTATATACTCTACCAAACGTTCCTTGAGCAAATTTTGTTACATGGCCTAGAGTCAATGTAGTATTGGCAATATCTTTGTTTGTTAAAACATACGCCTCAAAAAGGTTTGGAATCATTCTAGCATCATCATCGCCAAGCATAGGCGTTGAGAGCTTTTGACGCCCACCTTTAAATGATGTGTTCGCATGTTTATACTGAAGATACGCTTCTCCAAGAATTGTGTAGTTATCGTTGTCTTGTCCAAGAAGCGTTTGATCTATAGTATTTCTTGAGTCAAGCTTATTTGTTGTATAAAAAGCAGCACCCAGATTAAAGCCCTCTAGCTCAGCTGTTTCATACTTTATATATCCACCAATAGCAGTTGAGCCTCTATGAGTTCTAGTTCCTGCGCTTCCTTGATACTCTCTATCTATATAAAACATACGAGCTTGTCCGCTTACCTTGCCCTCGCTAAACATAGTGTTAATATCATCAGCCCCATTTAATGAAGAGATTAACACCATGCTAGCAACTAAAGCACTTAGTCCTATCTGTTTACTCATAATTTCCCCTTTTCTAAAATAAACTCTTAATCCTAAAGTAGAAAAATAGCATGAACATAGCATTGATAAAAAAAAATATATTGGGCAAAGATTCTAAAAAAATATGTGTAAAAAAGTAACTATTTTAAAGATTTAATCTGCCTTAAATAAATAAGCACTCTGTTTCTTTATCCAATATATTAACAAACTAGATTATAATCTACACCAATAGACAAAATTTATATAATGGATAAAAGTTATGAAAGCAGTTATAAACGCGTATAGAGCGCAAAAAATAAACGTTGATTCTTTTTTAAAAACATTTATAAAGAGTCTTCCTAAGGACTATATAAAAGACCCTTCACAAATTTTAAAGAAAAACAGATTTATACAGTTGATGTATGGTGTTGATTCAGAGTTTAAACAATCAACACCTGTAATCTCAAAAAAAGAGTCTGACTCATCACAACTTGGAAACAACAAGAGCCACTACTTTATAAAACTTGAACTAGACAATGATGATATATATATCTCTAACCCATACATTCATCATAAAACAGGAAAAGCAAGTATAAGTATCGTTCACTATAAAAACTCTTCTTATTGTGTATTTGACATTAACCTTATCTATCTTTTAGAGGATTTAAAGCTTATAGAATATAACTCTACTCATGATAAGATAAAGCGTGTTATCTACTTCTTTGGCTCGACAATGCTAGCTCTTGTTGCCATCGCACTTATAGTATATGGTGGATATGTCTTTTTTGCACTACTATTTTCTTTAAATACTGCAAATTTTTTACATGATATATTTAAATCCATCATTTCAATGACTCTAGGCCTTGCAATCTACGACCTTGCAAAACAGATTTTTGAGCATGAAGTTATATATCAGTCATTTCATCAGTCAGAGGACAAGCAGTATAAAGTTCTTGGAAAGTTTTTAATCTCAATCATTATTGCACTTTCAATCGAGACTCTGATGGTGGTATTTAAAATAGCTCTTGATGATACAGATAAGATGTTATCTGCCTTTTATCTTCTAATTGGAACAACAATCATGCTTATTGGCCTTGGTTACTTCTATAAAACCATACAAGAGTCAACACAGCAAGAGGAGTGATTGGCTAGGGTTTGTCTATCATATACCCCATGCCTCGGACATTGATGATGAAGTCTTCTTTTAGGTTTTTTTTGAGTCTGTTTATCTCAGCTCGGATAGTTGCATTGTCAACTATCTGCTCGCTCCAAACATAGGTTTGAAACTGTTCAAAATCAACTATTCTGCCTCTGTTTCTTGAGAGCAAGTCAATTATCTGAGCTTGACGTTTTGTGAGTATTTGAACCTCTTGATTAAAAAGAAGTGTGCTGTTTTCTTGATCATAACTATAGTTTTTACAAAGCCTTAGATGAACTCTAGGTACTACGCTTGAGAGCTTTATCCTATCCACTCTCAAAGATAACTCTTTTAGGTGAAACGGCTTCTTTAGATAGTCATGACACCCAAGAGTATATGCTCTTGAGATGTCCTCTATATCCACAAGCGCACTTATATAGATAACACTTACGTGAATTTTTAGTTCATGAATCTTCTCTAAAAAAGTAAGTCCATCAATCCCTGGAACATTGATATCCAAAACAAGCAAGTCATACGAGTTCTCTTTTATGGCTTCAAGTGCTTTAAGACCGTTAAAGAAGCCCTCTACACTATGTCCCTCAGATTCAAGGTATTCAGAAATTGACTCATTTAGCATGACTTCATCTTCTAAAAGAAGTATCTTCATCAATCCCCCATCATCTTAAACTGATATATGAATGTAGTTAGGGAGTCATCGGAAAAAACACTTACATTAACGCCCTCTTCATCACATATACTCTTAACAAGTCTAAGTCCAAGTCCAAAGCCATCTCTACTTTTATCTTCTCTTTCTCTATAATAAGCATCAAAAACCTTATCGGTATCTTGGATTATCTTTGACTTGCTACTTACTATAAACTCTGCATATGAGCCAACTTTTTTAAGCGTTACCTCTACACTCTCATTTGGTAGTGTGTATTTGATTGCATTTGTGAGAGTATTGTCGATTATTCTTTGAAGTTTAGTTTCATTGAAGTGAACATGAAGTTCATGTTGCGCTAAATTGTAATTAAAAGTTATAAGAGAAAACTCTGCCACATCTTTAAAAAAATCTATTCTGCTACTTAGAAAATTATTCAGATTTATCACGCTCTTTTTGTACTCAACATGGTCTTTTTTTACAAGATAACTCAAATCATCATAAATACTAAAGATATTTTTTGCAGCAGCCTCTATTTTTGAGAGCTGTCTATCTTTTGGATTTTTCATAAGATAGAGCTCAATACTTGTCAAAATAACGCTAAGAGGCGTGTTTGTTTCATGAACTGTATAACGTAAAAACTCTTTTTGAGCTTTTAGTAAATCTTGTGAAAATGTCTTCTCTTCTTCTAAGTTTTTATTTATCTCGAGTAGTGCAGCAGTCTTTACTTTTACTCTCTCTTCAAGCCCAAAATTAAGCTCTTTAAGGGAATTTTTTTGCTCATTTATTTTACTAACCATCTCATTTGCATAACCTACCATTATCTTAAAGTCATAAAAAAATATAGGCGTTGAATCTATCTTCTCTTCTTTATTAATAGCATTTTTAAAAACATCTAAAAATGTTCTTATATCTCTTTGAAGTAGTTTGTTAAAGAGCGTATTTAACCCTAAAAATATGGCAAAAATGATAAAGGAGAGAGTTACTATTGCTAAGACTGTTTTTATAAGGAGTGTTTTTAATTTTTTTTGATTTTGCTCTAATATAGTGCTATCTAAGATGAGTGGATCTTTTACTACATAACTCTGCTCAAGAGCTATTTCATACTCGTTGTAAAGCTCTTCTACAAGAAGCCCAACGAAAACCAGCGTAAAGAAAAATATAACCAAAATAGTAATAATGTCTGCTTGTTTTATACTAATTTGTTTAAAGAGTGATTTTACTTTCATAAATGGATTATACACTTATTATTTTTTTGGCAAAAACATCTGTTTAAAATATTTAGACTATAATTTCAAAAAATATTTACATAAAGGTTCTATATGTTTGGAAGAAAACTAAGAAAATACGAGTTAAGCGTTGAAGAGATAGCTAAGTTTCAGTGGGCAAAAATCACAACAAGTAAAGGCGTTATTTGGGTAAAACTTCTTCCAGAAGAAGCTCCAAATACTGTTGCAAACTTTGCACACTTAAGCGAGTCAGGTTTTTATAACGACCTTAGCTTTCACCGTGTAATCCCAGGATTTATGGCTCAAGGTGGTTGTCCAAGCGGAACAGGCACAGGCGGACCAGACTGGGCAATTGAGTGTGAAACAAAAACAAATGTTACAAAACACAAACGTGGCGCACTCTCAATGGCTCACGCTGGACCTAACACTGGTGGAAGCCAGTTCTTTATCACTTTTGTACCTACTCCACATTTAGATGGCGTACATACTGTTTTTGGAGCTATTGAGGATGGTGATGAAGAGAGTTTTGCTACACTAGATAGCATAAGAGGTCAAGACGATATTAACACTATTGAAGTTTTTAAAACTCGTTCATAAAACTATATAACTCTGCCTCTTACGAGGTAGAAGTTTTACAAAAGCACCTCTTTATTTAATCAAAAAATTCTTTAAAAGTAGTTCTTCTACATACTCCTCAGTCTGATATCCATATATCTCATCAATTATTTCAGGTACATTTTTATCATTTAGTTTAAGAATATAGGTCATAGGATAGATTATGATTTTGAGTTTAAACTCTTTTCTCAATTGTGAAAACATTTCACTCCCTTTCTCAACTTTAAAAAATTTTATATCTTTGCCATATTTATCTATAATCTTAATTCCTAATTCAATGTCATATTTTGTGCACCATGGACACCCATGTTTCTCAAAAACTAAGAACACCAGACTATGCTCTTTTAGCTGTGAGAGTGATTTTAAATCCTCAAAAGCATTAAGCGGCATATATAAAAACAATATTATTAAAATCAATTTTTTCATCTGTTTTCCTTGTTTAATAATCTACCTTATTTTCCCATATAAAGTATTTAATAAATAGTATTGCCTAGTTAGTTTAATCTCTTAAGAGGCAGAAGAAGAGAGGTATTTTGCTATACTTTCACAAAAAAAGGTAAAAATAGATGCTTGTTCACATCTGTTGTAGTGTAGATTCACACTTCTTCTTAGAAAAACTTCAACTTGATTATCCAGATGAAAAACTTACTGGCTTTTTTTATGACCCAAATATTCATCCCTATTCAGAATACCAACTTCGTCTTCTTGATGTAAGGCGCTCATGCAAAAAATTAGGCATTGAACTTCTTGAGGGAGAGTATGATTTTGAAGCTTGGATGCAAGCTGTACGAGGGTTAGAAAATGAGCCTGAGAAGGGCAAGAGATGTGAAGTTTGCTTTGATAAAAGATTTGATGTAAGTGCAAGAAAAGCTCTTGAGTTGGGTGAGAAAAGTGTTACAACAACTCTACTTGTAAGCCCTTTAAAGTCTCAAGAGCAGCTAAAAGTAAGCGGTGATAAATTTTTCAAAGAGCATGGGGTTGAGTTTATCTTTTATGACTACAGAAAAGATGGTGGAACGCAGGAACAGAGCCGTGTTACAAAAGAGGAACAACTTTACCGTCAAGATTACTGTGGATGTATATATGGACTAACCATGCAACGCTATCAACAAGATCGCCTTATGGATGAGATGTTCTCTCACATATCAAATCAGATTCAACCATCTAGCATCGAGGAGAGACTTGAGATGTATGAGCGAAGAAATGAGCTCGAAGAAAAAGGTATTGCTTATAAAATCATCAGAGAGAAGTTTTTAAACTATCGTCAATTTAGCTTTAAACTCTATGCAGGCAAAGATGAAATCATAGATGCTTATGCTCTTTTTTACTCTAATCTTCCACGAAAAAAAGCAAATGGAAATATAGAATTTAACTCTAAAAATATTTACTATTTTAACCGTGAAGAGATAAAATTTGTAACTTTAGAATTTTTTAACTCAACATGTAACCTAAATTATAAAAATACTAAAGAGCTTATCTTTAGCCCTCCAAGCGTTACAGAAGAGATAAAATTTAGAGATACTTTGCTATCTTTGAGCTACGATTTAAGCCCTATTATTATTGTTGATGAAATCCCAAAAACAAAGCTCTTTATAGAGCTTGATGCAAAAACTTACGAAGACGTCAGAGAAAAACTAATCATTATATAATGTTTCTTTTGCTAAAATAGCCGAAATTATTATAAAGGCTTTTGTATATGATTATGGACGTCATTGAAATTCAAAAAATTATTCCACATCGCTATCCATTTTTACTTTTAGACAGAGTTACAGAAATTAAAGAAAATGAATCACTAATAGGTTATAAAAACGTAACAATCGGGGACAATGTTTTTCAAGGCCACTTTCCAGGCCATCCGATATATCCAGGTGTTATGATCTTAGAAGGTATGGCTCAAGCTGGCGGCATACTTGCGTTTAAGAGCATGGGTAACATGACAGAAGAAGAAGCTGCTTCAAAAGTTGTTTATTTTATGAGCATTGATAGAGCAAAATTTCGCGCTCCTGTAAAACCGGGAGATAGACTTGAGTACCGCATTAGCGTTATAAAAAACAAAGGCCAAATCTGGGTTCTTGATGGCAAAGCATTTGTTGATGATGTTTTGGTTTCAGAAGCAGAACTAAAAGCTATGATTGTGGATAAATAATGAGCAAAATTTCTCCACTTGCAATCATAGAAGATGGTGCGGTCATAGGCAAAGATGTTGAGATAGGAGCTTACTGCTTCATCTCTTCTGATGCTACAATCGGTGATGGAACAAAGATAGAGCAAAACAGCTGTATTTATGGCAAAACAACCATAGGTAAAAATAACCATATCTTCTCACATGCCGTAATTGGTTCAGTGCCACAAGATCTGAAATTTGCTGGTGAAGACGTGGAACTTATCATTGGTGATAACAACAAAATTAGAGAGTTTACACTCTTTAACCCTGGTACAAAAGGCGGAGGTGGAAAAACTATTATCGGCTCACACAACCTTTTTATGGGTTATGTTCATATAGGACATGATGTTATTATTGGCAATCACTGCATCTTGGCAAATGCTGCAACTCTTGCAGGGCATGTTGAGATGGGTGACTACTCTGTAATTGGCGGAATGACACCTATACATCAGTTTGTTCATATAGGTGAATACGCTATGGTAGCAGGTGCTTCTGCTCTAGCTCAAGATGTACCTCCGTTTTGTATGGCAGAGGGAAATCGCGCAACACTTAGAGGACTTAACCTAACAGGTTTAAGAAGAAACATAGAACGTGAAGAGATTGATGAGATAAAATCAGCATATAAAGAGCTTTTTGAAGCTGGAAAATCTCTCAAAGATGCGGCAAATGATATACTTGAACATACTACGAGCCACCATGTTCAGTCATTGTGCAACTTTGTTCTTAAAACTAAACGCGGTATTCCGTATGAAAGGAAACATCTATGATAATTAGATCATGTAGCTTTTGTAATGCACAAGAGAGTGATGAAAATCCACTAATAGCAGGAAATAGCGTTTATATATGTAAAAATTGTGTTACTTCTGCATATAAGATAATGTTTGGAGATGATAAAATTCACTCATCTGCGGATAATGAATTAAATGATGAGAACAGCACTCTTATGACTCCAAAAGAGTTAAATCTTTTTTTAGCTGATTATATTATTGGGCAAGAGAGAGCTAGAAAGCTTCTGAGTGTTGCTGTTTATAACCATTACAAAAGAATCTTTAAAACTCATACAACAAAAGATGATGATACTGAGATAGCAAAATCAAACGTGCTTCTTATTGGGCCAACTGGAAGTGGAAAAACACTTATGGCTCAAACAATTGCAAGAGTTTTAAATGTCCCTATCGCAATTGCTGATGCTACTAGTTTAACAGAAGCTGGATATGTTGGAGAAGATGTTGAGAACATTCTAACTAAACTTCTTCAAGCAGCTGATGGGGATGTAGAGCGAGCACAAAGAGGAATAGTCTTTATAGATGAGATTGATAAAATTTCTCGTATGAGTGAAAATCGCTCTATCACACGTGATGTTTCAGGAGAAGGCGTACAGCAAGCTCTTTTAAAAATCATAGAGGGCGCTGTTGTAAACATCCCACCAAAAGGTGGAAGAAAACATCCAAACCAAGATTTTATAGCGATTGATACAACTGGAATTCTTTTTATCTGTGGCGGTGCATTTGATGGGCTTGATGAGATACTAAAGAAGAAACAAGGTGAAAATGTTTTAGGTTTTGGTCATGAGAAGAAAAGCAAAAAAGAGCAAAAAATGAGCTATGACGCAGTTGAACCTGATGACTTAGTAAACTATGGCCTTATTCCTGAGCTTGTTGGACGTCTTCCAATAATTGCGTCATTAAATGAGATTACAGAAGATGATATGGTTCGCATATTAACTGAGCCTAAAAACTCTATCATCAAACAGTACAAAAAGCTCTTCTCAATAGACAACGTTGAGCTAAATTTTGAAGAAGACGCTCTAAGAGCAATAGCAGCAAAATCTATTAAAAGAAAAACTGGTGCTCGTGGTCTTCGTGCAATTTTAGAAGAAAATATGATAGATATCATGTATGAACTCCCCGAGTATGGTGGTTATGAAGTTTTAGTAACAAAAGCTGTAATAGATGATGGAGAAGCTCCTGTCTATATCAAAAAAAACTCAAAACAAATTGCATAAGGTAAAATAATGATATTTAACAAACTAATTGGTCTTTTCTCAAACGATTTATCTATAGACTTAGGAACAGCAAATACGATTGTAATTGCAAAAGGAAGAGGCATCATCATAAATGAGCCTTCAGTAGTTGCTGTAAAAACTGGTAAGTTTGGACATCAAAGAGTTTTGGCAGTAGGACATGAAGCTAAAGAGATGGTTGGTAAAACTCCTGGTAACATAAAAGCTATTCGTCCTATGAGAGATGGTGTTATTGCCGACTTTGATATGACTGAAAAAATGATTAGAAAATTCATTGAAAAAGCGCATGGAAGAACTTCACTTATTAGTCCTAGAATTATTATCTGTGTTCCTTATGGACTAACTCAAGTTGAGAGAAAAGCTGTTCGTGAATCAGCACTAAGCGCTGGCGCACGTGAAGTTTTTCTTATAGAAGAGCCAATGGCTGCAGCAATTGGTGCTGGAATAGACATCCGTGAGCCTCAAGGAAACTTAGTTGTTGACATCGGTGGTGGTACTACTGAGATAGGTGTTGTCTCTCTTGGAGGTCTAGTTCTTTCAAAGTCAATTAGAACAGCAGGCGATAAGATAGATCAGTCAATCGTAAACTACGTAAGAAGAAAATATAACCTTTTAATTGGCGAGAGAGTTGCTGAAGAGATAAAGATAAACATAGGAACAGCAGTTACTCTTGAAGAGCCACTAAAGATGGTAATCACAGGAAGAGATCAAGTTGAAGGACTTTTGAGCTCAGTTGAGTTAACAAGTGAAGATGCTAGAGAAGCTATGAAAGAACCACTAAAAGAGATTTCAGAAGCACTTCGTGATGTACTAGAGCAGATGCCTCCAGATTTAGCTGGCGATATAGTTAATCATGGAATCATCCTAACTGGTGGTGGAGCACTTATTCGCCAACTAGATAAATATCTCTCAGATATTATAAAAATTCCTGTATACATAGCAGATGAGCCACTACTAGCAGTTGCTAGAGGAACTGGGCGCGCACTAGAAGAGATAGACTTGCTACAAGAACTTTTCGAAAATGAGTAAAGGGCTTCTTAGCTTTTTTTTCATATTTACCACCCTTATAGTGGGTGCGCTCTATTATACAGATGTTATACAATCTCCTTTTATATCTGTACTTAATAAAATCAAAACCAACTATCATGCCTCTAGTGAATTTGTACAAAAACAGGTTCAAAAACACTTTTTTCAAGCAGAACATATAGCAGAGCTTAATGAAAAAGTAAGAAGATATGAAAACTCTTGTCTTATAATTGAGCAATTATCATATGACCTTAATAACCTTTTTTTAGAGAGTAATTCAGACCTAAAAATTGATCCAAAAGTAGAGCTTGTTAGAACAATCTCGTACCAAAAGTTTGGTGATTTAAATAGAGTATGGTTAGAAATAGATGATTATAATGCCTCTAAGATTTATGGTCTTGCATACAACAACCTTGTAGCTGGGATAGTTATCCCTCAAAACAATAGACCGCTTGGACTTTTAAACAGTGATTTAAAAAGCTCTTATGCTGTTTATATAGGAGATCAAAATGCTCCAGGTATCGCTCATGGAAATAACTCTAACTACTTAATTGTCAAATTTATACCCGCATGGTTTTCAATAAAAGAGGGAGATAAAGTTATAACTTCTGGTTTAGATGAGATTTTTTTTGAGGGTTTAAATGTTGGAGTTGTAGTATCTGTTACAAAATCGCAAGGGTATCAAAGCGCAGTTGTAGAACCTTTTTATAAAGCAAATACTCCAAACTACTTTCATATGATTAAAAAAGTCAAATAACTCATCAAATTTTAAGTGCCTTTTACCTATAATAAGCAAATTTTTATGCACAAATATTAAAGGTCAACAATGCCAAAACGCACAGACATTCATACTATCTTACTCATTGGTTCAGGTCCGATTATTATCGGCCAAGCTTGTGAATTTGACTACTCAGGAACGCAACCCGTTAAAACTCTCAAAGAGTTAGGTTACCGCGTAATCCTTATAAACTCAAATCCTGCTACCATTATGACAGACCCTGAATTTGCGGATAGAACATATATTGAACCTATTAGAGAAGATATAATTGCAAAAATTATAAAAGATGAAAAAGTTGATGCAATCCTCCCTACTATGGGTGGACAAACAGCACTAAACGTTGCTACTAGCATGTATAAAAAAGGTATGTTAGAAGGTATCGAGTTTTTAGGTGCATCACCTGAGGCTATACACAAAGGCGAAGACCGTTCAGCTTTTACAGAAGCTATGGTTAAAATCGGTATGGATTTACCAATAAGTCGCAACGCATATAGTGTTGAAGAGGCTATGGAAGTAGCTAAGGAGATAGGTTTTCCAGTTATCAGTAGAGCATCTTTTACTCTAGCTGGCGGTGGAAGCGGCGTAGCTTACAATATGGAAGAGTTTAAAGAACTAGCTGCAGAGGGTATCTCAGCGTCTCCTGTAAATGAGATTGAGATTATGGAATCTATGCTTGGTTGGAAAGAGTATGAGATGGAAGTTATCCGTGATAAAGCGGATAACTGTATCATAGTTTGTGCTATTGAAAACTTTGATCCAATGGGTGTTCACACTGGAGATAGTATCACAGTTGCACCTGCACTAACTCTAACAGATAAAGAGTACCAAAGAATGCGTAATGCTTCTTTTGATATTTTAAGAGAGATAGGCGTTGATACTGGCGGAAGTAACGTTCAGTTCTCAATTGACCCTAAAACTGGCCGTATGATTGTAATCGAGATGAACCCTCGTGTTTCACGCTCTTCTGCACTTGCAAGTAAAGCTACAGGTTATCCTATCGCAAAAGTTGCAACACTTTTAGCGGTTGGTTTTACACTTGATGAGATTACAAACGACATCACAGGCACTCCTGCGTCTTTTGAACCTGTAATTGACTATATTGTTACAAAAATCCCTCGTTTTACTTTTGAGAAATTTCCTGAAGCTGTTAATACACTAAGCACTAGCATGAAGAGTGTTGGCGAGGTTATGGCTATTGGTCGAACTTTTAAAGAGTCTATACAAAAAGCTCTCTGCTCACTAGAGACTGGGCTCTGTGGATTTGACCCTATTGATGCTGATTTTGATTTTATTAAGCATGAAATTCGTCGCCCAAATGCGGATAGAGTTCTATATGTTGCAGAGGGATTCCGTCGTGGCATGAGCATTGAAGAGATGTTTGATACGTGTCAGATTGATCCATGGTTTTTATATCAATTACAAGAGATGATAAACACTGAATCAATCATTGATAAGAAGATATTAAACGATGAAGAGTTTATGAGAAGCGTAAAAGTTGATGGTTTCTCAGATAAGAGAATTTCTCAGTTAATAAGTAAAAACTCAAATACAAAAACAACAGAAGATGATGTCTATATTGCTAGAAAAGCTTTAGGCGTAAACTTCGAGTATAACGAAGTTGATACATGTGCTGCAGAGTTTGAAGCACTTACTCCATATCTCTACTCAACAACAAACATCACAAAACTTCCAAATGTAAAAAACAGAGTAAGTGAGGCGAAAAAGGTTCTAATTTTAGGCGGTGGACCAAATAGAATAGGACAAGGTATAGAGTTTGACTACTGTTGTGTTCATGCTGCGTTCGCCCTTAAAGAGATGGGCATTGAGACTATCATGTACAACTGTAATCCTGAGACTGTATCAACGGATTATGATACTTCAGATGTACTCTACTTTGAACCAATTGATTTTGAACATGTTAGAGAAGTTATTGAAAATGAAAAACCAGATGGCGTAATTGTACATTTTGGTGGGCAAACTCCTCTAAAACTTGCAAATGCTCTAACTAATATAGGAGCAAAAATAGCTGGAACTCCTTCACGTGTAATTGATTTAGCTGAAGATAGAGAGCAATTTTCTGACTTTGTAAACTCTCATGGGCTTAAACAACCTGCAAACGGTCTTGCTCGTACAAAAGAAGAGGCTCATGATATAGCTGTAAAACTTGGTTTTCCTGTTTTAGTTCGTCCATCTTATGTTCTTGGCGGACGTGGTATGAGAATAGTTTACTCTCAAGATGAGTTGCGTCAGTATATGGACTTAGCAGTTAAAGTAAGCAATGACGCTCCAGTTCTTGTTGATAAGTTTTTAGATCAAGCCATTGAGCTTGATGTTGATGCTATATGTGACGGTACTGATGTATATATAGGTTCGGTTATGCAACATATCGAAGAGGCTGGTATCCACTCAGGTGACAGCGCATGTTCACTTCCTCCTGTAAATCTCTCAAAAGAGATGATAGACAAAGTTGAAGCGCAAACAAAAACAATAGCACTTGGTCTTGGTGTTCATGGTCTTATGAATGTTCAGTATGCAATCTATCAAGATGAGATTTATCTTATAGAAGTAAATCCAAGAGCCAGTAGAACTGTTCCTTTTGTTAGTAAGGCAACAGGTATGCCACTTGCTAAAGTTGCAACTCGTGTTATGGTTGGAGATACTCTAAGAGACGCTCTAAAATATTATGATAAGTACAATATTGTCATGGAAGAAAATGGACTTTTAAAGCCTCGCTTAAAAGGTCATATTTCTGTTAAAGAAGCAGTATTTCCATTCCATAAACTCTATGGTGCAGATTTAGTTCTAGGGCCTGAGATGAAATCAACTGGCGAGGTTATGGGTATTAGCTCTAACTTTGGAATCAGTTTTGCAAAAGCTCAAATAGCTGCAGGAAACAGAATCGTCACTAAAGGAACATGCTTTTTATCTTTTGTTGATAGTGATAAAAAATATGCTCCTGAAATCGCAAAAGGGCTTCATGAGCATGGCTTTAAACTAGTTGCTACAAAAGGAACTCAAGCTATTATAGAAGAGGCTGGAATCCCTTGTGAAGTAGTTTTAAAGATTTCAGAAGGTCGTCCAAATATTGAAGATAGTATGAAAAATGATGCTATTGATATGGCTATAAATACATCTGATAACAACACTTCAAAAAAAGATGCTGTAGTTATTCGCCAAGAAGTTCTAAAGAGAAACATCCCTTACTTTACAACTCTAAGTGCTGCTAGAGCTCTTATTTTGGCTCTTAAAGAGATGAAAAACGACTCTTGGACTTCTCCAAAAGCTCTGCAAGATTTTCTAGCATAAAAGATGAGTGTAGTACTTACACAAACCGACACTACTGTCGGTTTTCTCTCTCAAGATGCCAAAAAACTATACAAAATAAAATCCCGTCCTCAAACAAAACAATTTATAAAAGTTTTTCAAGATTTTAAGAGCTTTTTAAATGATTTTCATAGAGTACCTAATAGTAGAAAAAACCTAGTTCGCCGCTCAAGTAAAACATCATTTATAATTAATAACTTCTCATTTAGAGTAGCGCCCTCACCTCTTAATTCTCAGATATTAAGGGCTGCACCATGGTTTTATTCTACTTCAGCAAACAAAAGCAATGAGAAATTTGATAGAAATTTTTGCGAATCAAAAGCTGATATAATAGTAGAAAACATAGATGGCTTAGTTGAGCATAGCTCTTCAAAACTTCTAAAAATAAACTCTAAAAAGTGGAGAAGGTTAAGATGAGCAAAGCAATTCAAGCACTACTAACAGGTATGTTAATAACTTTTATACTAGATTTTTTTCTCTTTTTAGGAGTATTGCTTCACTATATAGAGTTTTATAACATAGAGCTCTATTACAATATTTTATTTGTAGATAATCAAAACTGGTATCTATTTTTCTCTTTATCTATCATCTTTGGATGGATGGTAATCTATGTTAAAAATTATAAGATTTCTCTTATACCCATACTAATAATAGCTACACTTACTTCTCTTACACTGTTTGAAAATATTGGTTATAAGGCTGGAGAGGCAATGTTTATGAAAAAAAACATCACGCTACATAGCGCTAAATTTACATATATTGGTAATATTATTTATGATGGAAGAGAAGAGATAACATTCTATGATAATGAACTCTCTAAAACAATAACTATAAAGAAAAAGGATTTGATTTAATGAAACATATCTACTCAATTGCAAACGGTGTAGCACTTGGAAGTGCTGGCATAATTATGATGGGCGTTCTTAGCGGATGCGAATCAAGCGAGCAACAACAACAAAATAAATTTCTAGTAATTGAGCAACAAGCAAATGGAAAATACATTGTAGTAGAAGAGATGCCAACTGAGGGCCCAAGCAGAGCTATCATCCGAGAGATAGATGCAAATGGAGGAAAAACTGAGCGTTTCATGAATGAAGCGGAGATGAAAGCTCTTGCTGAGCAGGAGTATAAAAAAGTTCAAGATGGCACATCTGAGACAATTAGTAGCAATGAAGGAAGCGCTGGAATGGGCCTTGCCGGAACAATTTTAGCAGTTGCAGCAGGCTCGCTTTTAGGAAATATGATAGGAAATGCTTTGATGAATAACAAGAACTTTGCATCAAAGTCATCTGCAGTAAACAAAAGCGCTTACTCTCGCTCAGCAAGTGGAGCCTCAAAGGGCTCATCATCTGCTAAGAAGAGTTTCTTTGGTGGCTCTAGTGGCTCATCAACCTCAAACAAATCTTATGGGAGTTAATTTTTGATAAACTTAACTAAAATCAAACCTCTAAAAACAGAGCAACTTGAAGAGCTAGGCTTTACATGGCATACAGATAGCGATGAGAGCAGATATATAAGCGATACTCTTGTAAACGTAACTCATGATGAAGCAGAGGCTTATTACGTGGCTGCAAATGAGATATATGATATGTATGCTAAAGCAGCTGAGTATGTGATAGAAAATAACCTCTTTTTTGAGCTAGGTATCCCTTTTAATCTAATTGAGGCTATAAAGAAGAGTTGGGAGAATGATGTTCACTGGCATATCTACTCTAGATTTGACTTTGCTGGCGGAATTAATGTAGCACCTATAAAACTATTAGAGTTTAATGCAGATACCCCAACATCACTTTTTGAGAGTGCACTTCTACAGTGGGCCCTCTTAAAGAGCAATAACATGGATGAATCAGAACAGTTTAACAATCTATATGAAGCCATAAAAGAGAACTTTAAACGCCTAGTTACTCTCTTTGATGATACAGAACTCTTTGATGAGAGATATGATGGATGGAAGATACTATTCTCCTCAATCGCTGGAAATGATGAAGAAGAAGCGACTACAAGACTGCTTCAGCAGATTGCAACTGATGCTGGGTTTAACACTGGTTTTGAGTATCTTGGAGATGTTAAGTTTGATGAAGACGGTATATATGATAGAGATGATAACCAATACGAGTATTGGTTTAAACTCTACCCTTGGGAAGATATAGCAACTGATGAGCCAGAACTAGCTACCATGCTAACATCTATCATGCAAAATCAAAGTGCTATTATTTTAAATCCAGCATATACACTTCTTTTTCAATCAAAAGGGATGTTGAAGATTTTATATGATCTATTTCCTGATTCGCCATATCTTCTAAAAACCTCGTTTGAGCCTTTAGTTGGAATAAAACATGTACAAAAAAGTGTTTTTGGAAGAGAAGGAGCAAACGTAACGATAGTTGATGCAAATGGAGCTACCCTAGAAGAGCAAGATGGACCATATAAAAATCATAAAAAAGTCTATCAAGAGCATGTTGAGTTAAACAAAGATGCTAGTGGAGCAAAATATCAAGCTGGAGTATTCTTTGCCTATGAAGCTTCTGGACT
>NZ_JAQVKA010000125.1 GCF_028694895.1 Sulfurimonas sp. | reverse complement strand
AGGGAACTTACTTTGTATATAGTTATGATGAAGTTTATAACCTTTTAAAAGATAACAACTACTCAAATATAGAGACTACTTTAAATGCACTAAGCGTTAGTAAAAGCGGAAATTTTGAGGGAAAAAATATCATACGATTTAGAGATGAGAGCGGATTTGATGGATTTGATAAGATAAAAACTCTTCTTCAATCTTTAAGAGCTAAAAGAGAGTATCCATTTATCGACAAAAAAATCCAAACATCATGGTCTGCTATGATGATAAAAGCACTCTTTAACTTAGGTGAAATTGACGCTAAATATACGCAAAGAGCCATAGAATCTCTAAACGCTCTATTAGATACAATGCTTTTAGATACTAAACTCTATCATACAACTCTCATCCATAAAAGCCCTAAAGTAGAGGCTTTTTTAGAAGATTATGCTTTTCTCTCGCAAGCTCTTATCAAAGCATTTAACGCAACTCAAAATGAGATTTATCTAATCCGCGCTCAGCACTTTGCTAACTCTGCACTAGAGAAGTTTTATACTAAAGGCACGTGGAGATTTAGTGTAGGAGAGTTTGAAACAAAAGCAGAAATCTCTGACAATACATATACAAGCTCAGTTGCTATAATCGTTGATGTCCTACTCTCTCTTGGCACACTTTTAGAAGATGAAAAATACACTCATTTTGCTTTTAAAACATTAGAGTACAACTCATACGAGCTAGGAAGACGCCCTGTTGTTTATCCTTACATGTTACGCCAAATGCTTCGTTACTTAAAGGGAGATAGAGTTATAAAATCAGAGCAAAAAAACCTTGAGTCAAACGCACTTAAAATTGCCTCACTGAAATACCCTTTTGTGCTAAAGAAGGCTTCTGAGGATAAAGGCTTTATGATTTGTGGAGATAAAAGCTGTTTTGCAAATACAGACGATATAAACAGTATAGATGATATAATCAAACAAACTTTTTAAAGGATTAATGATGAAAAAAATTATCTTAATGGCTCTTTTAGCAGTCGGAGTTATGGCTACATTTAGCGCGTGTGAGAAAACTGATTATCAACATCCTATGCATAGAAAATAGATAGGATTTTAATTTGAGTAATATGAAACTAGGCGTAAACATAGACCATGTAGCAGTTTTAAGAGAAGCAAGAAGAGTAAATGATCCAGATATATTAAACGCTCTTTATGTTGCTACTCAAAGCGGCGCAGATCAGATAACCATCCATCTTCGTGAAGATAGAAGACATATCCAAGATGCTGATGCATACGCTATCATGAAGTACTCTAATGTTGGCGTAAACTTAGAATGTTCTATAAACAGAGCTATTTTAGACATAGTAACTGATTTAAAACCGCACCGCGCTACTTTAGTACCTGAAAAAAGAGAAGAAGTAACAACCGAGGGTGGGCTTGACGTTTTTGGGTACGAAGATGAGATAGCTTATGCGATAGAGCTTCTGCATGACTATCTTATCCCAGTTTCACTTTTTATTGACCCAACCATAGAAGCGGTTGAGAAGTCAAAAGAGTTGGGCGCTGAGATGGTTGAGCTTCATACTGGAGCTTTTGCAAATCTATACGCTATGCTAAACTCTTCACTCCCTCACTCAAATCACTCTGTAAAAGAGCTAGAACTTCCTCGCCATGAGCTTTATATCAGACTTGAGAGATCAATCTTGGCAATAGACGAAGCTGCAAAACATGCAAAAAAAATTGGTCTTGAAGTTGCCGCTGGACATGGACTAAACTACCATAATGTTCATGAGATGATGAAGATAGCTGAGATAACTGAACTAAATATCGGTCAAAGTATCATAGCTAGAAGCGTATTTAGCGGTTTGTCAGAAGCTATAAAAGAGATGAAGCGATTAACAACTAGATGAGTAAACCTCGCATTGCTATAAGCGTTGGAGATTTAAACGGAGTCGGGATTGAGATAGCGTTAAAGGCTCATGAAGAGGTCTCAAAACTCTGCTCTCCTATCTACTGCATAAACTCATACATGCTAAATCAAGCCTCCACCCTTTTAGGCTATGACATTCCTTCAAACTTTGAAATATCCGAAGTTAGCGGTGAGTTTACTATAAAAAAAGGGTGTGTTGATAAAGATTCTGGCAAGTTTTCTTATGACTCTTTTATGCATGCCATATCTTTGTGTGAACAGAAAAAAGCCGATGCAGTCGTAACTATGCCTATCCATAAAGAAGCATGGATGTTAGCTGGATTAAAATACAAAGGTCATACTGATTTACTGCGTGAGCATTTTAAAAAAGATGCAATCATGATGCTTGGTTGTGAGAAGATGTTTGTAGCTCTATTTACCGAGCATATTCCACTAAAAGATGTTGCTTCATCTATAAAATACAAAAGACTAAAACAATTCTTTCTAGATTTTCACAACTCAGTGCAAAATGAAAAAGTAGCTGTTCTTGGACTAAATCCACACGCTGGAGATAATGGTGTACTTGGGCACGAAGAGCTTATAATCACAAAAGCTATCAAAAGTGCAAACAACAAAGTAGGCTTTGAGCAGTTTATAGGTCCAATAGTTCCAGATATAGCTTTTACGCCACACTTTAGAGATAAGTATAGATACTTTATCGCCATGTACCACGATCAAGGATTAGCGCCTTTAAAAGCGCTCTATTTTGATGAGAGCATAAATGTTTCACTTAACCTACCAATCATAAGAACATCAGTAGACCATGGAACTGCTTTTGATATCGCTTACGAGGGTAAAGCTAAAACTCTAAGCTATATAAATGCTATTAAAAGTGCTATCTCTCTAACTATTTAATAAAGCTCTTTTTACTATCCACAAACTTCATCACACCATAGAGTAGCAGCAAAGTTGCAAAGAAGCTAATCGCTATATTTGGTATAAAATAGACAAAACAAAAAATTATAAGATTTATGCCTATTGCATAAAGCGTGACCTTTGCATGGCTCCATAGAGCTTGTGTAAGCCTTTGATAAGCATGTTTTTTATGAGCTTGAGAAAGTTTCTCACCATTTAGCTTTCTTCGCACTAGTGTAATAGTAGCATCAAACCAAAAAAGAGCAAAAAGTGTAATCCAAATCCAAAGATTTGATGGCTCTTGATTTGCATAGTAGATTGTGATGATAGCTATAGTGTATCCAAGAAGCGTACTACCAACATCACCCATAAATATCTGAGCTTTATACCAGTTCCAATATAAAAACCCTAAAGTAGCAACAGATAGAACTATAAAATGTCCACCACCAAAAAACAGAAATCCAGCTATGCTTAAAAATATAAATTCTGAACCAACATAACCATCTATACCATCTATGAAGTTTGTCAAATTTATATACCAAAGTATCATCAAAAATGCAAAAATATTACTCACGAAGCCACTAGAGATATCAAAGAACCCAAAAGATAGCGTATCCAAACCACCAAGAGCAATAAGCCCCATCACCGCTACCACAGCTTGAACAAGAAGCCTTATTTTAGGGCTTAGTTCATATATATCATCAAAAAAACTAACGATAGAAATGATAGCTCCAAACATCAAAGCGTAAAAAAATGAAGACTCTATTTGAGAGGTAATATAAAGATACAAAAGCCCAACTAACCATGTAATGGCAACTGCAATCCCTCCACCATGAGGAGTAGGCACTGTATGAGAACTTCGCTCATTTACCTCTGCTACAAGTGACTTTTTTATAGCGTAATTTTTTATGAAATATGTAAGAGTAAATGAGAGTGTCAAAAGTGCTATATATATCAAACCTCTTCTCCTTTTATCATAAGCCTTATCCCCTCTTCCACGCTATATGGATTACTCAGATTTAACTTTTTCTTCGTCATACTATTATCTACTTCTAAACTCCCATATAGTCTTTTATGAAAAGATGGTTTGAGTAGT
>NZ_JAQVKA010000124.1 GCF_028694895.1 Sulfurimonas sp. | reverse complement strand
TAGCTGGTGAGATGGTACTTTTAACAGATAAAGTTGCAAGAGTAGATTGTTCAGGGAGAATTGCGTCTGATTCAAAAACTCCTTATGTCCATATACTAAGAAATAGCCTTAACAATATGCTTGATTCCTCTGAAGCAAATATCGATATTGCGATAGATACACTTCAAAAGTTTTCAAAAGGTCTCTTTGGGACAAGAAGCGAAATACATGTAGAGGCTAAAATGGCTGAGTTGTTAAACAATATCAACCAACTAGGCCAAGCTCTTCAAGGTATGGAAGAAAAAAACAGTGATAGTCAAAAAACTATTGTTGAGTCATCTAAAAAACTAAATGACACTATCTCTACTATCACAAACTCAACTATTAAAGATTTAAAGAGCATGATAAATAGTGCTGTTGAGAGAATACATAATGTCGCGCAAAAAGAGGATGATATGGTTGAAAACCTTCAAACTCTAGTAACAAATGCTAATGAGACAAAAACTATTTTAGCAACCATTGGCGATATCGCTGAGCAGACAAACCTTTTAGCACTAAACGCAGCCATTGAAGCAGCCCGCGCTGGTGAGCATGGACGTGGTTTTGCAGTTGTTGCAGATGAAGTACGTAAACTAGCAGAGAGAACTCAAAAGAGTTTAGCTGAGACTTCAGCTACTACAAATGTTCTTATTCAGTCAATTTCTGAGAGTTCAGATGCACTAAACAAAAATGCTAGAGAAGTAAATGATATCTCTGGTGAAGTTAGCTTAATTAGCGACAAAATGGATGAGATTATCCATACACTAAGTAATCTCTCTAAATAGAGCCCTCTTCTACTCTAAGCCATAAAACAGAGCCCTTTTGGGCTCTCCATAATAGTATCCTTGAAGATAATCAACTCCAAGTTCTTTAACACACTGAGCTATCTCATATGAGCTTACAAACTCTGCCACCGTTTTTATTTCAGTGCTTTTTGCAAATTCAATAAGCCCTTTGACCATAAATCTTGATTTTTCATCAGTTAAAATCTTACTTATTAGCGTTCCATCTAGTTTTAAAAAATCAATATTGAGTTTTATGAGATTTGTAAAATTAGAGTACCCAGAGCCAAAATCATCAATAGAGATTTTACTTCCATAGAGTTTAACCATGTTGATAAATCTCTCTACAACTTCATAATCATCTATCTCTTCAGTCTCAACTATCTCAAAAGTAATTCTATCTCCACCATATTTGTCTAATCTATTTTTTATATAATCAAGCATGCTTTGAGAATTTATATTTTTATATGTCAAATTAATAGAGAAATTAACACTGTTTCTCTCATAAACTTGAAAGACTTTTTGCATCATCTGTCTTGTAAAAAATTCAAATGTATTATCTTCAATAGCTGCATCTAAAAAATCATACGGAGTTACAATTGTTCCATCATATAGCTCTAATCTTGCAAGTGCTTCATATTTCATAACAAAACCATCTTTTGAATCTATTATTGGTTGAAAATATGGAACTATACGCCCATCATGAAGGGCTTCTTTATATACACGGTGTTTGCTAAGAACAGCTTTTCTCGAAGACATATCTTCAGATTTATTCTCATATATCTTATATCTCTCTTTTAGCGAGAGAGCCTCTTGAAGTGCAATATTTGCCATATAATGTAAATGTTCATTTCCATAAGAGATACCAGCTGTAAAATCAGAGATTATCTCTTCTCCATCCTCAGTGCAAAAAAGGCTGTTTTCTATATTGTTAAAAATATAATATTGTAAAATGGAGAGGTATTTTTCAAAAAGAGTTCTGTTTTTTATAAGGATTGCAAATTTTTGAAGATTTAAGCTATAAAGAGTGACTTCTTTTTCTGTAATTATCTCTTTGAGTTTATTACATTTATCAATGATAACTTCTCTTGCCATCTTAAAACCATACAGCTGTTTGATAGGCTCTAGCTGATTTATATGTAACATAACAAGCATAGCATCATCTTGAAGCTTTGAAATATCTCTCATCAGAGCCGTTCTATTTGGTAGGTCTGTCGCCTCATCCATCTTATCGATTTGTAGATGAATATCATCCATATTTTTACAGCTAAGTATCTCCTCCAAGAGTGAAGATATTACTAACTTTTGTTTCTCATCACCATCTGTATAAAGCTTACCCAATCTAGATAGGTTGTCTTCTATTGTTGCTATATCATTCAAAAAAAACCACACTTTATAAATTCAATTAATACTAAAAACTCTATCATATCTTACTTTAATTGTGAGCAATAAAAAATAAAAACAAGCTATAATTCCCACTTTATGGAGAAGATATTTGCTACTTTACATTCACATCCCTTTTTGCGACTCAAAATGTTCATATTGTGCTTTTAACTCTTATGTAGATAAGTTTCATCTAAAAGAGAACTATATGCGAGCCCTATCAACCCAGCTTGAATTTGAACTTGAGAGATTTGATGTTAAAGAAAACTCCATTGAGTCTATTTTTATAGGCGGAGGAACTCCATCTACTGTTGAGCCAAAACATTACAAAACACTATTTGAAACACTAAAACCATACCTTGTAGATAACATCGAGATAACAAGTGAAGCAAACCCAAACAGCGCAACCTATGAGTGGCTTGAGGGAATGTATGCGCTTGGAGTAAATCGTATAAGTTTTGGTGTTCAGAGCTTTAACAAAGAGAAGCTTAAAATCCTTAACCGAGCACATAGTGCAGACCAAGCGCAAGAAGCAGTTTTAAGTGACAAAAAAGTAGGCTTTAAAAACATTTCACTTGATCTTATTTATGCAACGCTCGGTGATACAAAAGAGCTTTTAAAATATGACTTAGAGACAGCCATCTCGCTTCCTATAAATCATCTTAGTGCCTATGCGCTCATTATTGAAGAGGGAACTCCATTTCAATCAAAACCACATATGTCAAAAGAGAGATTGAGCCTTACTTCATGGTTATTTAAAACTATCAAAAAACATGGATTTGAGCAGTATGAGATAAGTAACTTTGGCACGTATAAAAGTACTCATAATCTTGGCTACTGGCGTTATAAAGATTATATAGGGCTTGGAAGTGGTGCTGTTGGCAAACTTGGCCTACAAAGGTACTATCCAACTTCTGATGTTGAGGAGTATATAAACAATCCAACTTTGATAAAAACAGAGTCTTTAAGCCAAGAGGATAAGAAAATAGAGCAGATATTTTTGGGCCTTCGCTCTTGTGTTGGAGTTCATAAAAATATACTAAATGAAAAAGAGCTTCAACGTGCCAATATCTTGGTTGATGAAAAAAAGCTCTCATTAGAAAGTGATACTTTTTACAACAACGAGTATCTACTAGCTGATGAGATTGCTCTGTTTATATCATAGATTAATTATTTTTTAGTTAGAATCCCTCTTCACTATAATTTGAGGATTTATTATGTTTGGTATGGGTTTTACTGAAATTCTTGTTATCGCTATAATCGCTATTCTTTTTCTTGGTCCAGATAAACTACCAGACGCTATGGTCCAGATAGCTAAATTTTTTAGAAATACTAAAAACACTATAAACACTATGAAGAGCACAATAGAAGAAGAGATGCACGTAAAGAGCATAAAAGATGAGGCATTAGCGTATAAAAAAGAGCTACTTGATGCCTCAAATCAAGTAAAGAGTGCAACAGACATAAAACAGATGGCGGCAAAACTAACAACCTTAGAAGATGACACATTTGGAGATATTTTTGATACTCCAAAAACTGAGAGTATCCCAGACAACAAGCCTAAAGAAGTGACTCTACCTAAGAAAAAAAGTACTAAAACTAAAGAAAAATTAGAAGAAGATAATAAAAATGTTTGATGAAATAAAACCACATTTAATTGAATTAAGAAAAAGGCTAGCAATATCTGTTGGTAGTCTATTTGTCATGTTTTTTGTTA
>NZ_JAQVKA010000123.1 GCF_028694895.1 Sulfurimonas sp. | reverse complement strand
AAAAAGATAAAAAGCTTTTTAGAATAGTTAGAGGCAATGATAAATCTTCTTCAATTTTAGAAATGACACAAGATGAGATACAAAATGATTATCAGGCTTATTGGAAAATACTAAAAGACCATGAAAATGGAAATGCTCATGACAATATTTTGGCAAATGCAATGCGAAATATACTCGAGAATTTTTTTGGATTTATAGATAATGAAAAGATGAAAGAATCAGTCAATCAACTTGACTCTATAAAATATAGTGCATTTTTAAGATACATAGATAGAGAGTCTCATTCCGACCAAACAAATATTTCTGATGTTAAAGAGATTGATGTGAGTTTATTCAAAGAAGCATTTAAAAAAATATTTGATGAGTCAGGCAATATCAAACATTACAACAAAATGATGGATATTGAAATTGGAGTTGTGAATGAATAATATAACTCAAAAATTTGAACTCCACTATTATCTTAAAGACAACTTACATGCCATGAACGCTTTTGTGAGGAATAAAGCGGAAAAAGATTTTCTTGAAGCAGTCAAAAGGATAGGTGAACTTTTAGATAGTGAGTTAAATATCGAAACAGAAGCTTATCAAGAGGGCGGAGTTATTGAGTATCTAACATTTTCTGGAGTTGTGGTAGTAGGAGCTTTAAAATATTTAGCACCCGCATTGAATGATATTATTACCCATTATGCTACAAGAGATACACAAGCAGAAACTTTGGATAAAAAAATCAAAGAAGCAACGCTTCAAAATTTAGAGCTAGACAATCAGCAAAAAACACTAGAAATAGAAGAGCAAATAGAGAAAAAACTCAATGACAAACTCGTGCAAAAATATATTTCAAATTTTTATAAAAAAATTGATGCTTATGAAAAAGTAGAGAAGATTGGATATAGAAGTTTAGAGAATAATGAAGATGAATATATAGTGGAACGAAAAGATTTTAAAAACTTCATTTTACATGATGATACAACTATTTCAGAAGATGAAGATGCAATGATAGAGATAATTTCACCAGTTTTAAAAGAAGGAAAATATAACTGGCGAGGACGATATAAAAATGAAAAAATTGATTTTAGTATGGCTGATTCTAAATTTAAACAAGAAGTTATAGAGGGGAAACATAAATTTTCTAATGGCTCATTGATAAATTGTCATCTTGAGATAAAAGTTACTTTTGATGAATTTGGCGACGAGAAAGGTAGAAGTTATAGAGTGCTACAAGTTTTTGGAACACAAGAGTTAGAACTTGGAGAACTAAAATTACGAGAAGCTGGAAAAAAACGAAAATATCAAAAATGGCTAGAAGAACATCAAGGAAGTTTATTTGATGATATGGAAGATGTAAAATGACAACCGAACCAAACAACCAAATCATCATCTATGAGGACACAAACGGAGAGGTCAAGCTTGATGTATCGCTTGAAAATGAGACGGTGTGGCTTAGCCAAAAACAGTTAGAAGTGCTTTTTGATAAAAGTAAAAAGACTATTTCTGAACACATAGGCAACATTTTCAAAGAGGGTGAACTTGAGAAAGATGCAGTTGTCCGGAATTTCCGGACAACTGCAAGTGACGGTAAAAACTATAATGTTACATACTATAACCTCGATGTAATTATCTCAGTCGGTTATCGTGTCAAGTCAAAAAGGGGTACGGCATTTCGTATTTGGGCAACAAAGGTTCTCAAAGAGTACCTTATAAACGGTTATGCCATCAACCAAAAAAGGCTAGAGCAAAAGGGTTTAAAAGAGCTAAACGAGACTATATCATTACTCAAAGATACTATCTCAAAAAGCGAATTAGAACTAAACGAAGCAAAAGGTTTGCTTGATGTTATTTTGAACTACTCTCGCACTTGGTCGCTTTTGCAAGGGTATGACGAAGACTCTTTGAAGTGCAATTTTGCACCAAAAGAGGCAAAGTTCATCTTAGATTTTGACGAAGCAAAAGAGGCAATCGCACAGCTTAAAACCGAACTTATAAAAAAGGGCGAAGCTACAGAACTTTTTGGAAGAGAAAAGGCTGGAGAGTTTGACGGCATAGTACGAAATATCTACCAAACATTTGGCGGTGTTGATTTGCTTCCTAGTGTAGAAGAAAAAGCAGCAAATCTTCTCTACTACATCATCAAAGGACATCCTTTCAATGACGGTAACAAACGCATCGGTGCTTTTATGTTTATACTTTTTTTATCCAAAAACAATAGGCTTTACAAAACAAACGGCGAACTAAAGATAAATGATAATGCCTTAGTGGCTTTGGCACTTATGACGGCTAAAAGCGACCCGAAACAAAAAGATACCGTCATAAATCTGATAGTAAATATATTGGAGGGGTAAAAGATGAATAATTATACTCCACCATACAAAATAACCTCAAAAATACTAAAACTTTCCATTGAAAATAGTAGTATAGAATATTGGTTTGCCAGAGATTTGCAGAAAGTCCTTGGATATGAAAGATGGGAAAATTTTGCAAATGTAATTCAAAAAGCAAAAACAGCTTGTGAAAACTCTAGCATAAAAATATCAGACCATTTTCGCGATGTCACGAAAATGGTATCAATAGGCTTAAATACACAACGACCCATAGAAGATATAATGCTTACAAGATATGCTTGTTATCTCGTAGCTCAAAATGGTGATAGCAAAAAAGATGATAAAACAAAGTGCTTTGCCAAAAAATAAAGAAGATGATAAATGATAACGTGGTATGTGCAAATTTTGCACATACCACATAGGAAATTATGATGAATAAAATTACAGAAAATGAAATAGAACTTTTTGCGCTTACGCTTTTTGAAAAGCTTGGCTACAACTACATTTATGCTCCAGAACTTGAACGAAATCATGAAGAGGTCTTGCTCAAAGATAGACTTTTAAATGCTGCTCTGAAAATCAATCCATCTTTGCCACAGAGTGCCATAGAAGATGCTATAAAACAGACCCAGAGAATCAAATCAAGCGAACTCTTAAGCGACAATGAAACATTTCATAAACTCTTAGTAGAAGGTGTAAAAGTTGATATACAAAGAGACGGCATCACTCGTGGTGAGATTGTGCATTTGGTAGATTTTGATGATGTGAGTAACAATGATTTTGTAGTGGCAAATCAATTTACTATCATAGAAAATGGGCATAACAAACGACCAGATATCATCCTATTTGTAAATGGCTTACCTTTGGTGGTGATTGAACTTAAAAATGCAGTTGATGAAAATGCCACTATAAAATCAGCACACAATCAAATCGGCACTTACAAATCACTCATCCCATCACTTTTTACTTACAATGCTTTTTGTGTCATTAGTGACGGTATAGAGGCAAAAGCTGGAACTATTTCAGCTGGACTTAGTCGTTATATGGCATGGAAAACAAGCGATGGAGAAAGCGAAGCTTCAAGGCTGATTCCTCAGATAGAAACACTTATAAATGGAATGTTAAATCCTCTTGTCTTGCTTGACTTGGTGCGAAGTTTTATAGTTTTTGAGAAATCTAAAAAAGAGGACAAGAACGGCATCGTAACTATTGAAACTGTTAAAAAATTAGCCGCTTATCATCAGTACTATGCGGTAAATAAAGCAGTCCAAAGAACGATAAGCGCAAGTAGTGAAGGTGGGGATAAAAAAGGTGGAGTTGTTTGGCACACGCAAGGAAGCGGGAAGTCACTATCTATGGTATTTTATACTGGTAAAATTGTTTTAGCTCTGAGTAACCCAACCGTGCTTGTGATTACTGATAGAAATGATTTGGACGATCAGCTTTTTGATACCTTTGCTAGTTGTGGCAATCTGCTAAGACAAGAACCTATGCAAATAGAAGATAGAGAAGATTTAAAACAAAAGCTCAAAGTCGCAAGCGGTGGAGTGATATTTACGACTATTCAAAAGTTTCAGCCTGAGGAGGGAAATGTTTATGATACTCTCTC
>NZ_JAQVKA010000122.1 GCF_028694895.1 Sulfurimonas sp. | reverse complement strand
TGAAGTTTATGGCTTTGTCTATGAAGATAGTATATATGTAGATAAACTAAGTATAAGTTACAACTTTTTCTCTCTATTGAGCCCAATACCAAGAGTTGCTTATATAGACGCTTTAGGAGCGAAAATAGAGTTAGATAGGCTACTTTTATCACTGCAAAATAGTGATGATTCAATAAATATCGCTTTTAATATATCAAAAGTAAAAGTTAAAAATGGCACTATAAATTATAAAAAAGAGAAGATTTCATTTGACTTTATAGGCGATGAACTTAGCTTTAAAGAGCATTTTGATATAGAAAAAGTCTCTTTGATATCAAAGACAAAATACGCAGATATAGAGTTCTTAGGCTCTTTAAAAGATAAAACTTTAAAGGGAGCTTCTTCATTTATTATCTCAGATTTTATAGAACAAAAGTACAACTCTGCTTTAGAGTATAAACCAAAAAAATTTATAGCAGACATTGAGATAGACTCTGAAAAAATAAATCTATCAACAACTACAAGTGAGGCAAGGCTAAAGGGCTTCTCAGACTTTTTTATAAAAGATGTTAAGCTTAATCTTACATATTTTATTGACAATGAAAACCTAACTATTAAAGCAGACTATAAAGCGATATATAAAGAGTTTGAAGCAGCTATAGTGCAGAATATTGATATGGATAAAAATATAGAATTTAGTTCTAAAACAATGGCAGAACTAATTACAAAAGATAGTGATATCCCATTTGATACATTTGTCATAGATGCCAAGTATTCTTCCAAGAGAGCTTATGCAAAGTTTAGTGCAAAAGATATTGAAGCTAATTTTTTAACTTCTGATTTTAAAAAATATGTCATTCATGCAGATACTATCTATGCTAAGTTTGATGCGGTACTAACGCAAGAGAACAATGAGAGTGCTTTAGAGTCAAATATATATCCTAAAGAGGAGTTTTTGCACTACAAAGAGTATGATTTGAAAAGATTCTCAAAAGTAACTCTTAATGCACACAAAAAAAATTCTAAAATCTCAATGTTTGCTAAATCAGATATTGCATCTCTCTCAATGTTTGTAAATGAAGACAAGGCTGATGGTTATGTAAATATTGGCTCGGCTTCCTTTGATTATAGAGTTGATTTAAAAAATAAAATAGGCGTTGTAGATACCAAGATAAACTCAATGGATAAATTCTTAAAAGAGCTTAGAATTAAGCCTTTTAAAGCATTTTTCGATGCTAAAGTAGAAGCTAAATCTACTATAAACTTTAAAGATTCATTAGAAATATTTTCTAGTGTAAAACTTCCTTTTTATACTCTAAATCTTGATTCAAAGAGAAGTTTTTCTGGAAAAGATAACAATTTTGAATTTTTATATAGAGATAAAGAGTTAATTTTAATCAAATATGACTTAAGTGCATTAAACCGCAGAGTATTGTCAGACAAACCCTCAAGAATTAACTTCAATAAGGATTTTGATATAGAGTTCAAAGAGTTTTGGATATATGATAATGTTCTTCTTAGAGGAGTTTTAAAGAGTAGTGATATGAGTGGATATTTTTCTCTTTCTAGTGATAAATTTCATTATAAATCCATTGAAGCGGATGTGTTTTTAAAGCTTGACTTACATGCAACAATAGATGCAAACGGGCAAGAAGATATCAGTGGAGAGATAGATATACAAAGCGGTGTAGTTATGTATAAGCCTAGAAAAGATTATAGTATCAGCGATAAAGATATCATAATCATCCAAGATATTAAAGAGTCAAAACAAAAAGATACAAGAGCAATAAACATAACCATAACATCATCAAAATCTATAAACTATAAGGTAGAAAATCTTTCTTTATTGGTTGAGCCATCTTTGGTTTTATACAAAGAAATAGGCTCAGATTTAGAGCTTTTTGGTGCATTAAACATTAAAAGCGGAGAAGTAAATCTTGATGGCAAAGTGTTTGAATTTGACGAGAGTGAGCTCTATTTTTATGGTGGTGATAAGATAGATCCATACCTTAATCTAAATCTACACTACTACACGATTGATTATATAGATATAGAGATATATATTACAAACAAGGTAAGCTCTCCAGTTGTGCTCTTCTCCTCAAAACCAGCCATGAGTCAAAACGATATACTCTCTTATATACTCTTTGATTCAAAGGCATCTTCAATTTTTGATTCCTCTGAAGACACATCATCAAAAACATCTATGAATACGCTACTCTTAGGAAGTGGAATTAAAAAAATGATAAATAGTTCTGGAACTATAAAACTAGATACTTTAAATATTTTGACAAACAAAGAGGGAACTCTTGGCTATGAAGTAGGAGCTAGATTTAACAAAAATGTTCGTATAGTATATAAAAATGATGAGATATCGAGCTTGATACTTCAGTATTCTTTGAGTAAATCGTTAAGAGTTGATGTTGATGTTAAAGAGACAGGGCAGGGAGTTAGTATTATTTATGTAAAAGATTTTGATATCTACGCACCTTAACGCGCAGATATAAACTCTTCGATTCTTTTGATACCTTTACGGATACTTTGTATATCTGTTGCAAAACTAAATCTTACATAACCTTCGCTTCCAAAGCCAACACCAGGAACTAAAGCTACACCTTTTTCTTCTAAAAGCTCTTTACAAAATTTCATAGAGTCATTAGATACTTTTTTTATGTTTATAAAGAGATAAAATGCACCATCTGGTTTGTATACGCTTAAACCATCAACAGCATTTATAAGCTTTACAGCTTCATCACGACGCTCTTTAAATGCTAATCTCATCTTCTCAATATCAGCATCAGCATCACCATTTAAACCTACGATAGCAGCTTTTTGAGTAATAGAGTTGATGTTTGAAGTGCTTTGACTTTGAAGTTTCTTAGTTGCTTGGATAATGTCTGTACGATGTGCAGCCATATAACCAAATCTCCAACCAGTCATTGCTACTGATTTACTAAGACCGTTGATTGTTATAGTTCTTTTGTACATATCTTCACTAACAGCTGCTGCAGATGTAAACTCTCCATCATAGATTAGTTTTTCGTACATCTCATCACTTGCAACTAGTACGTCAGTTCCTTCTAAAACTTTTCCAAGTGCAGTTAGTTCATCTTTGGAGTAAACTGAACCAGTTGGGTTTGAAGGAGAAGTTAAAATTATCATCTTAGTCTTTGGAGTAAGAGCTTTTTTTAACTGTTCTGGCGTGATTTTAAACGAGCTCTCATCATTTGTCTCTATCTCTACAACAGTTCCACCATGGTATAAAACAAGTTCAGGATATGTAACCCAGTAAGGAGATGGAATGATTACTTCATCACCTCTTTGGATAACTGCTGCAAAAAGATTAAAAAGAGAGTGTTTTGCACCATTGTTTGTGATGATTTGATTTGGAGCATAAGTTAGATTATTGTCTCTTTTTAGCTTGTTTGCTATTGCAGCTTTAAGAGATGGGATACCATCAACGGGTGTGTATTTTGTAAACCCTTCATTAATAGCAGCTATTGCTGCGTCTTTAATAACTTGAGGAGTATCAAAATCAGGCTCTCCAGCAGAGAAGCTAAGAATATCCTTACCAGAGGCTTTTAATTCGCCTGCGAGTGTTGAGATTGCAATTGTAATTGATTCAGATAGTGTGTTTACGCGATCACTAAGCATGAAAAACCCTTTGTTGGAAATATTGGGCGAATTATACTAAAATAAATTTAATTTTTCATTGCTCTAATGAATGATTCATAAATGTTTTCTAACTGTAAATCTTGTTCTAGTAGCTCTTTGTTATCTTCAACCAAAATATGTTCTAAAACAGCTACACGTTTTAGTAGATACTCAAACATCTCTTTATTTATATCTGGAAGCAAGTTATGCATAAGAGGATCTTTACATCTTCCTTTTTCTATAACACTTGCAGGTATTCCTATCGCAGTTGCATTGTCAGGAACATGTTTTACTACAACAGAGTTAGCGCCTATCTTTGC
>NZ_JAQVKA010000121.1 GCF_028694895.1 Sulfurimonas sp. | reverse complement strand
ACAAGTGAGAAAAGCTGGCTTTTTCTCATCCTCTTTTTATAATCTTTGTCTTGCAATGGATATGGTTGGTCGGAATAGTTATCCCAGATATATGGCTCTTTCATAAGGCGAATTATAACCTTTTTAAGATAAAATTGCCCATTAAGAAGTTGGAGATTTTTTTGAATATTTTAGTAGTTAGAACAGATAAACTAGGCGATTTTATAACGGCTCTTCCTGCTATGTATGTCTTAAAGCAATATAACAAACAAAATAGGCTAATAGCATGTGTGGCACCTTTAAATAAGGCACTAGCAGAGTCTTGCGACTTTATAGATGAGGTCATTGTGGATGATGGTGGGAGTATTTGGAGTTTGGTAAAAAAGATAAAGAGTGCAAAAATAGATGCCTCTGTTACCCTTTTTTCAAACACTCGTGTCGCAGTTGCTCAGTTTTTAGCAAGAGTACCAAAGCGAATAGCACCTGCAACCAAAATTGCTCAGATTTTTTATAACAAACGCGTTGTTCAAAGAAGAAGTGAAGTAAAGATGGCTGAGTTTGAGTATAACCTAGAACTCACCCGCGCACTCTTTATTGATATAAGCTTGGAGTATAAAAAGCCGCTTTTATCGTTTGAGGATAAAGAACTTATATATAGAGTTTTTTGTGCAAATCATGATATTCAAAAAGATGAGATAATCGCTTTTCATGTCGGTTTTGGCGGTTCAAGTGATGCAAATTGGAATCTTGATGAGTATGAGATTTTAATCCGTGAGGTTGTAAAACAGGGCAAGTATCAAGTTGTTTTAACATTTGGCCCTGATGAAAAAGAGCTTTATGAAGAGATGCAAAACAGGCTTTATGATGTGGATGTTATCTTTTATCTCTCACTTGAAGGACTTGTCTATTTTGCAAAACTAGTAAGTAACTTTAAACTTTTTGTCTCTACATCTACGGGAACATATCATGTTGCCTCTCTTGTTGGAACTCCGACAATGACATTTTTTGCAGATACACTTTTTGCAAGCTCAAAGAGATGGAAAAGTGTAGGGGATGCAAAACTCCAAGAGCATTTTATGATTCCAAGCGACAAGGGAAAAAGAAATAAACTCTTAAATAAAGTTATTGAAGAATTATTGAAAGTTTAATGACTTTAATAGCTCTAGTTTTTCTTCAAGATTAGTTTGGTTTATAATAATATTAGTACGTGGACAATCTGATTCTTTATTAAAAAGCTCATTTGTTAAGCACTTATATGTTTTTGGATATGCATGATTTGAATCTGAAAAGTATATATTAGCTTTGGCCGCTAGTTCGCTCTTATACATAAAGTGATTTATCTCACTAGCCACTTGAACACTCTCTCTTAACCATCTTTCATAGTCTTGATATAGGTCTTTTGATAGTATAACCTTAAAATGTTCTTCGCTTACGGGTGTTGTAAAAAAGATAAATTTTATCTCTGGATAACTTTTTATAAGCTCAGAAATATAAGAAAAGTAATTTTCATCATACTTGTGTTTATACCTATCTCTAAGGTAGTCTTGTATATCTTTTTGAATGTTTGAGTTATATTTAGTAATATTTATATCATTAAAGTTTTGTCTTTTAACGTAACTATATTTATATGTTGTGTTTCGTTTTTTAGATGTATTTTTTATGTTTGATAAAGATTGTTTTAGGGTGTCAAGGCTAAAAAGTAATTTGTATTTATAAAATGGGCTAGTGATTTTTTCTAAAATTACTTTTGACTCTTTAGCAATAAAGGGCTCATACTCTAATGCACCAAAAAAATCCAATCCAATTATGACACTTGTAATTGGTTGTTTTGCTTCTGTTATGGCAAAATCTAAATAAGCTTTATATTCTCTTGGTTGCATATCTGATACTGCGTAATTAAAGGTTTTGTCATCCAAAACATAAGGATTCATATAAGTAATTCTACTGCTTCCAAAAATGATTGTTTCATATTTTTTAGATCTAAAGTAGAGTGCGTTACTTTTTTGTTCTCTCTCTTTTGATCCTCTTTGGTACTGATTAAATTTATGTTCATGTTCAAATGTCCATAGTGAGTCTATATAATAATTTATAGATGCTATTGCACTAAGAGTTAATGCTAAAGAGATTAAAATATATAATATCCATTTTTTATTACTCATCTAAATTTCCTAAAAATTAAAATATAAAAAATCACTTACTTTTGTAAGGTTCATAAATGAAAATAATAAAAACAGGTAAGTAACAAGGGCTGTTTTTTTATTTGCTTTAAAGTGAGTTATGTAGTAAGAGCTGTTTTTTAAAGCTAAAACTACAATAAAAGCACCAATTAACCATAAGATTCCATCTCTACTAGCATTGATTTCAAAAAATACAACTCCTTGCTTGATAGAACTTAAAAAAGGGAGTTTATCTATAGCTTGATATGGCAAAATCAACTCTCCAAAAAACATACTTTTTAAGATTTTTATAGCATCATCAAACTCTTTTGCTCTAAAAAAAATCCAAGAAATATTTATAAAGTTAAAGGTAATTAACCATGCTAACCACGTATGCATCTTTATGCCAAGGCTACTCCATACTCTATGTACAACAAGGCCTAAGCCATGTAAAAATCCCCAAAATATAAATGTCCATCCAGCCCCGTGCCATAAACCGCCAAGTAGAAATGTAATCATTAAGTTACTATAAGTTTTGAAATTACCTCTTTGACTGCCTCCTAATGGTATGTAAATATAATCTCTTAAAAAATTAGACAGAGTTATATGCCATCTTCTCCAAAAATCTTGAATATTTAAAGCTTTGTATGGTGAGTTAAAGTTAATAGGAAGTCTTATATTAAATAATAATGCAGCACCTATTGCCATGTCTGTATAGCCACTAAAATCAAAATATAGTTGAAATGTATAGCTAAGACTTGTTGCCCATGCTTCTATCACATTTAATACTTCTGCTCTGTCAAATCCATTATTCGCCCAAGTAGCAAATGTGTCAGCAATTACGACTTTTTTAAATAAACCCATAGAAAATATAAAAATGCCAAGAGTAATATTTTTATACCTTTTTACTAATCTCCATTTAGAAGCAAACTGTGGCATCATATCTTTGTGATGGACAATAGGACCAGCTATTAATTGTGGGAAAAAGGTAACAAATAGGGCATAGTTTAAAAAGTCATACTCAGCAGTTTTTCCTCTATAACTATCTACCAGATATGCTATCTGTTGAAATGTAAAAAAACTGATAGCTAAAGGAAGCACAAGGTGTAAAAGAGAGAGATTTGCATTTAATGCAAAGTTAAAATTTTCTATAAAAAAATCAGCATATTTAAAATAGCCAAGCAAAGATAAATTCGCCAAAATAGCAAAAGTAAGAATAGATTTTTTAGATAATTTAATTTGTTTATTTAAAGAGTTTCCAATCGTATAGTTAAATAACATGGATGAGAGGATTAAGGGAAGATATGAGATATTCCACCAACTATAAAAAAATAGAGAAGAAAAAACTAAAAAAGATTTTGCACCAGTTATCAATCTACTATGTAATAAGTAAAAGTATATAAAAAATGTAATAGGTAAAAAAGCGAAAATAAATTCGTAAGAGTTAAATAACACTAATTAGTAATCCCAACTTATATTTTCTTTTATCACTTTCGCAGGATTCCCAGCTGCTATAGAATTTGTTGGGATTGATTTTGTCAATACTGATCCTATTCCAACAATGGAGTTTGAGCCTATTTCTACGCCTTTTAAGATGACTACGTCGTCTGCTACCCATACTTTAGTGTTCAAAGTAATGTTCTTCGCACTATTTATTATTTTTCCATCTTTTAGTATTGGATGTCCGTCTGACGTCATAAGTTTTGCATTTCTGCTTAACATACACTCATCACCAATGCTCAGAGTTATGTCTTTTTCTTTTGCACTTAGATAACACCCATTTCCAATGATTGAATTTTTTCCTATAATGATAGAGCAGTTATCACCAACTATCTCTAAAAATGAGCTATTTATTTTT